>JAUNGW010000051.1 GCA_030524245.1 Eubacteriales bacterium
TCCCAGCTCCGGGTTCCTGATCATGGCCAGGAACATGGACGGCACTCCGTTCAGCAGCGTGCACCGATACTCCTGAACGGCGCTCAGCACCTTGACGGTTTTAAAATACTCAAGCAGATGCAGTGAAAAGCCCACATACATACCGGCGAGCAGACCGGCGGAAATGCCGAAGCAGTGAAACAGCGGCACCGCGGTCAGCATGCTGTCCTGCTCCTGCCAGTCCATATGCTCACAGGTTTCTATCGCATTGTTGATCAGGCTGTAATGACTCAGCATCACTCCCTTGGGCTCCGCAGTGGTTCCCGAGGTGAAAAGAACCGCCGCCGTATCCTCCGGGCTCACCTGCTTAAGGCTGGCCTCTACCTTTTCCAATGCCTCCCTGCTCTGACTGGCAGGCGCAAAGCTGTCTTTAGTCAGCCACCGGCGGTTTCCGTCTCTGCCGATATAGCCCCAGTGCTTCACCTGTGCTTTCATTTTTTCCTGCAGCGCAGACACGATATCCTTATAAAGAATCCGCTTACAGCCTTCCCCGTAATACACAAGCTCCACGCCGGCATACCGCAGCACCCGTTCCAGCTCCCCGGCAGTACAGCCGGTATTTAACAGCACCGGGACGGCCCCAAGCTTTTCCAGCGCCAGAAATGTGATCACCCAGTTCGGTGAATTGGTGCTCCAGATTCCCGCCCTGGTTCCTGCAGAAGCTCCCGAAGCCGCCATTTCAGCCGCCATGAAGCTGCTCAAATCATCCAGCTCCTTCCAGGTATAGCTCTGCTCCCCGCACGACAGCGCAGCGCGGTCCGGACTTTTCTCCGCCCTCTCCCGCAGAAACGCTCCAATGGTTGTATGCACTCGCTTCATGCTACTGTACCTTCTGTTCTCCCATATCCTTTGTAAAGCCGGCTGCATCGACAATGCTCTGGGTCACCGTGTCATAAACCACTGCGTTGATCCCGGAATGCACCCGCTCCTGCGCCTGCTGGTTAAAATGAATCACCGGTATGCCCTCGGCCAGGCTCACCTCCAGATTACGGTACGGAGCAAGCTCCGTGTGCCACTGAACATTCGCCTCACCTCCGGAGGAATATAACACCTCGCCGTTTTTCACCACCCAGGCCCAGGAGCCCTGAAGGCCGTCAAGCATAATTCCACACCGCTCCAGTCTCTCTGCCAGCCGGCTGTATCCGGGGCCATTCTGATAATCCCCGCTTACGGTATAAACCACAATATAGTCAGGGTCGTCAATGGCCTGAAAAAACGCATCCGCAGTGTCTGTGTGCAGAACCTGCGCATTTTTCAGCCACGCCCTGCAGTTGGCCGCCATCACATCGTAAGACTCATAGCCAGCTTGTCCCCGGCGGTCCGGAATCTCGTACCGCTCCTTCAGATAATCCGCCAGACAACGGGTGTATTTTATATTGCCCTGATAATTCAGGTGCACGCCGTCCGCCATATCCGCGGAAAAATCCAGTTCCATGGCGTCATAGTAATCATTGAAGTTCACAAAGGGGACTCCGTACTCTCCGGCGATCTCTCCGATCCGGTTGTACTTCATCGTCTCGTCCTTCGTTATGGCTCCCGGAGACTTGATCATAACCAGTTCAAGGCTCTCCGCCCGGCACAGCTCACAGATCTTCCGCAGATAATCCTCCGATTTTGCCGTAATGGCTCCAGTCTCCTCCGTCTGAAATCCCTCCGGTTTCTCCATTACCGCCACCTGCTTATTGGGTATAAAGCCCTTCCAGCCGTCCCATTCCGGCGACCAGTAATAAGGAATGTCATCCGCGTCCAGCTCTGTATATCTGGTGTGATAGGTAGGAAACAGCACAAGATATTTCCCCCAGTCCTTCCTGGGCGCGGAAACCATAACCGCTTTCAGCTTGTCCATGGAGGGCTTTATTCCGGAGGTGTTTTTTATAATGGTGCTGTCCGTGGAATACTCCTCATCCATGGATGCCGCGGACGCGTCCAGGACAATTACCTTCGGAGACTGGGTTTTTATGGCTTCCTTTAAATAATAATAGGTGTTCCACACAGGCTGCATGGAGGCAGACAGGTCAAAGGAGGCCATGCCGTATTCATCCCACAGAATCCCCGTGTTGATATTTTCAAATATCTGGCTGGTTCCGATAAACAGGACGTCGTTGGTCTGCTTTTTCTGATCGTAGAAGGTTTCCATCAGATAGCTTCCGTCTCCGTGCTTAAAGGAAAACACATACCGGTAGCAGGCGCCCGCCGTTCCCAAAAGCAGTAAAAATGCAAGAATTTTTATGATACTTTTTTCATATGGCTTCTCCCGCTTTAAAACTGAAAATAAATAAACTGTGTAGGATCATAGGCCGGTCCATAGACGCCGTAGGTTATCACGGCATAAAGCATCGCGATGGCCACCCCCCAGCGGAACCACAGATTCTGCATGCGCAGAAACTGTTCAAGCTGCAGCCCCTTCCGATACTGGAGCAGATCTGCAAAAAGGAGCACCAGCAGGGATACGGCCAGTATATGCATCTGCCCCTGGTCCAGGCCGAGGTTATAAAGGCTCTTATCGTACAGGGTCCAGATATTGGGCCGGGTCACAAGCCGCCGGATATAGGTTACCGCATCAGAAAGGCTTCTGCTCCTGAAAAATATCATGGTAATGCAGTTCAGGGAAAACGCAATCAGGATCTGTCCCAGACGGAAGCTCATGCACTCCGTATTCACCTTAAGAAGCTTCACAAACCGCTTCCTGACCGGCATCAGCAGATCGCCCGCTACCTGGTAGACGCCGTGCAGTCCGCCGCCGATCACATAGGTCCAGTTTGCGCCGTGCCACAGTCCGCTTACCAGGAACGTCACCATAATATTCCGGTATTTTTTGAGCCGGCTGCAGCGGCTTCCTCCCATGGGAAAATACAGATAATCCCGGAACCACAGGGAAAGGGATATATGCCATCTGTTCCAGAATTCCTTGATTGATCTGGCGAAAAACGGCGCGTTGAAATTCTGCATCAGAGAAAATCCCATGGTTCTGGCCGCTCCAATGGCAATCAGCGAATAGCTGCTGAAATCACAGTACATCTGAATCGCGAAAAAAATCGTGGCCAGCACAAGCTCCACCGTTCCATACAGCCAGTAATTCCCATACACCTGATCCACAACAATGCTGATCCTGTCGGCAATTACCATCTTCTGGAAAAATCCCCACAGCATGATCATCAATCCGCTGGAGACCTGCTCCAGATTCCAGAGCTTCATCTTGTCCACATTCTGAATCTGTGTCAGCAGGTTCCCGGAACGCTCGATAGGGCCTGCCACCAGCTGTGGGAAAAAGGATACAAACAATGCATACCGCAGCACATTCTTCTCCGCCCTGATGCTTCCTCTGTACACATCTACCGTATAGCCCAGCGCCTGGAAGGTGTAAAAAGAGATTCCCACCGGCAGCAGGATATTCAAATGGCTTACTGTGTTTATATGCATGCGGCTGAGGACTATATTCAGATTATCAATCAAAAAGCCGGAATATTTAAATACGGCTAAAATCCCAAGATTCAGACAAAAGCTGACGGCAACCACCGCTTTTTTCCAGGACACCTTCAGCTTTCTCCTGCTGCAGAATTCGATCGCCAGTCCGCTGGCATATGTAATCACGGTCGACAGCGCCATCAAAACCGCGTACTTCGGATTCCAGCACATGTAAAAATAATAGCTGGCTGCCAAAAGCCATATATATCTGGTTTTTTTCGGAATTATAAAATAAATAAACAGAACGATTGGGAAAAATATCAAAAACTCAGCTGAATTAAATACCATCCCTTCACTTTCCTCCTAAAAGTGTTTTCAGGAACCCTACTGCCCCCGTCATGTTTCTAAATCATGCGCTTCAGCCACTCACAGCCTTCCACGTCCGACAGGGCAGTCAGACCCCAGCTGATTGCAAGCAGCGGCACAAACAAAAGCAGAAGCGCGTTAAGCTCCGTCCGCGGCAGTCCATGAAACTGCCAGGACCAGGAGACAAAATAAAGCAGATACAAGTGAATAAAATAAATCCACTGGCTCATGCCCCGCAGGCGCAGATAAAGAAGCCGGTCCTTAAACCTGGCGGAAAGGGCCAGCTCCATCAGAAAATACGCAGTCGGAGCCGCGAAAAATACCATATTGACATTGAAGCAGTGGATTACCTCCCAGCGCATCGCCCAGCCGGACAGAACAACGCCCGCCGCAGACAAAAGCGGAGACAGGCGCCGTTTCTTTCCGGCCAGGAGCATGCCCATGGCCACATAAAAGCTTCCATAAAACACGCCGTTTCTCATGGACATAAAATAGTCCACATAACGGTACAGGCCGGCCAGAATATCCGGCGGCAGCTTCTGATTAAAGAACCAGTTGTCGCCGATGCAGCCGATGACAAACAAAACTCCCGTCACAATCAGGAGCTGCCATACCTTAAGCCCCGCCCGCCGCAGCGCCCAGACAAGCAGACAGGCGGTGAGCAGCGCGGGCAGATACCACAGATGGACAATGCTGCTGGAGAAGAAAAAGGAGCGGATATACTGCTTTACCGTCTCCCGTATCCCGACGGAGCCGTGGTACCAGTTGTAGATATCCACCGGCCAGTACAGAATACTCCACAGCACATACAGCTTAAAGATGCGCCAGCAGTACACAAGCACGGTTCCCGTGCCGGACGCCCCGGCCCTTCTCTTCTCCTCCACCTTTTTAAAAAGCAGGAATCCCGCGGCCGTGAAGAATACCGGAACCGCCAGATTGGACAGCCAGCTTCCCACAATCAGACGCCAGGGGCTGTCCGCCGGATAGCAGACCTGAACCATATGACGGCCTGCCACCAGCAGCGCCATAAGGAATTTCAGCACATCCACGCCGTAAAATTGTTGTTTCTTTCCCATGGCGCCTCCCGTCAGTCAAGGAATGTTCCCGCCTTGCAGGGCGTCCGGTAATTATACGGGGAAATGGTAATTCCGGTGGTTGGATTGCTGGCGTGGATTACCTCTCCGCCTCCTATGTATATAGCTACATGGTTGATGTAGTCTCCGCTGGCATAGAACAGCACGTCGCCCGGCTGAGCCTCCGATACGGGAATCTCCTTTACCCTCGCCGCCTGGTCTCTGGAGCTTCTTCCTGTGGTAATGCCGAAGTTCTTAAAGATCTGCTGGGTAAAGCCAGAGCAGTCCGCTCCGTTGGTCAGGCTTGTCCCGCCGTAAACATAGGGATTCCCCAAAAACTGCTTTGCGTAAGCTACGATTGCCGTTCTGGTGGCTGACACCACCGCCGCCGCTCCTGGCCCTGTCTGTCCTGCCACGACCGTGCTGCTGCCCTTAGAGCTTCCTGAGCCGGACGGGCTGGAATCCTGCTTTGTCTCCGCCGGCTTCTTCTCTGCAGAAGCCATCGTGGGCGCAGATATCTTCTGATTATCGCTCTTGACCGGATTCGCTTCAATAATGATCTCGCTGACGGAGCCGCCTGCGCTTCCGGCAGCCTCCTCCTTTGCCAGCTCCAGCGCTGCTATGGCAACCTGAGCATCGTTCTTTCTCTGCTTTTCCTCCGCAAGCTTCGCCTGCTCCTCCGCCAGAGAAACCGCCTGGTCAAATTCCACTTCAACCTTGCAGTAGGACTGGGCAATATAGCCGGTCAGATCTGCGTCTACCTCTACCTTAAAGAAATCTCCGTCCTCTCCCTGAACCACGTAGCGCGCCCCCTGAGACAGAAGCGTCAGCGTCTTGCTGGTCAGGTTCGGCGCCTCCCGAAGCCGCAGATTGTCCGCGTTCACCGTCACAAACTCACGGCCGATGGACTGAGCCAGGGTTTCCGCCGCGTCGCCGGTGATAAAATACTGCGCCTTGATGAATCCGTTCACCGTACCGGACTGAATCCGGTACCAGGTGCCGCCCTCTCCCTCCACCGTTTCCAGAATAGTGGCCGCACAGTTATTGTAGATTTTTCCCACGACCTTGCTGCTGGTTGTCGCCTGCTCTCTGATATTTACATAGCCGGTTACCTGAGAAACGGCAATATTGGCATAATCAGCCGGCGCTGCCACAAGCATCGCCGTATGAGGGGACTTTTCCGCATCTGCATACGCCGGAACCACCCCGGAAAATGCCGCCAGAAGGCAGCTTAATACAAGTATCCTTCCCGTCTTTTTCATCGGCTCCCGCCTTTCTGGTGTTCTGACAGATACCGCTCTGCGCTGGTTACTGCGTTCGCTCCGTCCGCCACCGCGGTGACGATCTGACGAAGCTGCTTTTTCCGCACGTCGCCTGCGGCGAAAATGCCCGGCACGCCGGTTCTTCCGTCTTCTCCCGCCTCAATATAGCCGTGGTCCAGAGAGACCAGGCCGGCAAAGGCGCTGCTGTTCGGAGTGATTCCCACGGCAATAAACACCCCGTCCACCGCCAGGTCTGAATGCTCCCCGGTCTTTACGTTCTTAAGGAACAGGCCGTTTACCTTCTCATCGCCGTCTATCCGCTCCACCACCGTATCCCAGATCACGGTTACGTTGTCCAGAGCAAACAGCTTCTCCTGCAGGGATCTGGCTCCCCGTAGCTCGTCCCGGCGGTGGATCAGATACACATGCTCACAGATCCTGGCCAGGAAAATGGCATCCTCAATGGCCACGTCGCCGCCGCCCACCACCGCCGTCACCTTCTTCCGGAAAAATGCCCCGTCACAGGTAGCGCAGTAGCTGACGCCCATACCGGCAAGCTCCTCCTCGCCCGGCACGCCAAGCTTGCTGTGCACTGCGCCGGAGGCGATGATCACACTGCGGCAGACATAGGTGTCCTTCGCTCCGATAATCTCCTTAAGCTCTCCCTTCCGGCCGCTCACCGCCTTAAGCTCTGCCGCCGCCAGAGTCTCCTCCTGTATTCCCTCTGCCTCCTGCAGACGGATCGCCTTCACCTCGTCCTGGCAGAAAACCGCCTCCAGCTTCTCCGCATGCTGACGGAACTGCTGTCCCAGATCAAAGCCGTTGATCCCGGGAAGTCCCGGATAATTGTCCACCTCGTAGGTATTCAGCACCTGTCCGCCGCTCATCATTTCCTTTTCAATGACCAGGGTCTCAAGCCGGGCCCGCTGGGCGTAAATCGCCGCCGCCAGTCCTGCCGGTCCTGAACCGATGATCACCAGATCGTATATCTTTTCCATATAAGTTCTCCCAAGCTTCACTGTCATAGTTACTGACTTTGATGATAAGTATAGCATAAGTCTTTTTAAAGATACATACCGTTCTTAAAATCGTAATTTTTTTGTAACTTTTACATGAAAAACAGGACCTGAAAAAATGATATACTTAGGACTGGTCACTTTGCCCGGGGCCTGATATAATCTTCTTAAAGGAGATGATCGTATGGCTAAAAAGGTTGTACTTGTGACCGGCGCTTCCCGCGGCATCGGGAAGGCTGTCGCCGTAAAGTTTGCCAAAAAGGGCTACAACGTGGTGATTAACTGTGCCCACCGCGAAGCCGCGCTTTTACAGACGCAGAAGGAGATTGAAAGCTATCAGGTTTCCTGCCTGGCCTACCTGGGCGATATGGGCAGCCCCGGCGCCTGCGAGGAGCTGTTTGCCTGGATCCGCAAGCATTTCGGCACGCTGGACGTGCTGGTGAACAACGCCGGGATTTCCTATGTGGGACTTCTGCAGGATATGAGCTATGAGAGCTGGAACCGGATTGTCAGCACCAATTTAACCTCCGTATTCAACTGCAGCAGACTGGCCGTCCCCATGATGCTGGCAGGAGGCGGCGGCAAGATTATCAATATTTCCTCCGTCTGGGGCGTGACCGGAGCCTCCTGCGAGGTGGCCTACTCCGCCACAAAGGGCGGCGTCAACGCCTTTACCAAAGCATTGGCCAAGGAGCTGGCTCCCGCCAATATCCAGGTCAACGCCGTGGCCTGCGGCGCCATCGACACAGAGATGAACCAGTGGATGGAGGAGGACGAGCTGATTCAGCTCGTGGAGGACATCCCTGCCGGACGGCTGGGCCGCGCCGAGGAGGTCGCAGATCTTGTCTATCATCTGGGCTACAAGGGTACTTATCTGACCGGACAGGTCATCGGACTGGACGGCGGATGGATTTAATATCCATCCGCTCCTCCTTCAGAATTCAGAATCTCCTGATTTCATCACCGATATCGGTGGTTTTCTCGATTTTTCGGATCGTCACATAATAGCTGTAGGTGTCGCTGGCCTGAACAAGCACCCGCTCTCCCTCCCTGCGGCGCAGGATGGCCCGGCCAAGGGGCGACTCGGTGCTGATCATGTTGTGCATGGAATTGCCCCGGATGCTGGTAACCAGCTTATACACCTCTTCCTCATCGTCATCCTCCATGTACAGGGTCACCGTATTGTTTAAGCCGACCTCATCCTCCCTGGACGCATCTGAAATAATAATGGCATTTTTCAGCATATTCTCCAGATAGCGGATCCGGCTCTCATTCTGGTTCTTCTCCCGCTTTGCCGCATGATACTCAAAATTCTCGCTCAAATCGCCATGAGCCCTGGCCTCCTTCACCGCCTCCAGGCATTCCGGGCGGACCACCAGTTTCCGGTGCTCGATCTCGGCCTGAATTTTCTCCACATCCGTCTTTGTCAGCTTCTCTCTCATGACTGCTGCTCCTCTCTGTCCTTAAACTCTTCCCGCCACAAAATCACGGCGGCGGTGATAAACACAAAACAAATCACCCAGGTCACCGGCTCACAGGCGCACACTGCCGGATAGCCCAGCACCGGCACCAGGAAAAAGCCGAAAATCATTTTCCCGATCAGCTCCAGGCTGCTGCACAAAAGCGGCGCGATCCGATGCCGCATGCCCTGGAGCACATTTCTCATAATCACCAGAAAGCCCATGGGCGGGAACATGGGAATGCTGATCCGGATATACAAAAGCGCGTTGTCCATAACCGCGGCGCTGCTGCTGCCGGTAATCAGGCGAACCGCCGCAGGCGCAAAGAACACCGCAAAAATCATGGCGATCACCCACCAGCCCATATACAGGAAAAATGCCGTCCTGGCCCCGGCGGCGATCCGCCCTCTTTTTCCGGCGCCGTAATTCTGGCTGGCAAAGGTGGCGCTGCTGGAGGAAATGGCTCCGCCAGGCATCATAAACAGCTCCACCAGCCGGCGGCCTCCCACCTGGGCGGCGATATAGACGCTGCCCAGCGCATTGACGCTGCTCTGGAGAATCACGCTTCCGATACTGAATATGGCGTTCATCAGCGCCATGCTGAGACCTGTCATCAGAATCTCTGTCCACATGGCCGCCTCCTGCCTAAGCTCCCCGAGGCCAAACCGCAGCTCCGGATAATTTCTTATAATGTAGCCAAGGCACATAAGGGCGCTGATTCCCTGGGCGAGGACAGTGGCCGCCGCCGCGCCCCGGACGCCAAGCCCCAGAGGGCCCATAAACAGATAATCCAGCGCCACATTTAAGCCGCAGCTAAGCAGCAGAAAGCCAAGCGGCGTCACACTGTTTCCCACCGCCCGCATCAGCCCTGTCTCCAGATTGTAGGCCATGGTCAGGGGAATTCCCGCCAGAATGACGGTAATGTAGCTTAAGGCGCCGTCCATAACCTCCGGCGGTGTATTTAAGGCCTCCATCAAAAGCCGGCGGCATAAGAGAAATCCCGCCGTCATAACCGCCGCCCAGACCGCCGCCAGGATCACCATCCAGCCGGCGGCGCAGCTCATGCGCCTCTTGTCCCCTGCTCCGAAAAACCGGCTCACCACCAGGGCAAAGCCTGTATTCAGGCCGAAGGCAAAGCTGGTGATCATGCTGTACAGAGCCGCTGACGCGCCGATCTGCGCCAGCGCCGTGTCCCCCAGAAGATGTCCCGCAATGGAAATATCCGCCAGATTATAAAACTGCTGAAGCAGATTTCCCAGAAAAACAGGCAGGGCAAAGGCCAGCAAAAGTCCCGCCGGCTTTCCCTCCGTCATATCCATAACTCGTTTTCTATGTTTTGTTTCCATAAGTCCCTTCCACCGCATGTACGGATTTTATTTCCTGCATGAACCGTACAGATTTCCACTTGCGGCATACCGGCAAATCAAATATACTGAAAGCAGCTGTGCCAGTGCTTATTATAAAACAAAACGCAATCATATGACAACTTAATTTTGAAAGGAACAGACAACGTCATGGCAAAGATAGTAATTTTAGACGGTCACTCCGTAAATCCCGGAGATATTACCTGGAAGGCTTTGGAAGGGCTGGGCGAACTGATCATTTACGACTGGACGTCCCGTGAGGAAACCGTTTCCCATATCGGGGACGCCGAAATCGTCCTGACAAACAAGACAAGAATCACCAAAGAGGTTCTGGCGGCCTGCCCCGGCATCCGCTACATCGGGGTTCTTGCCACAGGCTACAACGCAGTGGATACAGAGGCTGCCGCGGCCCGCGGCATTCCCGTCACCAATGTGCCCGCCTACAGCACCTCCACCGTGGCCCAGTTCACCTTCGCCCTGATTCTTGAGCTGTGCCACCATGTGGGGCTTCACGACGCCAGCGTGAAAAACGGCGATTGGATCCGCAGCAGGGATTTTTGCTACTGGCTGCGCCCTGTCATCGAGCTGGAGGGCATGACTCTGGGCATCATCGGCTTCGGACAGATCGGAAGACGGGTAGCGTCCATCGCCAGAGGCTTCGGCCTTAGGCTCCTCGTGTTCACCCCTCATCCGGATCCTGCGCTGGAGGACGATACGCTGAAGTTCGTATCTCTTGACCAGCTCCTTGCGGCTTCTGATATCGTGTCCATGCACTGCCCCCTCACAGATTCCACAAAACACATGATGGACCGGGAGGCCTTTGGAAAGATGAAGCAGGGCTCCATGTTCATCAATGTCTCCCGCGGACCCCTGGTGGTGGAGCAGGATCTGCGGAAGGCCCTGGAATCCGGTCATCTGCTTGGAGCCGCCTGCGACGTGATCTCAAGAGAGCCGATGCAGCCGGACAATCCCCTGCTCCACGCTCCCGGAATCCTTTTAACGCCTCATATGGCCTGGGGCTCCGTGGCGGCCAGGAACCGTCTGCTGGAGACTGCCGCGGAGAATATCCGCTGCTGGATGGAGGGACGGCCTGTCCATGTGGTATCCTGAACATTCACTTTACGCAGGAAAGGAACCGCCGGATTTCCCTTATATACCGCTCCGGCTTCCGTATAAAATCCTCATGCCACCCGCCCTTTAAAAGCGCCAGGCGGCTGCCGGGGATCCTCTCCGCCATCCATCTGGTATGGGACTCCCGGATCACATCCCGCGTTCCCGCAATTAAAAGCACCGGAGCCGTAATCCGCCCCAGCTCCTTTGCGGAAAGCTTCGGCGAATGGAACATGATCCCATTCAGCATCCTGCTTTTCTGAAACTCCGCCCGTTTTCTCCGGTCGCGGCACAGTCTTCCCATGACGCAGGCAGCGGCATACTGACCAGCTACCATCAGATAAAAGGGCAGCAGCATTCCCAGCGGATGGGCATTTCCGCTGGCCGCAATCACGCCGCGGATCCGGTCCGGGTAAAGAAAAGCCGCCTCCAGCGCCACATTGGCTCCGTCGCTGAAGCCCAGAAGCAGAGCCTTTTGGATCCTCAGATGATCCAAAAGGGCAATCACATCCTCCGCCATATCCCGGGTGGTAAACTCAGCCCCCGCTCCCTTTTTCAGTTTCGACCGTCCATGTCCGCGGCTGTCCATAAGAACCGCCTCCACAGCTCCGGACAGCGCCTTTACATACGGCCTGAATATCTCGTGAGATTCCCCGTTGCCGTGCAGCATCACCACAGGAACACCGCTGCCGCAGGTTTCATAATAAATCTGCGCCGTTTCCGTCTCCAGGATACCGCCGTTTCCATGATTTTTTCCGTGATTTTTCCCCTTATTCTCCATGGCTCTTCCCCTTTGCAAAATGCTCCAGCTCTTCCTGAATCAGAGACCTGGCGTAATCCTCCACCCCGTGCGGGTTCTGAATCTTCACCACCGCGTAAAGCATTTCCGGCGTGGGCAGCTTGGGAAGATACGCATAATAGGACGGCACCCATTCCGTCGGGCTGTATTTCTCCTTGGCCCGGTAAAGATCCCGAAAGCCGTAGCTGGCATTCAGATGCTTATACACGAATTCCAGAAGCTTTTCCACCGGATTGCCGCTTTTTTCATCCAGTCCTGACAGCGGCGCCACGCCAAGACTTCCATACTCTACTCCCTCCTCACGAAACACCTGAAAGGCCTGATAGATAATCGTCTCCATAATGCCTCCGGGAGCATCCTTTCCATGTCTCGTCACGTCCGCCATATAGCCTTTTCCGCCCATAAACGGCACAAAGACCACGAAGGCCACAATCCTTCCATCTGCGGTCTGTCCGTAAAAATATCTGCGGTCCATGGGATTTTCCAGTCCAACCGTTCCCATGGTGAAGGTAAGAAGTCCGCACTTTTTCTCCCCCAGCCACTCATCGCTGACCCGCTTTAGCTGCTCCTCCGTCTCCGGATCGCGTTTTTCCAGGATCCTGTATTCCCGGACCGTCACCCCTGCCTTCTCAGCATGGTTGATGTTCATCCGCATCTTGGCGCCCTTTTTTCCGGAAATCTCATAATCCGCCAGATGAAATCTGGCCTCCTCCCCGGCCTTCACACAGCCGAAGCCCCGCTTCTCAAACTCACCTAAATAATCTCCAGTCAGACCCAGAAAAAACAAATGGCAGCCGTTTTTCCGGCAGAATCCGGTAAACTCATCCAGAAATACGCCGTAGTCCTCCGGCGCACAGACCAGGTCGCCGTTGACGATTACCGTATCCCCCACCCGTCCATAAGGCGCAACGCCGTCCGCCATTTTTCCAAAGTACAGAGTTTTATCCTTCTCCAGGGTCAGATAGGAGCAGGGATTCTGTCCGTAACGCTTTAACAGCGCCCGGGCATGTCCGGTCTCATCCCTGTCCGTCCCGGTCTGCTGCCGCAGACCGTCTGACCGGCTCCGCCTCCACAGCCAAAGGCTTAAGAAAAACAGAGCCGCCGAACAGACGCGCTGCGCGGCAATCCCTGTATCCAAAGCCGCCTCCAGCCGCTCCTCCGTCAGAGACGCCGGAGCAAAGCTTAACACAAATACTGCCAGCGACAGAGCCGCCAGCAGCATAATCATCTTATTTTCCGTTTTTTTCCATACCTGTTGTTTTGTCATGCTGCAGAACCTCCTCCGGGGTACAGTATACCGCATCTGAAGAGAGATTTCCAGAGGAAATACTGAAAGAAAAAACCACAGCAAAGACGCCTGTACAGCACTGCGCCTTTGCTGTGGTCCGCATGACTATCCTCAATCAACACAAGCCGTCACAACGTACACCTTCTTAATCAGCTCAGTCCAGACAAAGATTTCATAACAAGGTCAACATCTTTATTCTCCAGTTCCTGAATGATATGCAGATACGTTTTCTGTGTCGTGGTCATACTGGAATGGCCAAGTCTTCTTGCCACGCTTGCGATGGATACGCCGGTAAACAGCAGCAGGGATGCGTGCGTATGCCTCAATCCATGGATAGAGATTACCGGTATGTTGCAATCCTTGCAATGACGGCTAAGGATGTCGTTCACTGTTGAATTATATACTTTCGACCTCACAAAAATCGGTTGTTCATCCGGAATTTTCTTTACCAATTCCGAAAATTGTATGACTGTCTGCCAGTCTATCTGGATTTTCCGAACAGAAGATCTGTTTTTTGTCGGCTGAAATCCTCCGTTGCCTTTATAATCCCAGGTTTTGCTGATAGATAAGGTTTGATGCGAAAAATCAAAGTCCCTGGGCGTCAACGCAAGAGCCTCTGAAAAACGCATACCGGTTTTTGCTACCAGCAAAATAAAGTAATCCCAATTCACCTGATCTTTTAAATCCAGGGAAACCAAAAGCGTATGAAGCTCAAATTGATTCAGGTACTTGATCTTCTTTACTGCTGGCGTCTTTCCTTTGATAATGGCCTTTCTGGTCGGATCACGATCGATCAATCCCTCATCGACAGCATCTAAAATTGCCCCTTTAAGCTGATGGTGAAAATCCATCGTTGTCTGTCTCTCGTGATACTCTGCGTAATCATTCAACAGCTGTTGATAGGCAATCCGATTCATATCGCATACCCTCAACTCCGGTATCAGTTTTTTCAGCCATTTCTGCGTCATCAGATATTTATCCAGCGTAACCTTTCTTATCGCGCCTTTTTTATATACTGTGATCCACTTTTCGTAGTACTCATAAAAATAATCCGTACTGTTCACTTCCCTTAACATCACAATCCTCCATTTTAACGAAAAACGGCTCACGTTGATGAAAAGGATCACGGCATTTTTACTGCGCTTCCACATCAAATCCGGAAGAAGTGATAAAAGCGCGCAATATCTGATCTGTTTTCATATTAACCTTCGGAGGAATCAGCTTACAGTTTTCTCTGGTTTCAAAAAAAGTCCTCGCTTTTTCCTTATCCACAGTCTTTTTCAGTTCATCCAGTTTTCCAAATTCATTAATATTCGTCTCATTAAGATTAAGGCTCATCATATTTCGGAGTTTATTCTCATCAAGCCCTAAAGCAGCGGCAAATCTATGGATCTGATCGTTCTTTGCCCGGTACTGGTATTCTGTAATATAATCCCGAAGCGTTTTCCCATCTTCCGGTTCCACCTCCCCTCGCTCAATATCATGCAGAAAAATATTCGCATACTTTTGTTCCTCCTGAGTCAGTGCAGCAAAGGTTTTATGAAGCTCCTCTTTTGTCTGCTCTATCAGTTCCCCCTGTACGCCATGCTGTCTGAGCAGCTTCATATATTTTACGAAACGGCTGTTCATGTAGTCTGCATCTATCACTCCCGTATCGATCTCTATCAAATAACCGGTTAGGTCATAAGCTGCGCTTCCATCACTTTCCGGATTTTCATCTTCTTCAGAATAAAGCTCTTTATAGCGCTGTGCCAGAATCAGAAAATCATTTTCACAAAATTTCATATCAATCGTCGACGCTTTCCCGGTATCTTCATCTCTGAAATCATAAGAAGACTGGCTCCATTTGAATCCCTGAACCACTGCAGATTCCAGATATTCGTTCAAATCCCGGAATAACGAAGCAAATTTACCTCTCGCAGAATGCTCGTCCGGCAACTTTTCCAGGTCGGGAACTCCTGCATTGGCAAAGAGGTCTGCGATCTCGCCGTACACCTCGTTCATCTTTTTAAGATTATATGGCAGCTTTTCCACAAACAGACCTATCGGTTTATCACCAGAATACAATTTTACCGCACGCAGCACATTTTGCTCCATTGTATGTGGTTTTCGGTAATATCGAATGATGCCAAAGGGTTTGTCCGGACCAAACAGACGATTCGTCCGCGAAAATGCCTGAATAATATTCTCATACTCCAGCATCTTATCCATGTACAGCGTATTCACCCATTTGGAATCAAAACCTGTCAGCATCTGATCTACGACAATCAGCAGATTCAGCTGTTTTTCCGGCGTTCTCTCAATACGTTTATACTGTTCCTTATGGGCAAGACGCAGAGAAAGATCCTTTTTGAATCTGGCATGAAAGGCAATTCCAAAATCCTGCCCATAATAAGCATTATAATCTTCCATTATTTCTATGAGACCGTCTTCCTTGAAGGCAACATCTCCACAATTATCGATGTTCGGATCAAACAGGCAGGTAGTTTTCAGCTCCGGCATCGCCGTCTTAAGCAAGCGATAGTACTGGATTGCCTCCGGAATGCTGCTGGTGGCAAAAATTGCATGAAATTTTCCATTATGACTTAAGGTAAGCCAGTTATCCTTAATATCTTCAACAACCTTATTCTGATGCTCTGAGGACAGATATTGGCTGTTTGGCACATAATCCTCTATCCCTTTCATCCATTGCCCGTCATCCCTCCTGCAGCCCGCCATCTTAACCTGTGAGCCATCCATATAGTCATAATATATCTTCGATTTATTGGGGTCAGAAACAATTTCTTCCTCTGTCGCTGCCTTCGCCCGCTCCAGGGCGACTACCCTGCGTACATCTCTGTCCCTGAACGTCAGTACCTTATAGGGATCAAAGCCAAGCACGTTTTTATCCCGAATTCCATCGGCGATACTGTAGCGGTGCAGCTCATTGCCAAACACATCAGTCTGATCATTGTTTTTCTTTGCATTTTCATCAAAAACCGGCGTACCGGTAAAGCCAAAGAAAATTGCGTTCGGAAATGTTTCTTTGATCGTAATCAGCATGTCGCCAAAAGTGGAGCGATGCGCTTCATCCACAATAAAAACAATTCTCTTTTTCCCGATTATTTCAATATCACGTGCGTTCCTTCCGCCTTCCTCGTCACGGATATTGCTCATTTTCTGAATGGATGTAACGATCAGCGTATCCGCCGCAGCGCTGCTTTTCAGCTTTGATATCAGTACATAGGTATTTTCCGTGGCCTGTACTGTCTCGTTTTCATCTGCAAAAGCACGATATTCCTTCAAGGACTGTGTCCCCAGCTCAATTCTGTCAGTCAGAAACACCACCTTATCTGCATCCTTTGAATTTGCAATCAGCTGCGCTGATTTAAAGGAGGTCATGGTCTTTCCGGAACCGGTTGTATGCCAGATATAACCGCCTCGCTGCTTTCCGCTGTCCCACTTTGTCTTGGAAACCACATCAGAAATCGCACTGGCCGCATAATACTGATAACTGCGCATCACCTTCAGCACACCATCAGAATCATCTGCCACTGTATAAAATCCGATCAGCTGGTGGGCCATAGGAATAGAAAGCAGCGAAGATGCGATCGTTCTCCAGTCATTAATTCGCTCATTATTAAAATCAGCCCAATGGAAATAATAATCTGAGTTAAAAGTTCCATCCGGCCCTGGATTTGCAAAGTATACCGTCTCATCCGGATTCATGGCAGCAAAAACCTGTACCAAAGAAAACAGCCCGGTGAACACGCCTTCACGCGCATATTTCTCAATCTGGTTATATGCCTGACTCACTGGAACGCCACTTCGTTTCAGCTCAATATGGATAACCGGCATTCCGTTAATCAGCAGCATTACATCCCCACGCCGGTCGTTCAGCATTTTGGACTTGCCGGGA
Organism: Eubacteriales bacterium; assembly: GCA_030524245.1. GTDB lineage: Bacteria > Bacillota > Clostridia > Lachnospirales > Lachnospiraceae > Brotaphodocola. The sequence continues at coordinate 17,081 of JAUNGW010000051.1, forward strand.
AATACCGGCTGCTGTACGATTTGATAGCGGCTCTGACCAGCAGCAATCTCCCTTCGATCATATATTTTCAGGCTGACTTCCTTGCCAAAATGCATCTTATCATCCGGGTTATCACGTTTAACCGACACCGTTTTTCCATTGATAAAACCATTTAACTTGATCGGAGTACGCAGCTCCGCAATCTTTTCCATGATTTGCTGCATTTCACCATCCGTCAGAGGATAATCGCCAAGACGGTCAATACCGCGATTATTATCAAAAAGAATGCCTGCCCAGTTTTTTATCAAATCCTGCTCCGTGGGATATTTTAGAATCGTTTCCTCCCAGCCTTTTGTGGTCAGAATCCGAATCAGCGAATCTTCAAAATCTGATTCTCGTTGAAATGTCATTTTTTATGTGCCTCCTCATTGGTTGGTATTACGTATATATGGATCGTTGAGGGTGGTTTGGGGGCGGTGGGGCTTACGCTGATGAAGGGTGATGAGGTGGTCGAGGTGCTCAAAATACTCTGCAATTTTTGTTTGTTCAGCAACATCTAGTGCCACAGAAATATTAATTTTACTAAACGCAGGAAATTTCAAATTCCAGTTATCCGATGTAATTCCTTGCGAATTAGTTTGAAAAGCGTGTATCATTTCAGGTAGCTTAAACTGATATGCCAAACACCTTGAAATTATTTTAGAATTTGGTGAAAGTACCGTATATGCAGGGCTTACAATGCCTTCATATGGTGAGTAACCACTCGCTCCTTGCCACATTCTCATAGAATTATAAGCAATGTCCCCCACACATACCTTCTTATACTTTGACTTATCGTCATTTGAGCTGTCATGTTTGCCAAGCTCAGAAAATCGCTTAATTCCATCATTGATAGTTACAGAAATCAGCTCACCTTCAGGCATGCTTTCTAACCGTTCTGTAAAGCATTCTCCCAACTTACGCTGTTCCCAAGTTATACAGGGAAATTAACAGTTTTCTATCCTCC
>JAUNGW010000052.1 GCA_030524245.1 Eubacteriales bacterium
TAATCGGGGCTAATGTTAAAGATTTTTTGGGACATTTTCAAAAATGCTTGACATCGCTTTTGTACCGCTTTGACAAAGGCTCCCGCCGCCATCAAGGCAGGTCCCCTTTCCAGACTGGGATGGCTGGCGGCAAGACTGCCGCCGACAAGTTACCGGTACAATCTATCACAAATTTTCTGTTTTCACAAGAGTTCTGCAGTTTTGTGCGGCTTCCGTGCAGTTTTTCTGCATTTTTGGACATTTTTCACCTGATAGAAATAATGCTTCACCGTCTCGTGAACCTGCCGCCTCCTGCTGGCGCTGACCGGCACCCGCTCCCCGTTCCGCAGAATTGCCTCCGTGCTGCTTAAGGCCTCCAGATACCGCATGTGGATAAGATAGGAATAATGGGTGCGGATCACCGGCATGTCCCTCAGATACTCTTCCTCCTCCTGGATTTTCCTGCCGATCTGGTAGCTCCGGCTTCTCGTGTGCACATAAATATGCCGCTGCTCCAGATGCACATAATAAATATCCCGCTCATACAGATGAATCAGCTTCCCCTTAAATTCCCACACGTACTCCCGCTCCTCATTCATGCTCCAGCCCCCCATTTTCTCCGGTCATTCCCCGCCCTCACAACGCAAAAAGGAATGCTCCCTGCGGCGCATTCCTTTTGTTCCGGGCTTATCCGGCATATTCATCATAAAATACAGCGGTTCCGGACAGGGCTCTTATCTCCCGCCGTCCGAAACCATTATAATAGGATAACGAAGCTGATCGTTTTTTGTAACAGGCGCAGTGATTTTACTGATTAATAGTAAAGATGATGGACGCCCAGAGCCAAGACTATCCCGAGGATCGCGCCTGCCAGCACCTGAAGGGGGGTGTGTCCCACAAATTCCTTCAGCTTTTGCTGGAACTGCTCGTTGTTCATCTTAAAGATGTCCTGCTCCATAATCATGTTCAGCAGCTTCGCCTGCTTCCCGGTCTCCTGGCGGACGCCGATGGCATCGTACATCACCACGGACGCCAGCACAAAGCAGATGGCAAATTCAAAGGAACCCACGCCGTAGCGAAGCCCCGCGCTGGTGGTCAGTCCGCAGACCGTGGCCGAGTGAGAGCTCGGCATGCCGCCGGAGCCCACCAGCCGCTCCGCCGAAAAGCTCTTGTTCAGGCCGAAATCGATCAGGGTTTTCAGCACCTGGGCCACGGTCCAGCCCACCAGTGCGCATACCAGAACCTCGTTGCCCGCTATCTTATCCCAAAATGTCATATAGATGTTGTCTCCTCATATCTGTAGTTTCTGCAGTTTTGCCGCAGGCAAAGAATCACCCTTCTATGATGAAAAACAACGGACCGCTACTCAAGCGGTCCGCAGATGCCTGTTTAATATCCGATCAGCCAGTCATACAGCTCCTGATACTTCTTTGCGGAAGTGTTCCAGGAGAAATCTGCCGCCATGGCCCGGTCAATAATCTTGTTCCAGTCGCGCTTTCTGTTGTAGTATACGTACTTGGCGTAATTCACCGTATCCAGCATCTCATGGGCATTGTAATTGGCGAAGGAAAAGCCTGTGCCCCTGCCCTCGTACTCATTGTACGGCTCCACCGTATCCTTCAGTCCGCCCGTCTCCCGCACAATCGGCACCGTGCCGTAGCGGAGCGCCATCAGCTGGCTTAAGCCGCAGGGCTCAAACAGGGACGGCATCAGGAATGCATCGCAGGCCGCGTAAATCTTATGGGACATCTCGTTGGAATAGTAAATCTGCGCCGACACTCTGTCATGGTACTTCCAGTCGTAGTGGCGGAACATGTTCTCATACTGCTCGTCTCCGGTTCCCAGAACCACCAGCTGCAGATCATCCGCACAGAGCTCATCCATCACCGCCTGGATCAGATCGAGCCCCTTCTGGTCAGTCAGGCGGGATACGATGCCCACCATAAACTTCTTATCATCCACCGGAAGCCCCAGCTGCTCCTGCAGGGCGCGCTTGTTCTTCACCTTTTCCTTGCGGAAGGTTCTGGCGTCGTAGGTCTGCGCAATCATGGAATCCGTGGCCGGATTGAACTCATCGTAATCGATTCCGTTGACAATGCCGCGGAGACTGTTGGCTCTGGCCCGCATCAGGCCGTCCAGGCCCTCGCCGTAAAACGGCATCTTGATCTCCTCCGCGTAGGTCTGGCTTACGGTGGTGATGGCGTCCGCAAATACGATGCCTCCCTTTAACATATTGCCGTCCTTATATGCCTCCAGCTTATCCGGCGTAAAGTAGTAATCCGGCAGCATGGAAAACCGCTGAATCGTCTTCACGTCCCAGACGCCCTGGAACTTTAAGTTGTGAATGGTCATAACGGACTTCATATTGGCAAAGAACTCTCCGCCGTGGAACCGGTCCTTTAAATACACGGGAATCAGCCCTGTCTGCCAGTCGTGGCAGTGCACCACGTCCGGCTTAAAGCCGATCACCGGCAGCGCCGACAGCGCCGCGTTGCAGAAGAAGGAAAACTTCTCCAGATCGTAATACCAGTCACCATAAGGCTTCGCCCCTCCGAAATAAGCCTCGTTGTCAATAAAATAGAAGGTGATGCCGTCATACACATACTGCATAATCCCCACATAACGGCTCTGGCCGAGATAATCCATATAGAAATGATTCACATAGGTCATCTCGTTGCGCCATCTCTCCGGAATACAGAGGTACTTCGGTATCATCACCCTCACGTCAAAGTACTGTTTATCGAAGCACTTCGGCAGAGACCCGGCCACATCCGCCAGTCCTCCCGTCTTAATAAACGGAACCGCCTCAGACGCAACAAACAAAATGTTCTTCATCACTAAACCCCTCCTCTGGCATCGGTCCGTCCCCGCGGACCCTCACTAACCTATAGTATACAATATTTGTGCCGATTTAGGAAGTAAAATATGTGAAAAACAGGCATCTTCTTTATATTCGTTTATAATCCAGCCGTATTTTGTCAGAGATCAGCGCGATAAACTCCGAGTTCGTCGGCTTCCCCTTTCCATTGCTGACCGTGTATCCGAACAGCTCGTGAATCGTGTCCAGCCTGCCTCTGCTCCAGGCCACCTCAATGGCATGGCGGATGGCCCGCTCCACACGGCTGGCCGTGGTATTGTGACGCTTGGCGATGGTAGGATACAGCACCTTCGTCACCGATACCAGCATTTCCTCCTCCTCCACGGATATGGCGATGGCGTCCCGCAGATACTGGTAGCCCTTGATATGAGCCGGAATGCCGATCTCATGCAGAAGCTTCGTCACATCGTTCTCCAGGTTCCGCCGTATGTATTCATTCCGGTTTACGTAAGGACGAACCCGGCCCGTCTCTCCCCTGACCGGCTCCGGCTTCTCCGACTGGCACACCCGGCGGATCCTGTCCATCACCGTGTCCCGGTCAAAGGGCTTCATGATGTAATAGCTGGCTCCCAGGGTAAATGCATCCGCGGCCACCTGCTCGCTTCCAGCCGCCGTCACCATGATAAAATACGGGGCCGGGCGGCCGTTCAGATTCCTCCGCACCCGCTCCATCACGGAAATCCCGTCCAGCTTCGGCATGATCACATCCATCAGCACCAGATCCGGCTCCGTCTTCATAATCATCTCGTAAGCGTCCTCTCCGTTGGCCGCGCTTCCCACCACATGAAACCCGGTCTCCTCCTCCAGCATATGATTCAGCAGACTCATGGTCTGCGGATTATCCTCCGCAATCGCAACACTTAACTCCGTCATACAGCAAATCCTCCTGTTTCTCTTGTTGTAAAATGTATTATAGTCGCTTACTTTGTCTGTATGCAATGAGAATCAATCCTCAAGTTACGACAAATTCCGCATCTGTTACAACGAAAAACAGAAGGATTTATAACGCCGCTTTATGCTGTTTTATAACCGTTCAGGGCAGGCTTTATCAGCCCTCCGCCCGGATCATTTCAAAATGAAGCTTCGCAGGTATCAGCGGCTTCTCGCAGTGCTCCGCAAAGTAAGCCGCAAGCCGCTCCATATCCGGCTCTGCATCGCCGTAAAGATCTGCCGCCACAACCATCATATTGCCCTCGCCGTAGCAGACATAAGCCTCCGCCCGGCTGATGCCTGGGAAATGAACCGCCACGTCCTCCAGACGCTTCAGATCCAGATAATGACGGCCCGACAGCGTCTCCGTCATCACCATGCGTCCTCCGTGCTCCAGGGTTTCCAGACTGCCGTCCGGCAGGATCCGCGCCGTCAGCCCGGTGCGGTAAAGGACGCCCTCTCCGTAAGGATTGGTGATCTTATCCTGGAACCCGGCCGTCTCATAATTCATAATATACAGGCTTCCCCAGCCCCCGAAGGGCTTCTTGCGGCAGCTCTCGTCAAGGACGTAGGCCTTCACCCGGGTATGCTCCGGCACATTGCCCAGCAGCTTAAATCCAGCCTCCGCATTGACCGCTCCCGCCTCCACAAAATAATGGCGGGGGAACAGACGGTCCGGAAGATGACGCTTTAACCGCCTTGCGAAATGCTCGTCCAGCATGGACTCCACCACCGTTTCCATGGCGTCCATAAATACGGTCAGCTGCTGGCGGTCAAACCGGTTCTCCCAGTAGCGCAGCTCATAGTAGTAGCCCTTTCCGTCCTGGAACACCATCAGATGGAAGGGAAGAGAATCCAGCTGCAGGTGCTGCCGCTCAGCCGGGAAGCCGCCGATGGTGTCGATGTTTAAAATATCTCCCTGATACTGGAAAAACATCTCATCCGCGTGCAGGTTCGGCATGTAGCAGCGCATCGTCTCCATGATCTGTCTGCCGGAGCGCTTTAACAGCTCCACCGTAGTCTCCTCCCGATTCTCCGTATAGCGGAAATAATAGGTTCTGAACAGCGGGCCCGCCAGCCGGTTCCAGCGGCTGTCAGTTCTTCCGCTGTGGATCGAGGTGCTGACCACGTCCTTCTCGTCCGCGAACAGGCTGATACAGTAATTGTAGGCCGTCAGGAACATGACATTTTCCGACACTCCGTTTTCCCGGCAGAATGCCGTCAGGCGGCTCCGGCTGATCCGTTCAAACCGGCTCTTGATGGCAGCGTTCACGCCCCAGTCAAGGCCCAGGCCGCCGCGCTTTGCCAGAATGCTCCTGCCGATCTTCAGTCCGTCCATCTGCTTTGCATAGTAGGCGATGTTGGACTCCCTGCCGCCGTTCTCGTCCCGGTGCTTCTCATCCAGAATATACTCATAATAGGTGTAGGAGGAGGTCGGCACCGCCTTTCCCTCATACAGATCGTTGATGTCCTCAAACAGCACGTTCATGGTCATGCCGTCTCCGATGATATGGGCAATGTCCATAAACAGGAAGTTCCCGGAATCCGTCCGGTAAATGCCGATGTGGTACAGCGGCTCTCCCTGTCCGTACATAAACGGCTTTAACAGCCCCTTCCTCGTCTCCTCCCATTCCGCGGCATCCATGGAAACAATCGGAATATCCACTTCCTTCCAGTCGTCACGGAAGTTTAAATAGGCCTTATGCTCCGGAGACAGCTGAATCACATCCTTCAGCTCCGGATGCACCTCAAAGGTCTGCTCGATGGCCCGTTTTAACCGGCGCAGATCCACCCGCGGATCCAGCTTATAGAAAAAGGGCAGGTTTGCGGTGGTATTTCCCCGCATCACATAAGCAAAATACAGCTGTAAATTGGTCAGCGGATACACCGGTCTCCAGCTGTAATCCACAGCCGCCCCGCTCTCCTGCTTTTTCGCCAGCTCCTCCAGCTTAAGAACCGTGGCATTGTTCATCAGATCATCCAGCGTCAGCGACATATTCAGGTCGTTGAACAGATCCGTCAAAAGCAGCACGCTGCCCATGGAATCCAGTCCCGCCTCGTAAAGATTCGTGTCAATGCCGAACCGGCTGTGGCCCAGCACATTGGAAACGCAGGTGTAAAGCTTCTCCTGCAGCTCATTTTCCGGACGGCGCACAGACGCGGACTCCTCCGCCTCCTTCTTTTTCTGGGTGAAATACTGGTTCCGGATAATCTTTTTGGAGGAGGTCTTCTTAAAGGGCACCTGGCGCAGCCGGCACTGGGCGATCCGCTTGTAGCTGGGCAGCTCCTGATTGTGCTTCTTTACAATCTCCTGAACCGTCTTTTCAATATCGGTGATATTGGCCGCCTCCGCATACTTAAAGTTCGGATAAACCTCGGCGCAGATCATATCGTCCTCGCCGTACACCAGAATATCCTCGATCAGACGCTCGTCCTCGAACAGATTCTCCAGCTGCTCCGGCGCCACATTCTCACCGTTGCTTAAAATAATCAGATTCTTTTTCCGGCCGGTCAGATAGAGGAAGCCCTCCTCGTCCACATAGCCGATATCGCCGGTCCGCAGCCAGCCGTCCTCCGTGATGGCCTCCGCCGTCTTCTCCGGCTCCTTATAATAGCCCATCATCACAGACGGACTCTTCACCTGAATCTCCTCGTCCACGATCCGCACCTGGCAGCCGTCCACAATCCGGCCCACAGAAGCCACCTTATCCGGCCGCGACCAGTCCGGAGAGGAAATCTTCGGAGAGCACTCGGACATGCCGTAGCCCTGGGCGATGGAAATGCCCAGACGGCTGAAATTGGCCGCCAGCTCCGGAGCCAGATAGCCGCCTCCGCTGATGATCTTATGCAGCCGCCGCCCCAGCACCTCCTCCTTGATCTTAAACAGAGACTTGCCCGGCTGCTGGCGGCTCATAATGGCGATCCGGTTATACAGCGCCTTCGCCATCATCGGCACCATACGGATCACCGTCGGCTCAAACAGCAGAATATGCGCCGCCAGCTTCGTCATATCCCGGTTCAGGCACAGCGTGCTGCCATAGCGCATCACAATAAACACATCGCCGTTTAAGCAGAAGACATGATGCATCGGCAGAACGCTCAGATAGATCTCCTTCTCCGGATGCTCCCTGTCCGTGGTGCAGAAGGTGTTGTCGATCAGATTGCCGTTGGACAGCATAACCCCTTTTCCCCGTCCGGTGGTTCCGGAGGTAAAGAGCACCATGGCGCAGTCCTCGGGGCTTGCGCTTCTCTCCACGCGCCGTCCGGCGTACTCCTTCAAAATCCGGTCGGAGCAGGGCACGTGCATGCCGTGCTGCAGGGAAATGTACTCCTTCACGTTGGGGCACCTTCCCTTCACCTCCTCCGTCAGGGGATGGAAATCCCAGTCATAAAACAGCACGTCCACATCAGAGCGGTTTAAGCAGTCGCTGAAGGTCTCCGCGTTCATCTGCACATCCAGCGGAACCGCCACATTGCCTCCGGCCATCACGCCCATCAGCACCGCCAGATAATGATGACCGCTGCCGCCCAAAAGCCCCACGCGGATTTTGCGTCCCAGCTCCTTTCCCCGATCCTCTGCCCAGGCGGCAATAGCCTGGCAGTCTGCTGCAAACGCTTTGTAGGTCACCTCGCTGATAACATCATTGTCCTCGTACCGCAGGAATACATGATCCCCATGCTCCCTCCCCGCGTTCTCCACCAGGTCGTAGACGATTTTTGTGTTCTGACTGGTCATAATATACTCCCCTTTTCCGTTTTGCAACGATTTATATATTTCTGTTCATAATATAACACTTTGAGAGTAATGTGTAAAGCATCGTTATGTCCATCATTTCTGAAAATTTGTCTTTTTATTCGTCATTTTTTCGGAATCTGCAAACCGTCCGTCCTCAATGCTCCATCATCGTTTCCACAAATATCCCATACCCCCTGGTCGAATCGTGAACAAACACATGGGTCACCGCCCCCACCAGCTTCCCATCCTGGATAATCGGACTGCCGCTCATGCCCTGAACAATACCGCCGGTGATCTTCAGAAGCTCCGGATCTGTCACCTGCAGTACGATGCTCTTGTTTTTCTGAATTGGATTATAATCTACGCGCTGGATCTCGATTTCGTAATCCTTCAGCTGTCCGGATACGCTGCTGCGAATCCAGGCCCGGCCCTTTTTTACGTCCTGGCGGTGCCCCGTCTCCAGCGGCTCCCCCGTCAGCGTATTCCTCATTTTTTCGTTGACCGTGCCGAAAATACCGTCCTCCGTGTTGGCCGTGACAGTCCCCAGCTCTGATCCTGGCCCATAGTAGATGACTCCCGCCATGACGCCGGGATTCCCGGCGCTTCCCTTTTCAATGCCCAGAATCTCGGTCTCGTAAAGACCCCCGTTTTCAATCTCCACCACCTCTCCCGTATCGCTGTCGCTGATGCCATGGCCAAGCGCGCCGAAATTTCCTTTGGTGTCCACATAGGTGACGGTTCCGATTCCCTGCGTGTCGTCCCGAACCCAGACTCCTAACTTATAGCTGCCGTCCCCTGCCTTCACCGGCGTCATCCGCACATCCAGCTGGCTGCCGTCCCTGCGCACCCCCAAAAGAACCTCGCTGCCTCCGGTCCGGTTCAGCTGAGTGATCAGCATCTCCTTATCTTCCATCGGCTGGCCGTTGACAGCCTCAATGTAATCACCAGACTGCAGAAGGCCGTAAGCCGGCTCCACCTCCTCCCCCGCTTCATTCACAACCCGCCCTGTGCCGATAACCATCACCCCTTTTGATTTTAAGTATATGCCGGCAGGCAGTCCGCAGGGGACGGCGTATCTTGTATCCACCACGTCCACCTGAATATTCTTAAAATGAATGGCGCCAAACAGCTTCAAATCCAGCTGATAGCTTCCCTGATTCTCCGCATACAGAGAAAGAGGCTGATCCGCCTTCAGCCGCACCTGTCCGGAAGGAATGTTGGATTCATTTCCCAGCACCACCTCCTCGCTGTCACTGTCCAGCGTCACATCAAAGGGCAGCTTCAGATGCAGCTCTTCCTGTTCTCTGACCACAATACTCAGCCGGTCAGGAATCTGCCGTTCCATGTAATACCAGGTATAGACCAGGGTGAATGCCAGGCTGATCCAAAAGATCCAAACAAGGTACCTGCGGAATTTTTCCCGTCTGTTCATCTCACATACCTCCTCATGTCCGTTTCGCAAAAGAAAAAGAAGCCTGTTTCAAGGCTCCTTTCTAGTATGTGAGGGTTATGAAAAATCCACACTGTTATTTTTTAGCTGTCAGAATGCAGCTGTTTTCATGTCGTATTTATAAAAACAACTGCCATGCAAAGCCATATCACTTCAGCAGATCTAACAGCGTATATTCGCTTTTCCTGATTTTTGAAATTTCATTATATTTCTTAATTGCCTGTACCAATAATTCCGATTTTTCAAAATACTTCCTGACAAAATCATAAGATTTCACACTGGACATTTTTAAATTTTCTTTGCAGAAAATACTTGGTTTTTTACCGGACTTTTTAAAATCACTGTATTTATCTTCATTGAAAATTATCAGCATTTCTATCTCTGGTGCTGTAACGACATTAATCACATCTACTTTACTTTCATACTCCTTACTGAGTTTAAAGTTCTCTCTTCTTGAATCCAGTATTCGGATAACTGAGATCAGTTCATTAAAACCTTTTCTCAAGTATCTGGTTTCAAAAGTTTTACCATCTCTGCAGCGAATAACTCTTTCGTCCAGCATATCCTCTCGTCTAAAAACAAGCAGATCATTGTCCAACAGTACATCAATAATTGCCTCTTCTGCAGCACCCTCACAAATACATGCCTTGATTTTTGCTAAATCCACCGCACGCCTCCCATCCCTAAACAGAATCTGCGATGCTCTTTTTTAACCGCATGTAGGACTCATACATTGGCGTAGTCCCTTCCAGAAATCCGCTCTGATATGCCTCACTTTTTTTAATATCATTGCGCTTCAGTATATTGGCAAGATTCTCCACTGCAATACCGTCTTTATTGCGAATAATATGGATGCTGTCATTTCTGTCATATTCATCGAGAAGTTCCGGATAATGTGTCGTAAAAATCAGCGTACCTCCATTCTTATTCAGCCTTGCATCCATGAAAAATCGAATCAATGTGGAAACAATTTCCTTATTGAAATGATTTTCAATCTCATCCATCACCAGATACCCTCCGGATTTTAGTACTTCCTTCGCCAGTGTAAAGGCCACAATACCTTTAATTGTTCCGGAAGAAAGATAGAGATTTAAATCCATCGGATTGTTTAACGTAATTTCCTGTCTTCCCTTAAACTGCAGGTGAATCAGCGTTTTTTTTTCCATTTTATCAAAATACAGCTTTTCTATCGCAGGATCCAGAAAATATATAACCTCTGCGGGTATTTCGTCTGCGAACGGCAGGACATTGATATTCGTAAAGGACAGCAAGCTTACAATGTCCATCTGCTCTCTTTTCTTTTTATTATAAGCGATAATAATACTCACATCATCTGATAAAAACTCTTCCTCCTTACGAACCGCGAATGGCTCACAAGCGGAAAAATCTGTCAGATTCTTTCTTGCGGTTACTGAATCCTGCGGTTTTACCCACAAGGCTTCTTTCACTATTCTATAATACGATGTATCTGCTTTTGTTTTCTCCGATGTGATGACAGTTTCCAATCTGCAGACTTCCCCTGTCTCTGAATGGAAATAGATATTAATAACTGCTCTGTCTGTATCACCTAAAATTTCCTTTGTCTCAATGTGGTTAATCGGCTGATTGTTTAATAGATTTAAAGCCAGCAAAATAACCTTAAGTACAGATGTTTTACCTGCAGCATTGATTCCAATAAAGGCATTGGAACAATTCATATAAACATTCGCAAAAAGTGGATACAATAAATCCTTATCATCATCTGCAACCCGCTGCTGCGCAAAAAAAGATATATCTAATTCTTCTTTAAACAACGGCAGGCCTTGCGCTGTAATTCTGAGAACCTTCATGATATGCCTCCAGATTATTTACGTAATTTCCGTTTTTAATCTTCCATTATTTTTATTATATCCACTTTTTAAATATTTATCAACGGTTTTTTTGTTTTTAATATTAATTTCAGCAAAGTTTTCTCTGCGCATCAAACTGGCCATGCAATCTCATTTTTACGGCCACGCCAGCCGCCCCTGCCCGTCCGCGATCCGTCCATCCGGCGCCTTTCCGTTCACCAGAAGCTTCCCCTCGCCGTCCACATAGCAGGTCTCTCCGCCCCAGCTCACATAGGCGTCCGACGCCAGGAAACCATTTTCATTGAAATAATACCAGAAGCCGCCGTCCTTCAGCCAGTTGGCCTGGATGTAGCCGCCGTCCTGCTCATGATACCACCAGGCTCCGCCGGAGTCCTGCTGCCAGCCCACATTATGGTAAATGTGCCCGACAGGCGGTCCGTCCCCTTCAAACACAGGCTCCGCGTCCAGACCGAACCGGTTCTGATTATAGGCGGCCTGCTCCGCCGATACGTAGCAGGATACAGAGTCAGTCCACTCTCCCTTTTCGCCCCCGGCGGACACCGGGCGGACGTGATAGGTGTATGTTCCCGCCTCCAGCATATACGGACGGAAATCATACTGAACCGCCGCCGTAGTCTTCCCGCGGATCACCTGGCTGCCGTCCCGGTCCAGCTGCAATTCATAGCTGACGGTCCGCCCCGCGCTGTCCCAGGCGCCGATCCCATGCTCCGCGCTGCTCCAGCCCGCCGTCTGTACCGTTCCCGCCAGACTGTCCAGACCGGCAAATTTCACATACAGGATCAGCTTTTTCCGGCTGTCCGCCCGTTCGTGCTTTATATACCGGGCTTCCAGGCCGTTCAGCGTGATGCTGTCGCTGCCAACATAAAAGGAATATCCGTCCGCCGCCTCCAGTTCCGCCACATAGACCAGCTCCGGCAGCACGCCCATGCTGCGGTAGGTCTGATTGTAGGCCAGAAGGCTGCTGTTTTTGTAATTCTTCTCAATCAGCCGCGCGATCACCTCAGGATCCGCCGTGGTCATCCCGTAAACGCTGCCCGCGTCCCCGGTTCCGTCCCATCTGCCGGCAGTTCTGTCCTCATCATCGTCATCATCGTCATCGTCGTCATACCGGTCTTCCTCGTACTCCTCCAGCAGCACCACCTCACTGACCGAGTATTTCTCGCTGGTGGTATCTCCCTCCACCACCGGGATTCCGTCCGCGTCCAGAGACGAGGTTTCAAAGGTAAGCTTCACCGACTTGATCTTCTCAGCCGCATACGCGGGAAATGCCCCCGCAGACAACACCGCAGAGGAAACTGCAAGCGAAACCGCAAGCGCCGCCGCGAACCGCCCGGCGTTTCTCTGCTTCTTCCGTTTTCTTTCTATCGTCATGATACCCTCCCGCCTGACATTTCAAATACCTGATCCGCAATATTTAAGGTGGAACGCCGGTGGCTTACCAGCACCACCGTCCGCTTCTCCTTTTCCTCCGCCAGCGACTTTAGGATCTGGCCCTCGTTTAAGCTGTCCAGATTCGCGGTGCACTCGTCCAGCAGCAAAAACCGCGCCTCGTGCAGGAACGCCCGGGCGATTCCGATCCGCTGCCGCTCTCCGCCAGACAGGCTGTCGCCCAGCTCCGCCACCGGCGTGTCGTAGCCCTGGGGCAGCGTCTCAATAAAGGAATGAATCGCCGCCTTTTTCGCCGCCGCGATGATCTCCTCCCGGGACGCGCCCGGCTTCCCGATGGCGATATTATTTGCGATGGAATCGTGAAACAGGACAGTTTCCTGCGTCACGAAGCCTTCCATTTTCCGAAGATCGGATGTGTTGATCTGACGGATATCCCGGCCGGATATGCTCACCTGTCCGTCCGACACGTCCCAGAAACGCATCATCAGCTTCAGCAGGGTTGATTTGCCGGAGCCGCTGCGCCCGTGAATCCCGAGAATCTGATTCTCCGGAACCGTCAGGGACACATCCTTTAAAATCTGCTCATTTCCATAGGAAAAATCCACCTGTCCGCAGGCTGCGCCCGAAAAGTCCGTCTCCGGCTGGCCGGACACCTCCTCCACCTGCGGCTTCTCCTCCAGAATCGCCAGCACCCGCTCGCCGCAGGCCAGGGTCTGGGTCAGATTGTTGGAAAGACTGGACAACGCCGTCACCGGGCCGAAGCTGCTCATCATCGCCGTGGACGCCAGCACCACCTGGGGCAGGCCGAAGCCCTCTGCGTGTCCCAGGGACAGCCACAGAGTCAGAAACAGCATTCCAAAGGAAAACACCGTAATGCACACGCCGGCTGCCGCCGAGGAATCTCCCTCCAACTCCTTTAACCGCTCCTGCCGGCGGGCCAGAGCCTCCGATCCACGCTGCAGCTCATCCAGCCGTTCTGCCTCCTGGCCGTACTGCATGGTTTCCTTCATGCCCCGCAGACTGTCCAGAATAAAGCTGTTCATCTCGCCGAACTCCTGCCGGTACGCCATGCCCGCCGCCGCTCCGCGCCTGGAGTTCCACAGGGGCAGCGCCACGCCCACCGTGCCGTAGCCCGCCAGCGCCAGCAGCCCGCACAGCGGGTGGATGCTTCCCAGAAAGCCCGTCATGATCAGGCAGGTCAGCGCCGCAATGGCAATGGGGGAAATGGTATGGGCATAAAACACCTCCAAAAGCTCAATATCGCTGGTGATCAGGGAGATCAGATCTCCCCTGTCCCTGCCCTCCAGCTTGGCCGGGCACAGGCTCCGCAGCGCCGCGAACACCTTATGCCGGATGATAGCCAGCAGCTTAAAGGCAATATAATGATTGCACTGCTGCTCCACATAGCGGAATACGCCGCGCAGCACCGCCATCACAGCCAGCGCCGCCAGGATTCTGCCGGGAGCCTCCTGCTTCAGGGCAGCCAGCACGCCGGCCGCGGCCGCCACCGTCAGAAATGTGGCGCAGAGATACCCGGCCACGCCTGTAACCACCGCGGCCGCCATCACTGCCAGCAGAGGCCTCACCAGCCCGATCAGACGGCCCATAATCACAATTCCAGATCTACGATGCATGACGCGACCTCCCTTCCGCGCTGCCGGCATACTCCTCCAGCTCCCGCTGTGTTCTATATAATTCCTCATAGATTCCCCCACGCGCCATCAGCTCCTCATGCAGCCCATACTCCGCCACACGCCCGCCGGACAGCACGTAAATACAGTCCGAGTCCACCACATTTGCCAGCCGGTGAGAGATTAAAAGCACCGCCTTCTCCTCCGCCATCCGGCGCACCGTTTCCATAATAATGCTCTCGCTCTCCACATCGATATTGGAGGTGGCCTCGTCCATCACATAGACCGGCGTATCGTGAAGCAGCGCCCTTGCCAGGGCAAGACGCTGGCACTGGCCGCCGGACAGATTGGCTCCCCGCTCCAGAAGCTCCGTCTTCAGCCCGTTCTGACCCGGTCCGCACAGAAAATCCGCCAGGTTCACCTGGGAAAGGACCTCCCAGAGTTGCTGCTCGGACGCCTCCGGCGCGGCCATCCGCAGATTGTCCTCCACGGTTCCCTTGAAAATATAGCTGTTGTGGCTGACAAGGGTTACATGCTTCATCAGGCTTGCCTGGGATACCCGGGCCAGCTCCTTCCACACGCCTGCGCCGCACGCATTCTCCGCCGTGCCCCGTCCGATCCGCACGCTGCCGCCGTACCCCTTATTCCGCCCGGTCACAATCCCGGCAGCCGTGCTTTTCCCGCAGCCGGACAGCCCGACCACGGAGGTCAGCCCCCGCTCCGGCACCGTCAGGCTTACCCCGTCCAGCACCGTCCGCTCCCCGTCATAGGAATAGGTCACGCCGTCCAGCACAATGCCCAGCGGCCCCTCCGGCAGCTCCTCCGTTCCCCTGTCCGGATCCGGCAGATCCAGAATCCGAAACAGCTTGTCGGAAGCCGCCATGCCGTTCATGGCAATATGGAAAAAGGAGCCGAGAAGACGCATGGGCAGGAAAAAGTCCGCGGACAACAGGATCACCGTCATCGCTCCGCCAAGGCTCACAAGGCCGGACAGATACTCCCGCAGCACCACGGCCATGCCCACAGCCGCGCCGCCGTAGGCCACCACGTCCATGACGATGATGGAGTTCAGCTGCATCATCAGCACCTTCATGGTGATTTTCCGGAACCGCTCCGACTCCTCGTCCATCTCCTGCGCCTTCAGCTCGTCCGCCTCGTAGATTTTCAGCGCCGTAAGTCCCTGGAGATTCTCCAGGAAGCTGTCGCCCAGCCCCGTATAAATGCTCCAGTATTTATTTAACAGCCGCTTCGCCAGCTTCTGAACCGCCATAATCGTCAGCGGAATCAGCGGCACGCAGACAAGCAGCGCCGCGCCGGCCTTCACGCTGATCCTGGATAATACGGCAAACAGTGTCAGGGGAGCCAGCAGGCTGTAGAAAAGCTGGGGCAGATACCGGCTGAAATACACCTCCAGCTGCTCCACGCCCTCTGCCGCCACCTGCACCGCCTCGGCGGTGGGCACCTGCTCATGATAGGACGGCCCGAAGGAGGCCAGCTTCTCATACAATGCGCGGCGCAGGGTGGTTTTCACCTGGCTGCCCGCCAGATAGGAGGCCCTGGCCGCCCGCCGGGTACAGACCGCCCGTCCCCATACCGCCGCCAGAATCACCAGGGCAAAGGAAGACAGCAGCCTGCCGTCAAGCGCTCCTTTTTCTCCCCGCCAGAGCTCTCTGTACGCCGCCTCAAAGAGCGCTCCTGCCGCGGACATGGTGATCACCGACAGCACAAGCCCCAGCCATTGCCAGCCCACATTATAAAAAATATACTTCTTGGAATCCGCCATCAGCCCGATCAGGCGTTTTTTAATCATGCCTGTTCCTCCCCCTCCGGCGCTGTCCGGATGCCAAACAGGAAATACACATAATGAAATACCGCCACAATTCCGATAATCACCTTTGCAAATACCGGGGAAAACCAGATTCCCACCGCAAACAGCACCGTCACCACTGTCAGCACCTTCCGCTTGGCTGACCGGGTCATGCTTCTGGTCTCCACAAAATCCTCCAGGTACCGCTTATAAAGCCCCGTGGACAAAAACCACCGGTGAAACGCCTCCGAGCCCTTCGCAAACAGCGCCACCGCCAGCAGAAAAAACGGCGTCGTAGGCAGGACGGGAAGGACAATCCCCACACAGCCCAGTCCCACACAGACAAATGCCAGAGCCACACACACCATATTCACAATTTTCTTCACACTGCTTTTCCTCCTTTTTTCTCCGTTTCTTCCGGAGCTTTGGCGAACTCCCTGCTCAGGCAGGGCCCTCGCCACAGCCCCGGAGGGCCGGGGGACGTCCGGTCCGGACGTCCGTTTCGTTTCTGGTTTCTGGCGCCTGCGCGCCCCGCCCCAGGCGGAGAATCCTGCGCGGCAGGATTCCTTTTCAATATCTCACCTCGTGGTTACGCCTGCCTGCCCGTCTGCTTCCGGCGCTCCTTCCGTTCCTCCAGAAGGATGCCTAAGAATGCCAGGGCTGCCAGGGCTCCGATGACGGACAGCTCTGCTACCGGCATCCGGTCTCCCGTGTAGGGGATATCTCTGTTCAGAGACACCGCTGCCGCCGCCTTATTGCTTCCGGCAGATTTTTCGGCGCTTTCCGCCAATATGGCGCTGGCGGACGTCTTCTTCACCGTTCCGGCTGTGCCCATCGTCTTAGATGACGCGGAGCTGGTCTTGCTTACGGAAGAGCCTGTGCTGCTTCCGGAGGAAGCCGCTGCCGCAGTCTTCGTACTGCTTCCGGAGCCGGAGGTCTTCGCGGAAGTCTCCGCAGACGTGGTTTTCGCCGCTGCCGCCGTCACCTTGTTGCTTTCGGCAAGGCAGTAAAGGCTGAAATGATCCACGCTGGCCTCATAGTAGCTGCCGTTCACCCGTCCTGTGATTTCATTTCTTGTTCCGTCGTCGTTGATCCGGTACAGGATCAGCTTGTCGGTATCGTATCCGGACGGAATCGGGATGCTCACGGTCAGAGAGCCCGACGGCTGCAGATAGCTGGAGCCGGAGCGCAGCTTGATGTCGTATACCACATACCGGTTCACATCTGCCTCCGCCAGCTGGTTCGCCGCCAGCTCGTACTGAGAGCCGTTGGTCAGACGGGATGCCTCCAGAACGTATCCGGGGCCGTTTAACTTGCCCTTGGCCCGGATTCCGGTTTCCGCGCTGACAAGCTCCGTTGTGCTTCCGGTTCCGGAGCTGCTGGAGCTGCTGCTGTCATCGTCGTCATCGTCATCCGTATCTCCCTCCAGGTCGTCCCAGTCGTCCTCGTCCACCTCGTCAAGAGATTTCCAGTCCACCTTCAGCCTTGCCTTCACCGGGTCGTCTCCCATCACGTCTACCCGCGGGTCCACCTTACATTTGTAGTAGGTGGAGGAGTCATTGGGCAGCTCAAACTCATATACCCATCTGCTGTTTTCCGTGGAAATCAGCTCTGCCTCCTCGTAATCGCCGCTGTCATAGATGTAGAACTCATACAGGTGCGTGGTAATGCCGCTGGTGGTCATTTTCTTGGTTGACAGGCGCATGGTAATGTCGCCGTCGTCAATATGCACGTAGGCCTTGCGCACAATCGCCGGGTCTCCCATGGAGGCCTTGTTCATGGTCGCATGCCACAGACGGACGTTCACCTCATAGTATCCGTCGTCCTCGTCGCTTCCGGTCTTGTCATCGGAGCTGCTTCCCGAATCGCCGGAGCCGGAGCCTGCCGCCTCCAGGGAAAGCACTGCCAGCTTCAGGTCATTGGCCGCGCGGTCCACCTCAGACTGGGTGGCTTCCGCGTCACTGTAAACACCTCTGGCCGTTCCCAGCGCTACGGTAAGCTGCAGCCAGCTCTTCGCGCTGTAGCTGGAAGAGTTCAGGGATGCCGCCGCCTGAATCGCAGCGGAAAGCTCATGCTTCTTTACAGAACCGTCTGTCTCTGTTCCCGTCTCCTCCTTCAGTCCGTCGATAGCCGCGTAAAGGCTGTTTAATGCCCGCTTCAGCTGCATTTCCGTAGCATCCGCGTCCTTCCACACCTTTCTGGCAGCAGCAATCGCATCCTTTAAGGCCTGCCAGGAGCTGGCTGTGTAGCCGTCTCCGCTGTAGGTTGAGGCTTCGATCAGCGCCTCCTGAAGCTCCTCAAGCACCGTATTCACGGACGGATTGTCCGGATGGTCTCGGTTGTCCGGGTTGTCCGGATAATCCGGCTTATC
>JAUNGW010000053.1 GCA_030524245.1 Eubacteriales bacterium
TGAAATTCCTAAAATTGCATTACGAGGTAATTATACTTCCTATAAGGTAAATTATCAATAGTTTTTTAACATTTTTTCATTGATATGGAACATATGTAAAACTCTTGATAAGCCTGTGGAAGTTACCACCTCTCCATCACACTGACAGTATAATACACTTCTTCGGGAAATGCTATAACGAAACCCTAAGCGTTTTCTTACGAAAACCTTACAGAAAGCAAATTTTTCCCATAAATTGTATTAATATCCGTACAATCCTTGTCAGGGCTGGGATTTGCCGGGGAATCGTGCTATAATGTTCATTAGTTTGTTTATTTTTCTATTTTTGAACATATAAATAGAGAATCCAGATCATTTCGGGAGGTAGTTTCATGGATCGGATTGGATTAATATGTCGTTATTTGAAGGAGAACCCGCACAGCACGCAGCGTGACCTGGCTCAGAAAATGGAGCTGTCCCTGGGTACGGTCAACACATTAATTAAGGAATGTATGCAGCGCCGGCTGATCGCGCAGGGAAAAAGCATTGCGGGAACCTATGAGCTGACCGGCGCCGGCGATGTGTTTCTGGAGCAGTTTAAGGTGGACGGGGCGCTGATCATCGCGGCCGGCTTTGGCTCCCGCTTCGTGCCTTTGACCTTTGAGATGCCGAAGGGGCTTTTGGAGGTTTTCGGAGAGCGGATGATCGAGCGGCAGATCTGCCAGCTTCATCAGGCCGGGATCACCGATATCACCATTATGGTTGGATACCTGAAGGAGAAGTTTGATTATCTCATTGACAAGTACCAGGTGCGCCTGGTCTACAATCCGGAGTACAGCTGCAAAAACACCCTGGCGACCATTTACCATGCAAGGGATATTCTGAAGGGGCGCAATATGTACGTGCTCTCCTCTGACAACTGGCTGCGGGAAAATATGTTCCACGGCTATGAATGTGGGGCCTGGTACGCCTCCTCTTATATGGAAGGCAATACATCTGAATGGGTTCTTTCTTATAATAAGAAGGGACGCATTACGGATGTGCGGATCGGCGGCCATGACGCCTGGGTCATGTATGGGCCGGTTTATTTTTCCCGGGAGTTTTCCGGACAGTTTCTGCCCATTCTTCAGCAGGCTTATGAAACGCCGGGGACAGAACAGTTTTACTGGGAGCATGTGCTGATGCAGCATATTGATGAATTGGAGATGGACATTAACCGGCAGCCGGCAGGGCAGATCTATGAGTTTGAAAATCTGGAGGAGCTGCGCCTGTTTGACCCCCGTTACCAGAACCACTCTGACAACAAGGCGCTGGAGCTGGCGGCTCAGGTGCTGCAGGTGCCGGAATCCGAAATCCGGAACATCCGCTGCGTCAAGGCGGGAATGACCAACAAATCCTTCCTGTTTCAGGTAAATGACCGGCACTACATCTGCCGGATTCCCGGTCCGGGAACGGAGCTTCTGCTGAACCGCCGCCAGGAGGCTGCCGCCTATGACGCCATCCGGTCTCTGGATATTTCGGATCATGTGCTTTATCTGGATCCGGAAAGCGGTTATAAAATCGCCGAATACTACGAGGGCTCCCGCAATGCCCGGGCGGACAGCTGGGAGGATCTGGCCGCGTGCCTCAAGGTGCTGCGCCGCCTCCATGAATCCGGTGTTTCTGTGTCCCACCAGTTTCATTTCCGCGAATGGATTGATTTTTATGAAAAGCTCTGCACCAGCCATGGCGGCCCGTTGTTTGAGGATTACGCTCAGGTGCGCCAGCATATGGATGAGCTGATGGATTACCTGGACAGCTTAAACAGGCCGAAGGCTCTGGCCCATATTGACTGCAACGTGGATAATTTTCTGCTTCTCCCGGACGGCGCCGTCCGTCTCGTGGACTGGGAATATGCGGGAATGTGCGACCCCCTGGCCGACCTGGGGATGAATGCCATTTATTCCCGCTATAAAGAGGAAGAGACGGATAAGCTGATGGAGCTTTACTTCGGAAGACCTGCCAGTGATACGGAGCGGATCATTGTCTATGCCTACATGGCGCTGGGCGGTTTGCTCTGGGCGCTCTGGGCAGTTTATAAGGCTTCCCTGGGAGAGACGTTTGGGGATTACACGCTGGCCATGTACCGGTATGCCAAGGATTATTACCAGAAGGTCAGGGAGCTGACGGCGTAAATATTTATAGATATTGTAATAAAAATGTTATTACTTCCACCAGATGATGTGCTATAATGGAAAATAACTGAAAGAATACCAATGATAGATAAAGCTACAAGGAGGTTTACTGGTATGAGAAGGAGACGATTCCTGACTGCGGCAGTGGTTGCCGGTATGGTGGGAACTATGACCCTGGCATCCGGACTTACAGCTTACGCTGCCACCGGCTGGGTTCAGAATGGCAATGTTTACGTTTATTACGATGCAGACGGTTCTCTGCACAAGGGCTGGATCAACAACGGCAACGGCGGATATTATTACACGGATCTGTCCACCGGCCAGATGGTTACCGGCTGGAAGCAGATCAACGGCAAGTGGTATTATTTCCAGGCCGACGGCCTGATGGCTACCGGCTGGGTTCAGAGCAACGGCAAGTATTACTACATGCTGACCGACGGCACCATGCACTCCAACGGCTGGGTGAATATCGGCTCCGATTATTATTATATGACCGCTGACGGTTCCATGGCCACCGGATGGCTTCAGCTTGACGGCTCCTGGTTCTACTTCGACCGTGAGAACGGCAAGTGCGCCGTGAACAAGGCTCTTGGCATCGACAACAGCTGGTACCTGTTCGGCGCGGACGGCAAGATGCAGACTGGCTGGCAGAAGGTGGACGGCTACTACTTCTACTTCCATACAGACGGACGGATGCTTCTTGGATGGCTAAGCGACGGCACCAACAAGTACTACATGGATCCGGCCAACGGCAGGATGTCCGTAGGCGTCAAGAACATCGACAACTACTATTACTATTTTAACGAGTCCGGACATATGCAGACAGGCTGGGTGATCGTTGACGGCAGCTACTACTATATGGATCCGGCTGCAGACGGCAGGATGGTATCCGGCGTTTCCAAGGTTATCGACGGCGTTACCTATCAGTTCGCGGCCAACGGCGTATGCCTGACCAACGGCGGCAGTACCAACAACGTATACAACAGCAGCAACAACACCAGCGCTCCGGGATCAGGCAGCAGCACAGGCACGTCCAGCTCTCCGTCTGGCAGCACAGGAAGCAACAGCAATAACTATGTAAACAGCGGCCCCGGCGCCACAGGAAGCAGCTCCTCCAACAGCGGGGTAGTTTCCGGCGGCTCTGCACCGGGTTCCACCGCTTCCTCCAGCTCGTCCGGCCCCTCCGGCTCCAGCACGCCTATGTCTACCACAGGCAGCAGCTCCAGCTTACAGCCCGGACAGACAGGCGGACCGAAACCGTAAACCATACGCGATTACACGAAGAATCAAAGAATCACTATAAAAATTCAGACCATTATCGGGCTGTCAGGATCTCCTGCCAGCCCTCTTTTTTCGCCATTTTCCGCTCCCGATAATTTACCTTGCAGGAAGTATAATAGCCTCGTAATGCAATATTAGGAATTTCAAAAGAATTCAAAAAAGGAAAAGGAGAGTGCATTCATTATGAGAAAGCAGACAAAATTCGTTGCAGCAGCATCTGCAGCATCCCTGCTTGCCATTGGCGCTTCCATGACTTCCTTCGCGGCTACCGGCTGGGTTGAGGAAGATGGACAGTGGTACTACTACGACAGGGATGAGAACCGGGTTCAGGACGAGTGGAGACGTTCCGGCGACAACTGGTACTGGCTGGACGGCGAGGAAGACGGAGCTATGGCTCTGGAAAAGCTGATCGAGGACGATGACGACACCTATTTTGTAGACGCTAACGGCGTTATGGTTACCAACACCTGGGTTCGTCTGGTAAATGAGGATCAGGATGACGATACCGATCCGGCGGAGTACCGCTACTACTACTTCCAGAGCAACGGTAAGGCCTACAAGTCCTCTGACCGTGACTCTGTAAGAACCAGAACCATCGACGGAAGACGCTATGCCTTTGACGATGACGGCAGAATGCTGTACGGCTGGGTAAGCGAGGACGGTGAAATGGTTCATGACGGCGAAGAAGGCTGGAAGGAAGCCATGTACTATTTCGGTACATGGGAGGATGGAGCCATGAAGACCGGCTGGCAGCGTATCAACGTATACAACGCACAGAGCGATGAGGATGAGGACGCTGACAAATGGTTCTACTTTAACTCCAACGGACACCGCTTTGAGCTGACTGCAGATGATATTGCTGATGGAGATATTATCAAAACAAGACGTATCAACGGCAAAACCTACGGCTTCGATGAGGACGGCGTTATGGTATATGAGTGGAATCAGTCTGTTGGTTCTACCTCTGACTACGCTTCCGCATCCAACTGGAGCTACTTCAACAGCCCGGAGGACGGCGCCCGTGTGACCAGAGGCTGGTTCAAGGTTGTTGCAGATGAGGATTTCGATCCGGATCGTTACGACGATGAGGAAGAGAAATGGTACTACGCAAACGGAGACGGAACTCTGGTGACCAGCGAGATCCGGAGAATCGGCGGCAGATACTACGGCTTCGATGAGAACGGCGCTATGCTGGACGGCCTGGTTCTGCTGAAGGTAGAAAACGGCGAGATCGTTGAGGTACTCAATGATTCCGTAGACGCTGATGATCTGGACGACCTGACCGATTCTTCCGTAAAGGTTGACGGCGACGTCTACTATTTCGGCGACGGAGATGACGGCTCCATGAAGACTGGAAACACCACCGTAAATATTGACGGAGACAACTACTCCTTCAACTTCTCCTCCACCGGCGGCGCAGATACCCGCGGCGCAGGCACCACCGGCCTGGTTCGCAAGGTTTACTACAAATACGGACGCAGAATGGCAGCCAGCTCCGAGGACCGCTACAGAGCAGCAGTGATCGACACCGACAGCGAGAGCGGCGAGGATTTTGTAACCTTCGTTGATTCCAAGGATTTAAGAGCCAATGCCGGGCAGGCATACGATGAGGACGGCGAGCGTCTCAGCGGAGTACGTTTTGCTGACCTGACCACCGATGCCTTAATCGGCACCAACGGTTCTGTCAGAACCAACGCCAACGGCTTAAGAGACGGCGATGACTGGTACTTCTACAGCGATGGAAACGGAAGAATCTTTGCTTACGCAAACGACAAGGATTTCTCCAAGACCGAAGAGTATGACACCTTAAAGGATCTTTCCGAAAGTCTTGCTGAATAAGTTAAATAACGCCGTATATCACCGGCAGTGAAACATGCGCGATGTAAATAGACGCTATTTGCATCGCGCTTTTTTACGCCTTATTTTTCAGATATACACTGTGCGCATATCTGGTTATTCTCTATGAGCATTAGACATTTTTAAAGCATAGTACTACAATAACCAGTAATTATTCAAAATGACAGGAAAATGAACCGCAAAACAGCTGGAAGGCCGTCGCCCTGTCCAGTCACATATCCCACCCCAAACAACCGGAGGAACAAAAAACATGTATGAACAAGCTGCATTTACAGAATGGCTTCGGAGCCGCAATCTCTCTCCCAGCACTGTCCGCTCCTACGGATACACGGCGGAACAGTTTTTTACCAAATATACCGAGCTGAACCAGAAAAACTTGCGGGATTATAAAATATTTCTGATCGAACACTACAAGCCGCAGACCATTAATCTGCGGATACGGGGCATCAACTGCTATCTGGAATACACCAGACAGGAAACCTGGAAGCTGCCGTCCGTGCGGACCCAGCAAAAGCCATTTCTGGAAAATGTCATCAGTGAAGCCGACTATCTGTATTTCAAAAACTGCCTGCGTCAGGATAATCATATGTACTGGTATTTTGTCGTGAGGTTTCTCACTGTCACCGGAGCCCGGATCAGTGAGCTGATTCAGATAAAAATTGAACATGTAGAAACTGGTTATCTTGATTTGTATTCCAAGGGCGGAAAACTGCGGAGAATCTATATTCCCCACACGCTGCGCCTGGAGGCGCTTCAGTGGCTGAAGGAGACGGAGCGTACCAGCGGCTTTCTCTTTCTCAACCGCCAGGGCCAGCGGATCACCTCCCGGGGCGTTGCCCGGCAGCTGAAACACTATGCCGGGATATACGGGCTCAATACCGCTGTGGTTTATCCCCACTCCTTCCGCCACCGTTTCGCCAAAAGCTTTCTGGAGCGGTGCAACGACATCTCCATGCTGGCAGATCTGATGGGACATGAAAGCATCGAAACCACACGGATCTATCTGCGCAAAACCAGCACGGAGCAGCAGGCCATGATCAACCGGATCGTCACATGGTAAGCCCGGCTCACTGCCCCAGAACCGAAAAGAATCCTGCCACGCAGGATTCTCCGCCAGCGCGACCCGCCGCAGTGAGCTTTTCCCCACTGCGGCTGCACCGTATCTTCAATTAATAAAACAAACGGTTCACCGCGCTGAAGATGCCGCGGATAGACGCTCTCGTAATGTTGGAGCTGATGCCCACGCCGTAGGTCACACGGCCGGTCTTCTTGTCCATCAGATGGATGTAGGAAGCTGCCTGCGCGTTGGATCCTGCGCGGAGCGCATGCTCGCTGTAGTCCAGAACCTTGATCTCGATGCCGAGGGTCTCCTCCAGACCGCGCTGAACCGCGTCAATCGGTCCGTTTCCGACGCCGTTGAAGGTCTTCTCAATACCGTGATCCGTATAGGTTACCTTGGCAAGGGTCGCGTAGGAGCCATCCTCCACCTCGGTGTCCGTAATCTGGCACCTGCGGAAATGCAGCGGCTCCTTCTTGTCCAGATAGCAGCGCTGGAACTCCTCCATAATCTGCTCCGGAGCCACCTCGCCCTGCTTCTCGGAGATCTTCTGAATCACATCCGCAAATTCCTTGTGCATACCCTTCGGCAGCTTGAAGCCGTAGAAGGTATCCATAACGAAGGCCACGCCGCCCTTGCCGGACTGGCTGTTGATGCGGACGATAGGCTCGTACTGACGGCCGATATCCGCCGGATCGATGGGCAGATACGGAACCTCCCAGTACTCCTGGTTTCTCTCGTGCATCGCCTGCATACCCTTGTTGATGGCGTCCTGGTGAGAACCGGAAAACGCGGTAAATACCAGCTTGCCTGCGTAAGGATGACGCGGCGGAATATCCATCTTCGTGCAGCGCTCGTAAACCTCCGCCAGCTCTCTGATATTCTCGATGTTCAGTTCCGGGTTGATGCCCTGGGAGAACATGTTGTACGCCACGGTCAGAATATCCACGTTGCCGGTCCGCTCGCCGTTTCCAAAGAGAGTTCCCTCCACTCTGTCCGCTCCAGCCAGCAGCGCAAGCTCCGTAGCCGCCACGCCGGTTCCCCGGTCGTTGTGCGGGTGCACGCTTAAGATAATGCTGTCGCGGTTCTTGAAGTGGCGGTTCATCCACTCGATCTGATCCGCGTAGACATTCGGCGTGTTCATCTCCACCGTAGAGGGGAGATTGAAGATAATCGGCTTCTCAGGAGTCGCCATACCCCAGGCATCCTGCACCGCCGTACATACCTCCAGCGCGTAGTCAAGCTCTGTGCCCGTAAAGCTCTCCGGAGAATACTCAAGCATCAGATCCCCGTCGAAGTCTTTGGCATATTTCTTCACAAGCTCGGTGCCCTCAATGGCAATCTGCTTGATCTCCTCTTTGTCCTTATGGAATACCACGTCCCGCTGCAGGGTGGATGTGGAGTTGTAAATATGAACCACAACCTTCTTGATGCCCTGAATCGCCTCAAAGGTTCTCTTCAGCAGATGCTCGCGGCACTGCACCAGCACCTGAATCCGCACATCGTCCGGAATCATCCGGCGCTCTACCAGCTGCCGCAGAAAATCGTACTCGATCTGGGAAGCTGCCGGAAAGCCAACCTCAATCTCCTTGAAGCCGGTCTTCACCAGCAGGTTAAAAAACTCCATCTTCTCCTCAACAACCATCGGCTCAATCAGCGCCTGATTGCCGTCCCGCAGATCCACGCTGCACCAGACCGGCGCCTTCTCAATCTGCTTGTCCGGCCACTGGCGCTCCGGATAATTCACCACGGGATTTCTTTTATAACGCGTATAATTTAACATTATCTTCTCCTCCTGCTCACTGTACTGTATGATTCGTCTGTGATCTCCTGTGTGCGGATCCACCGGATACCGGCGCCGCAGTCTCTTTTGTCCTCAGCCCGTAACGGGCAGTCGCTCGATCACTCCGTAACGGCGGACAATGAACAGAAGTACCTTTATCGGTTCAGCCCCATCTTTCATCATTCCTTTTCTGCTTTTTCAATAAATGAAAACCGGCTGTTTCTTCACACCGGCCTTCTTGTATCTTACCATATTTCCTCACGGATGACAAGCACCGCTGAAGATTTCCCGTGATTATGCCCGCCCGGAACTGCCCCCTGTTTCCAGGCTTTTAAGCCGTCCTTTTCCACCTCTGATAATTTACCTTGTAGGAAGTATAATTACTTCGTAATGCAATTTTAGGAATTTCAAAGAAATTCAAAAATTCCTGGGTTAAGGTTATCAACGAGGACCAGAACGAGGACGAGGATCCTGCTGAGTACCACTATTACTATTTACAGAGCAATGGTAAGGCTTACAAGAATACTTCCAGCAGCTCTACCAGCACCAAGTTCAAAACCATCGACGGCAAGCGCTATTCCTTCGACGAGGACGGCATCATGCTGTACGGCTGGGTAAGCAACGGCGAGCGTCTGACCGATGACGAGGACTGGGCAAATACGGATGAGAATGTTTACTATCTGGGCGATTGGAACGATGGTTCCATGAAGACCGGCTGGCAGCGCCTGACTGTATATGATTCCGAGGAGGATGAGGACGTAACCTACTGGTTTTGGTTCAACTCCAACGGAAAGCGCTACTACAACGATGATTCCAGCAAGACCTACGCAACAAAGACCATCAACAGCAAGAAGTACGGCTTTGATGAGCGCGGCGTAACCGGTATTGATGACAACAAGTACATCTACAAGTACGGCCAGAGAATCAAGGCTGATTCCGATGAGAAGTACATTGTAGTACAGGTAACGGATTCCGAAGGCAACTCCAACAATGTTGACACCGGCGCTGACGGCGTGGTTGTAACAGAAATCGATTCAGCTGATCTTCGTTCCGCAGCTTCCATCAGCTATAAGAACGACGACAACGAAACCGTAAGATTCAACAACGACTTTGATAACACCTACTACCTGGTAAATACCAGCGGTGCGATCCAGAAGAAGAAGACCGCAGCCAAGGATGGCGACGACTGGTACTTCTACACCGAGGATTACCATGTACGGCTGTATTCTAACAACAAGTCTGTTAAGTCTGACGGCGTAAGCGAGCCGGGCTTCACCGTTACCGACTGGGAGCAGCTGGCTGACTACGGCAAAAGCAGCAACTAACATGTGAGGGGCTTGCGGCAGCAGCCTGAAGCACATAACGAAACAGGGCAGAATCTCCGGGTTCTGTCCTGTTTCCGCATGCGTAAATGTGGATACTCACATATTTCTCGAAAAGCTGTCACAGTTTTTTCATGAAACAGTCTGTATGATAGACAGTATCCCTCTTCCTTCTGCCGCATGTATATGTATGAAAAAGAGGTGTTTCGTTATGGAATATGATGAATTTGAAGAATATCTGTTAAACCAGAATTACTCGCAGAACATGATCCGGTCATACTGCTTCAGCGTATCGCAGTTTTCCTCCCTGTATGAAGGACTTACTCAGCATGCGCTGCGGGATTATAAGACCTTTCTTCTGGAAACCTACAAGCCGCAGACTATCAATCTGCGCATCCGGGGAATTAACAGCTACCTGGAATATACCGGTCATGAGAACTGGAAGCTCCCCTCCGTCCGCACTCAGCAGAAGCCATTTCTGGAAAATGTTATCAGCGAGGCGGATTATCTTTATTTTAAAAACTGCCTGAAGCGGGACAACCACATGTACTGGTATTTTGTCGTCCGGTTTCTGACCGCCACCGGCGCGCGGATCAGCGAGCTGCTCCAGATCAAGGCGGAGCATGTCAAAGCCGGCTATCTGGATCTGTACTCAAAGGGCGGAAAGCTGCGCCGCATTTACATTCCCGCCGTGCTCCGCCAGGAAACTCTCCAGTGGCTGTCGGAAAACAACTGCCAGAGCGGCTTCCTTTTCGTGAACCGCCATGGCAAAAAAATGACTGCCCGGGGAATCGCCGGGCAGTTAAAGCATTATGCTGGTTTCCTTTTTCACTGGCTTCTTAAGTCCGGCGTTTACAGCAGGTGCCCCTGCGCCCGCATCACGTCAATCACCTGATCCACGTATTTTTCGCAGAGTTCCTGGCTGGAAGCCTCCACCATCACCCGCACCACCGGCTCTGTGCCAGACTGGCGCAGCAGGATGCGGCCGTCTCCGCCAAGAGCCTCCGTAACCTTCGCGACCTCTGCCTGTACCAGAGAATCGTCCTGGGCTGCCTTTTTGTCGTGAACCCGGACATTTTTCAGCACCTGCGGGAAGATCTCCACCTCGGAGGCGAGCTTCGCCAGGGATTCCTTCTTCTCCAGAATCACCTCCATCACCTTTAAGGAGGTTAAAATTCCATCGCCGGTGGTGGCGTGCTTGCTGAAAATGATGTGCCCGGACTGCTCTCCGCCAAGGCAGTTGCCGTACTGGGCCATATTTTCGTAAACGTACTTATCTCCCACCGCGGTCTTCTCGTAGGAAATGCCCTCTCTGTCAAAGGCCTTGTAAAGGCCGAAGTTGGACATCACCGTGGTCACCACCGTATTGTGGAACAGGGAGCCATTCTCCTTCATGTATTTTCCGCAGATATAGAGGATCAGATCGCCGTCCACCACATGGCCGTTCTCATCCACGGCAATACACCGGTCCGCATCGCCATCGTAGGCAAAGCCCACATCGCAGCCGCTTTCCTTCACGTACCGGCACAGCACGTCGATATGGGTGGAACCGCAGTTTGTGTTGATGTTTAAGCCGTTGGGGCTGTTGTTGATCACATGGGTCTCCGCGCCGAGGGCGTCAAATACGTTCTTGGCGATAGCGGAGGCGCTTCCGTTGGCGCAGTCCAGCGCAACCTTTTTCCCCTTAAAGGAACGGGTGGCAATGGAAATCAGATAGCCGATGTAGCGGTTTCTTCCTGCCGCGTAATCTACCGTACGGCCGATAGCGTCCTTAAGGGCAAAGGGAATCTCCCCTTTCTCTCCGTCCAGGTAGCTCTCGATCTCCTCAATCACGCTTTCCTCCAGCTTCTCGCCCTTTCCGTTGATCACCTTGATCCCGTTGTCGTAGTACGGATTATGGCTGGCGGAAATCATGATGCCGCAGTCGAAGCCCTCCGTGCGGACCACATAGGATACGCTGGGGGTGGTGGTCACATGAAGCAGGTACACGTCTGCCCCGGAGGCGGTCAGGCCTGCAACCAGGGAATACTCAAACATGTAGCTGCTGCGCCGAGTGTCCTTGCCGATCACCACCTGGCACCGGGCCTCCCCGCCGTCTGCCGCGGCCTTCTTTTTCTGTCCATAGTACCAGCCTAAAAACCGGCCCACCTTGTACGCGTGCTCTACAGTCAGATCCACATTGGCCTCTCCGCGGAAGCCGTCTGTTCCAAAATACTTACCCATGATTCTTTTCTCCTCATTTCTGATTCATAACTGTTCAGGAGAACTCATCTCCTTCAGGAACCGTCCCAGGGCGTCCTGCCATGCAGGCAGCCGGACAAAGCCCTGCTCCGTCAGCTTTTCCTTGCTCATGCGGCTGTTGGAGGGACGGGTTGCCTTAGCCGGGAATTCGCTGCTTCCCACCGGCGTCACCCTCACCTGCTCCATGCCTGCCTGGCGGAAGATCTCCTTCGCAAACTCATACCAGCTGCACAGCCCCTCGTTGGTGGCGTGGTACCTGCCGTATTTGTCTGTCCGGATCATATCCACCAGAAGCCGGGCCAGATCGTAGGTGTAGGTAGGAGAACCCACCTGGTCGTCCACCACGCTGACCGCTCCCCGCTCCTGGCCCAGCCGGAGCATGGTCTTTATGAAGTTCTTTCCCGCCGCGCCGAATACCCAGGCAATGCGGACGATGAAAAATTTCTCCACAAGCTCCTCCACCGCCAGCTCGCCCTCATATTTTGTCTGTCCGTACACGTTCAGAGGATGGCGCTCATCGTCCGGCTCCCAGGGACGGGTGCCCTGTCCGTCGAACACGTAATCGGTGCTGATGTACATGAGCTTTGCCCCTGCCGCCTTACAGGCCAGCGCCACGTTGCGGGTGCCTTCGGCGTTGATTCTCCGGCACAGCTCCACGTTATCCTCCGCCGCGTCTACAGCAGTATATGCGGCGCAGTGGATCACCGCCTCTGCCCCGGACTGAGAAATCACGCGCAGGCAGGCTTCCCCGTCCGTAATGTCCATCTCATCCACATCCACGCCGATGCCTTCCATGCCGCGCTTTTTCAGCTCGTTCATCAGATCCGTTCCCAGCTGCCCTCTGGCGCCGGTCACCAATATCTTCCCGCTCATAATTTGTCTCCGTACATTTTCTCGTAATAATTCTGGTACTCGCCGGAGATGATCGTCTCCCACCACTCCCGGTTGTCCAGATACCACTGAATGGTTTTCTTAATGCCGTCCGCGAACTTCGTCTCCGGAAGCCAGCCAAGCTCGTTGTGAATCTTGGTGGGATCGATGGCGTAGCGCATGTCGTGTCCCTTTCTGTCCGTCACGTAGGTGATCAGGCTCTCCGGCTTTCCAAGCTCCTTACAGATGATCTTTACAATATCGATGTTCCGCATCTCGTTGTGGCCGCCGATGTTGTAGACCTCGCCCTCCCTGCCCTTGTGAATAATCAGGTCGATGGCCTTGCAGTGATCCTCCACATACAGCCAGTCGCGCACATTCAGTCCCTCGCCGTACACAGGAAGCGGCTTGTCCGCCAGAGCGTTGGCGATCATCAG
This sequence comes from Eubacteriales bacterium, assembly GCA_030524245.1. Classification (GTDB taxonomy): domain Bacteria; phylum Bacillota; class Clostridia; order Lachnospirales; family Lachnospiraceae; genus Brotaphodocola. The sequence continues at coordinate 13,002 of JAUNGW010000053.1, forward strand.
CGGAATCAGCTTCTCCGGAAAATGATAGGGGCCGTAGTTATTGGAGCAGCGGCTGATGGTCACCGGCAGTCCGTAGGTTCTGTGATACGCCTGCACCAGAAGATCTGCGCCTGCCTTCGATGAGCTGTAGGGGCTGCTGGTATGAATCGGGGTCTCCTCCGTGAAGAACAGATCCGGCCGGTCTAGGGGCAGATCGCCGTAAACCTCATCGGTGGACACCTGATGGTAGCGTCTGATGCCGTATTTGCGGCAGGCGTCCATCATCACCGCGGTGCCCTTGATGTTGGTATCCAGAAACACCTCCGGATTCTCAATGGACCGGTCCACATGGCTCTCCGCCGCGAAGTTCACCACCATATCCGGGTGCTCCTCCTCAAACAAACGGTACACCGCCTCCCGGTCGCAGATATTGATCCTGCAGAACCGGAAATTCGGATTCTCCAGAGCCGTCTTTAAGGTGGACAGATTGCCGGCGTAGGTTAAGCAGTCCACGCAGATAATCCGGTAATCCGGATACTTGTTCAGCATATGGTAAACAAAATTGGAGCCGATAAAGCCGGCGCCGCCTGTAACAATAATCTTCATAAGCTCATCCCTCTTTTCACTTCATATCGTTTCCATGCAGCTTATCAATGTATTTTCCGTCCAATACGTCCTTTAAGTACTGACCGTACTGATTTTTCTTAAGAATCTCATAGGTCTCCAGCACCTGCTCCCTGCTGATCCAGCCGTTTAGCCAGGCAATCTCCTCCAGGCAGGCGATCTTTCTGTGCTGGTGGGTCTCGATGGTCTTGACGAAATTCGTCGCGTCCACCAGGGACTCATGGGTTCCTGTATCAAGCCAGGTAAAGCCCTGGCCCAGAAGGGTCACATCCAGCTCTCCATTCTCCAGGTAAATCCGGTTTAAGTCGGTGATCTCCAGCTCTCCCCGGGCTGACGGCTTTAGGTTCCTCGCATACTCCACCACCCGGTTGTCATAAAAATACAGGCCGGTTACGCAGTAATTGGACTTGGGCTTCTGCGGCTTCTCCTCAATGGAAACCGCCTTTCCCTCGCTGTCAAACTCCACAATGCCGAACCGTTCCGGATCGTCCACATAGTAGCCGAATACCGTAGCGCCCTTCTGCTTGGCGGCCGCCGCGCGCAGGCGCTTCTTTAAGCCCTGGCCGTGGAAAATGTTGTCTCCGAGCACCATGGCCACAGAATCTGAGCCGATAAACTCCGCTCCGATAATAAATGCCTGGGCCAGCCCGTCCGGACTTGGCTGAACCGCATACTGAAGCTCCACCCCAAACTGATGTCCGTCCCCCAAAAGGGCCTCGAACCGGGGCGTATCGTCCGGCGTGGAAATGATCAGGATCTCCCGGATCCCGGCATTCATCAGCACGGACAGCGGATAATAGATCATCGGCTTGTCGTAAATCGGCAGAAGCTGTTTGGAGGTTACCTTTGTAAGCGGATACAGGCGTGTGCCGGAACCGCCGGCAAGAATAATGCCCTTCATAGCGTTTCTCCTTTCGCGTTCTTCACGCAGCGTAGTTATATCGCGTCACGCAGCCTAAGCTACATCGCTTCGTTCATCTTCGCCAGCTTCGCGGACTGATCCGCGGCAATGCAGGCGTCTAAGATTTCCTGGATATCCCCGTTCATAATCTTGTCAAGCTTATACAAGGTCAGGCCGATCCGGTGGTCCGTCACGCGGCCCTGGGGGAAGTTGTAGGTGCGGATCTTCTCCGAGCGGTCTCCGGTTCCAATCTGGCTCCGGCGCTCCTCCGCCTCCGCGCTCTGTTTCTTTTCCATCTCCAGATCATACAGCTTGGAACGCAGCAGGCGGAAGGCCTTTTCCTTGTTCTGAAGCTGAGACTTTTCTGTCTGGCTGTAAATCACGATTCCTGTGGGCATGTGAGTCAGACGGACAGCGGAATCCGTGGTGTTTACGCACTGGCCGCCGTTTCCGGAGGCGCGCATCACATCGATGCGGCAGTCGTTCATATCGATCTGAATGTCCACCTCCTCTGCCTCCGGCATCACAGCAACCGTGGCTGTGGAGGTATGGATCCGGCCGCCGGATTCTGTCTCCGGCACTCGCTGCACCCGGTGCACGCCGCTCTCGTACTTTAATTTGGAGTAGGCGCCTTTTCCGGTTACCATGGCCTGAACCTCCTTAAAGCCGCCGATGCCGTTTTCATTGAGGCTGATGATCTCCACCTTCCAGCGCTGCCCTTCCGCGTAGTTTACGTACATCCGGTACAGCTCCGCCGCAAACAGGGCAGCCTCGTCGCCGCCGGCGCCGGCGCGGATCTCCAGAATAATGTTCTTATCATCGTTGGGATCCTTCGGCAGCAGAAGAATTTTTAACTGCTGCTCCAGCTCCTCCACCCGCTTCTTTCCATCGGACAGCTCCTCCTTGGCCAGCTCCCGCAGCTCCTCATCGCTTTCCTCATCAAGAAGGGCGAGGCTGTCCTCAATGTCCTGCTTTGCCTGCTTATATGCCTTGTAGGCCTCCACAATGGGGGCCAGATCCGCCTGCTCCTTCATCAGTCTGCGGAAACGGGTCTGGTTTTCCGTTACATCCGGCGAATTTAATTCCTGCATGATCTCCTCATAATGAATCAGAATATCATCTAATCTGTCGAACATAGCTTCCTCCTGTCTGTTCTCCACACTGCGTACACCACCCGGTCCAGCCCGGGCAGGTCCTTTATCACTCGTATATCTTCAAATCCGGCCGCCTGCAAAAGGCCGCTCACCGCCTGGCCCTGATCATATCCGATCTCCAGGTAAAGACTTCCGCCGTCTCTCAGCCAGCTGCCTGCCGTCCCGGCAATCCGCCGGTAAAATTCCAGGCCGTCCTCCGTGCCGTCCAGAGCCAGAACCGGCTCATGATCCCGCACCTCCGGCTCCAGTCCCCGGATCACCTCCGTAGGAATGTACGGAGGATTGGACACAATCACATCAAAGGGCTCCGTTTCCGGCGGCACAGCCTCAAACAGATCTCCCAAAAAGAACTGCATCTCTCCCGGACCGCATCTCAGCCTCTCCCAGTTTCTCCCGGCCACCGCAAGGGCTTTTTCAGAAATATCCGCTGCCGCCACAAAATCAAAGCCACCCTTCACTGCCAGGCTGATCCCTATGCAGCCGGAGCCGGTGCACAGATCAAGGATCCTGGTCTTCGGATCCTTCTGCTCTGCCAAAACCAACTCTGCCAGCGTCTCCGTGTCCTGGCGCGGAATCAGCACATGATTGTTTACATAAAACTCCAATCCCATAAATTCCTGTACTTCCAGAATCTGCTGAAGCGGAATGCGTCTGCAGCGCTCTTTAACCATACTCCGGCAGCGTTCCGCCTTTTCCCTTACGTCCTCACAATCCGGAAGCGGCCGCTGCCGCTCCAGCAGATAATGAGTCATATCCAGATCAAAGGCCGCAAAAAGCAGCAGTCTGGCGTCATTCTCCCAGTCGGGAACCCCGGCGTCCCTGAGTCTGCCGGCTGCTTCGGTCATCAGCTCCAATAAGGTCATGCCGCCGGCTCCTCCGGAATCACTGTATCCGGGAAATTCTCTTTTAAATAGGCCTTCCAGTCAAATACGGCCTCCACCGCCGCAATGGCCACCTCGATCATGCTGTCGTCCGGCTCCTTTGTGGTCAGATTCTGCATCCACATGCCGGGCTTGCTTAACAGGTTCACGATCACATTGTCCGAGCGGCCTGCCAGCCGCAGAAACTCATAGGACACTCCGGCGATCACCGGAACCAGCACGATTCTGCTTACAATCCGCAGCCACACGTTGTCCACGCGGATCACCATGAAAAACAGAATGCTGATGATCATCACAATGATCAGAAAGCTGGTGCCGCAGCGCTTATGCTGTTTGGAGCTCTCCCGCACGTGCTCTACAGTCAGAGTCTTCCCGTGCTCAATGCAGTTAATGCACTTGTGCTCCGCGCCGTGGTACATAAAGGTACGGCGGATATCCTCCATTCTGGAAATCAGCTTGATATACGCCACAAAAATCGCGATCCGGATCACGCCCTCCAGAACCGCCATCACATTCTCCGAGTGGATCACCCTCCGGCACGCATTCGCCAGCAGCAGCGGAAGAACCATAAAAACAGCAATGGCCATCACAATGGAAAACGCCATGACAAAGCCCATCAAAACCTTCTCCACCTTCTCGCCGAAGGTTTTGTCCAGCCATAATTCAAATTTCCCCGGCTCTGATCCCTCATCGTCCTCAAAAAAGCTGGCGGAAAAGGTCAGGGTACGCATCCCCAGAATCATGGAGTCCGCAAAGCTGAATACGCCGCGGATAAAGGGCAGGGCAAAGAGCTTCACCTTCTCCGTCATGCTGACGTAGGTTTCCTTCTTCACCTCGATCCCGCCGTCCGGACGGCGAACCGCCGTGGCGTATTCATCCTTGTTTTTCATCATGATTCCCTCGATAACGGCCTGTCCGCCAATACCGGAATATTTCATCTGTGTCTCCTTTTTTCGTCTGAAAAACAATTAAAACGCTCTATAATGAAAGAAAGGTTGAGCCAAAGTGTCTCCACTTACGTCTCAACCTTACTCCGCTCTTGCGTCGCTTATGCCTGTACGCCGTACTTTCTGTTGAACTTATCGATACGACCACGTGCTGCAGCAGTCTTCTGCTGGCCGGTATAGAAAGAATGGCACTTGGAGCAAACCTCCACGTGAATCTCCTTCTTGGTAGAACCGGTTACGAACTCGTTACCGCAGTTGCAGGTAACCTTTGCCTGATAGTACTCCGGATGGATTCCTTCTCTCATGATTTTCACCTCTTTACTTTTTACAATTATATAGTCCCGTGATCATCTAACGGTCTCGCTCGTACCGTTAAAATCACCTCACACCTATAAACAGCTTTTTAAGTATAGCACAGAGGCCTCTCCTTTGCAAGCACATTTTTACCAACTGTTCAGGACG
>JAUNGW010000054.1 GCA_030524245.1 Eubacteriales bacterium
GCCCCTTCAGATTGTCCAGCGTATCGAACATGCTCACATAGATAAATATGCCGATTGCGATAATGAAAACCGCGCCGAAAAACGTCCCCTTATCCAAACGCGCCATCCGGAATACATTTTTCCAGAACTGTCTCAATGCCAGTCCACCTCCTCCGGCTTCAGAGGATGCTCGTGAACCTGAATCTGCTCCAGATGTCCGTCTCTGAAATAAAGCACCCGGTCGGCAATCTCTGCAATTCCCTGATTATGGGTAATGATCATGACTGTCTTTTTGTACTGCTCATGGAAGTCCCAGAGCAGCCTTAAAATCTGAATTCCAGTCTGACTGTCCAGGGCGCCGGTAGGCTCGTCGCACAGCAGCATGTCCGGATTTTTGCAGAGCGCCCTTGCTATTGCCACCCGCTGCTGCTGGCCTCCGGAAAGCTTGCTTGGGAAATGATCCGCCCTGTCTGAAAGCCCGATCTGCTCAAGCAGTTTTTTCGCGTCCAGAGACTTCGTTCCCAGCTCCGCCGCCAGCTCAATATTCTCCAGCGCCGTAAGCCCCGGCATCAGATTGTAAAACTGGAACACAAATCCCATATGCCTGCGGCGGTACAGGGAAAGCATCCGTTTATTCCCCCAGTTCAGCCGCTCCCCGTTGTAAAAAACATCTCCGCTGGTGGCCGTCTCAATGCCGCCGAGAATATTCATCAGCGTGCTTTTCCCCGATCCGCTGGGCCCCAGAACCACAACCATCTCTCCGCGCCGGATCTGAAAGGAAACGTCGCGCAGGGCATGGACAGTTACTTCTCCCAGAACATAATCCTTGCACAGGTTTCTCACTTCCATCAGCTGCTCCATGCCGTTCCCCCCTTTCACTGCCAGGAATAGTCCGCCGCCCGGAATACTTTGCTGTCCGGCAAAGCCTGCCCATCCAGAACACTTGTTAGTTTTAGCTAACTTAATATTTTCATCATAGCACATTTGTGATTCCAATTCAAACCTTTTGACAGAAAGAGGCAGAAAAACCATCCTGTAACGGTTTTTCTGCCCCTGAAAATCTCTCCGTTTTATACAGCCGTGCCCTTCAGCTCCATCCATTCCAGCACTCTCCGGACCGACTTGTCAAAATACTCCTCATTATGCTGCCCGTGTCCGTCCTCAAACGTCAGCGGTACTCCTATGGAATCCGCAAACTGCTTCAGATCCACAGAGTCCTGATATCTGCGGTCCTCAAACCCGCAGCAGGTATACAGCCGCGGAATCTGCCGGCCATCCTTTTTTAAGTTTCCCAGCATGGTAAATATGTCGTGGATTTCCGGCGTCATCGCCGGCGGATCCCCGTACAGGCCTTCACAAAGGGTAGATATGGTGGTTACCTTTCCCTGATACCTGTATTCCGCATGGTAGGAACCGGCAATTCCGCCGACAGCTGCAAATTTCTCCGGAAAAGCCAGCCCCAGCTTGTAGGCGCCATAGCCTCCCATGGACATTCCCGCCACAAAACGGTCCTCCCGCTTTTCAGACGCCGGAAACAGCCTTTCAATAAAATCCGGCAGATCCCGGGAAATATAGGAAAAATAATCCAGACCGTATTTCATATCTGTGTAAGCGCTGTTATAGGCGCTTGGCATGACCACCATAAGCTCCTTTTCCTGCGCATACCTGGCGATATTGCTTCCGCGCATCCAGCTCAGATGATCTCCGCAGAAGCCATGCAGCAAATACAGCGTCTGATATTTTTTATTCTTATCACCTTCCAGAAAAGAATCCGGAAGCAGTACAGACACATCGACCGGCATGGCGATGGCCTTTGACCGAAAATTGCAGTGCACATAAACAGACATAACCGCACCTATCCTTTCACAGCGCCTACCACAACGCCTTTAATAAAATACTTCTGTACCAGAGGATACAAAAGGAGAATGGGAAGTATCCCGATAAATGCCAGCGCCATTCTGATAGAATTTCCCGGAAGCGAAACCGCCTGGCCCTCAGCCGCCAGCTCGCTGGCCCCCGTCCGCAAATATTCGATATTTTTCATAATGCGCATCAGCAGATTCTGAATGCCAAAATATTTCGGATCCGTTACATAGTACAGGGCATTCGTCCAGCTGTTCCAGTATGCAAGCCCCGTGAATAAGGAAATGGTTGCCACCACCGGAACGGAAAGCGGAAGTCCTACCTTGGAAAAAATCTGCAGCTCTGACGCGCCGTCCAGCTGCGCCGCCTCGTAAAGCGACTCCGGAATGCTGTTGTTGTAATAGTTTCTCACCAGCATGACATTAAAGGCCTGCATCAGCAGATTTGGAAAAATAAGCGCCGCATAGGTGTTCTTGATATGGAATATGGTTGTCCACATAATATACTGAGGAACGATTCCGCCGTTAAACAGCATGGTAAAATATACGAAAAATGCCAGCACATTGCGGTATTTGTAATTCTTTCGGGACATGGGATAGGCGATGGAGGTGGTCAGCACCACGCTCAGCGCCGTTCCTGCCACCGTTGTGCCAAGCGTCACCAGATAGGAACGTCCAATCGTCGCAAACTGATTTTTCATGTAAGCGTACGCATCCAGGCTGAATTTTGCCGGAAACAATGTATATCCATGAAGAATCAATTCATTTTCGTCCGTAATGGAAGCGATAACCAGCAGTATGATCGGAAATACCGCCATAATGCAGATTATTCCCAGAATCATAGTGGCTCCCAGCCGGAATCTTTGTTCATCGGTCATTGTCTTCATCCTGCACCTCCATCAGAACAGCGCGTTGTCCGGATCTCTCCGCTTTACAACGTAATTGGCCAGCATTACCAGGCAGAATCCGATCAGCGACTGGAATACGCCTGCCGCTGAGGACATTCCCACATTTCCCTGCTCCATCAGGCCGCGGTATACATACGTATCAATGGTCTGCGTCACCTGGAACAGAGTGCCGGAATTCATTGGCGTCTGGTAAAAAAGTCCGAAATCCGAATAAAAAATACGTCCGATAGACATCAGCGTCATAATCGTAATCGTAGGCTTCAGCATCGGAAGGGTAATCGTCATAATCTGGCGCATTTTCGAGGCTCCGTCAATCTTTGCCGCCTCATAGATGCCCTTGTCGATTCCTGCAATGCTGGCCATGTAGACGATGGCATTATAGCCCGCATTTTTCCACAAAAATACAACCGTAAGAATCACCGGCCATGCCTTCGGCTCCGCATACCAGTCCGGTCCTTCCACTCCGAGAAGCGGAAGGATCGTGTTGTTTACAAACCCGTTGGAGGAATTCAGCAGCGCGTATACAAGATACGATACCACCACCCAGGACAGCAGGTGCGGGAAAAGAAGCGCCGACTGGAAAAGCTTTCCCCGCATCCGCTCTCCCAGCTCTGTCAGAAGTATGGCAAATACTATCGACAATGCTGTTCCCAGTATAATGAATCCAAGATTGTAAAGGAGCGTATTTCTCGTTATCGTCCATGCGTCATTGGAAATAAACAGGAACTTGAAATTATTAAGTCCGTACCAGGGACTGTCCCAGATTCCCTTTGCGTAGCTGAATTTCTTAAATGCAATAAATATGCCCATCATGGGGATATAGTTATTGATCAGGAAATACAGAATTCCCGGAACTGCAATGGCCGTTAAAGCCAGGGTTTCTTTTCTCTTTCGACTCACTTAGCGCCACCTCACTGTTCTTACTGCTGCTGGCTCTCCCACTGATCCAGCTGCTCCTGTTTTAAATCGATCAGCTTCTGCATTCCAGCTGAATAAAGTCTGCCGTTTAACTCATTTAAGGTCTCGTCCACATCTGCGGCGCCTACCCACAGAGATTTCTTGTACTCGTTTACAATATTCAGGCATGCGGTATATTCCGCATCCAGAGAGGAATAGTCATAGATGAAGCCGTAGTATGCGGATACCTCGCCTGCATAGTTGCGGTCTATGGTTGCCTGCAGCTCCTCACCGGTCTGTCCTCCTACTACCGGGTAGGTGAGCCACTTGTTGCCCCAGAAATAATAGTTCATATTGTTCGTGTATTTTACACTGTTCAAATCCGTGTAGCCCTCCGGAGCCACCGCAAAGCCGTCCTCATTGAGCACGTAATCCACGCCTTCCTCTCCGTACACCAGCAGATTGTCCACATATTCGTCCGTGTACAGCAGATTCAGGAAACGGCATGCAGCCGCAGGCGCCTCGCTGGAAGAATTCACCATCCATGCGTTCTCACTTCCGCCCCATACCATGGAGCCGCAGAGCTCCACATTTTCAAAATCATGTCCGTAGTTGGTGGTGTACTGCTGCGCGATATTGGGATTTCCAAGTCCGCAGAAGGTTCCAAAGCAGTTTCCGGACATCAGAAGCTCCGCCGTAGTTGCCGTGGTTGTCGCGGCATCGCTTGCAAAGTAGCCTGCCTCATACCAGGAACGGGTCAGATTTGCTGCCTTTTTAAAGGACTCCGTCTCATACATATTAACTACCTTCGGCTCTTCATCGATATAGGCCACGCCGGAAAGAGAATAATCCGGCTTGTCTCCCAGCGGGTCGATACGTTCCACCTTGCACAGATAGCTCTCAAATATGCTGTTGGCCCGGTTCGGGTCGATGATAATCATATTGGGATATGCTTCTTTTACGGCGGCAAATACAGCCGTCATATCCTCAAAGCTGTCCACCTGGGACATGTCGATTCCAAGCTCATCCACGATATCCGAACGATAGCAGAAGCCGCCGGGCACATAGTTGGAACCCATATTGATAATGCCGTACGTCTTGCCGTCAACGGTCGTCGGCTTCAGCATTCCGTCGTAGATCACCTCAGTCGTCTCCTTGAGCTCGTTTTCCAGATAAGGCGTAATATCAAGGGCCGTGCCGTCATTGATATAGGGAATGTAGGAAGTCGCCTGCGCCTTAAACAGATCCACCTGCTCGCCGGCTGCCAGCATCAGATTCACCTGATTCATGTAATCCGCATTGGAAAACAGCACCAGCTTTACCCTTGTGTTGATTTTTTCTTCCGTATAGGCATTCAGCAGATCCTCAATTCTCTGCAGCTCTGAAGTCTCCGGAATATTATTCTGGGTCATATAGGCAAAAACGATTTCGTCCACCGCGCCGGAATCGCCTTCCGCCGCATTTTCCGTCTGGCTGCCGGAGCCGCCGCTCCCACAGCCCGCCACAGACGCCGCCATGACACAGGCCAGTATCGCCGCACCAAGTCTTTTTTTCATCATAAAGCATGTCCTCCTCATATTTTCTGCCTACTAAAATACCACAAAAAAAAAGAAAGTTCTTATACTGATAAGCATAAAAACTTTCAAAAATAAGGGTACCTGTTCAGGACGGCGGGAAAATAAGGCCCTAAATGGGCGTCAAGCTCGCTTATAAGACTATTTGGAATTGTAATCCTTCGGCGCAACGCCCATATATTTCTTAAATACCGTTGAAAAATACGGGATATTGTTAAATCCCACAGCCAGGGCCACATCGGTGATCTTCTGATCCGTAGACGCCAGAAGCTGCGCCGCCCGCTCGATACGCAGGCTGTTTACGTAGTCCTGAATGCTTACGCCGCGTTCCCGTTTAAACAGCTTTCCCACATATTCCGGGGTCAGACAAAGCTGGGCCGCCACCTGATTCCGCGTGACATCCTCCGTATAATGCTGCCGCAGATAGCCCTCGATCTGATCCGCCACCGTCTTCTTTTTCTGCATCTCCCGGTTAAAATCCAGCGCCTTATTCACACCGCAGATGCTCCATTTCATCATATCAAAAACTGAGTACGGCGCCTTTTCCTGAAGCTCCAGAAAGCCTCGGTCTCCCAGCAGCCTTGCGGCATCGATCCCTCTCTGATACAGATAAACATGGATGGACTGCAGAAGCTCCGTCTGGAAGCGGCGCATATTGTGGATGCTCTTTCCATCCCCATTTTCCAGGCTTCTGCAGCAATTTTCCACATATTCAATGGCCCTTCCGCGTTCTCCGTGCTCCATCCGCACAAGGAATTCCTTCTGCTCCAGAATCCGGTCCGTCCCCGGTTCGTCCATACACCGCTGAGAAAACCGGAGGATTCTTCCTCTTCCGCTGATATTCTCCTTATCAAACCCGGACATTTCCCTGCAGGCGGCATAAAGCTCCGTCAGGGGCACCCGTTCAGAGATATAGCCGGCAAACTTTTCCCTGCCGTAATAAGTGCGGAAAAAGGATTCCAGCCCCCGGCACATACGCAGAATCCCCTCCGGCTCCATAGGCAGAAACGCGCAGGTGCAAAATCTTGTCTCATCCTCAAAGGACGTAAGATTCTCCATGGCGCCTTTTCCCTCCAGGACCTGGGAAATACTGTTTTCAATGAGGAACCGGCATAACTCCCTGGAGGAATCCTTCTCAAAAACAGCCGTCCTGTCCAGAGAAACAAACACCGCCGTATAGGCCTCGTCAGCACAGACCGGAATATTCAGCCGTCCGATTTCCCTGCCGATAGCCTCCTGATTCTGAGCCAGATAGCCCCACACCATATTGTGCCAGAAATTGCGTATCAGCTTCAGCTGTCCATACTCCCAGTACCGGCCCATACGTTCATATTCCAGCGCCTGCTGACGCCGTCTGGCCTGCGCCGCGGACTTCTGGAGCGCCTCTGTCACCTTCGGTATATCGATTGGCTTCAGCAGATAATTGGACGCCTCATACTCCACCGCGCCTCTCGCATACTCAAATTTTTCATAGCATGTGAGAAACAAAAACTCCGTTTTCTGCTTCTCCACGGAGCGCACCCATTCCAGAAAGCTCAATCCGTTTTCCCTGGGCATTTCAATATCGCAGAGAATCATATCTACCTGCCGCTCTGTAAAAATACGCTTCGCCATATCCACCTGAAACGCCGTATATATCTCATCGATCCCGATCAGCTCCCGGTCCAGATAATTGCGCAGCACCTCTGTTGTCGGAATATCATCATCCACAATCAGCAAATTCATGCAAAATCCTCCCTTCCGCTGACAGCTGCAGGCACATAAACCGTAATCCTCGCCCGGTCGCTGCCTTCATTTTCCAGAATCATCAGATCCGTCCGGTCATACATATACATGAGCACCTTCCGGATATTGGAAAGCCCCACTCCGTGCCCGGAGTCCAGCTCCTCTCCGGCCTCCGTTTCCATGGTCCGGCTGATCACCTCAGCCGGCAGACATTTTCCATCGTTTTCCATGACAATCCGGAGCATCGTCTCCCCCTTCCACTCTGTTCTGCGGCACTGCAGAAACACTGTGGTAAAGGTTCCCAGGGCAATCACATGCTTAAACACATTCTCTGCAAAGGTATGGATGATCATCTGCGGAACAGGCCAGTCCTCCGCCCCCGCTTCCACATCGATATAAAAATAAAAGCAGTCATGATACAAAAGCTTCTGGATCTCCAGGTAATTATCCAGGGCCTTCATCTCCTCGCACAGCCGGACCGTATGCAGCCCCGTGCGGAACATATAGCGGATATTGCCGGAAAGCGCCTGAATAAAACGGCGGATTTCCTCATCCCGGTGCTGATAGGTTAAGCTGTTGACAGTGGAAAGCACATTCAGGAAAAAATGCGGCTTCAGCTGCATATGCCGGTATTTCAGTTCCGAATCCTTCAGGCGGATAATCCTTTCATACTTCTCCACCTTAAGCTGAACGATGGTTTCCAGCATACGGTTATAGGCGTCCTGCAGCTCCAGAAATTCCTTGTTTTTGCAGTGCAGCTCTGCTTTTTTGTCCCATTCTCCGTTTTTCACCGCCTCCGTCACCTGAACCAGCTCTCCCAGAGGCTCGGATATCTCCGATTTCACAAACTGATGGAAAATCACTGTCGCCATAATCGAAATCATTATCAGGGCAAACACCGTCATCACCAGAAGAAACGGCAGCCCTGTCTCCATCCCCCTCATGCCGGCCGACCGGTCAACGCCCTCCAGCACATAATTGTCCCGGTAAACCGGCACCTGATCCCTTATGGCCAGCCTGTCCCCTGCGGACGCCGCTTCCCCATATTCTCCCGCCAGGCTGGAATAGGCAATCTGATTATCCCTGTCATACAGCGTAAACTCAAAAACACTGTTCCCGCTTCCATCCATCTGGCGGAGGGTTTCCATGGAAATCACCGCTCCGATCATGACATGGTTATAGCGATAATAATGGATCAGATACGCATCCTGACTGAGGCTGGCGCAAAGCCAGCCAGAATCCCCGCCCGGCTGATCAAACCGCCGGAAGAAGAACTCTTTCAGACCTTCCAGCTCCCCATATCCGATGCGGCTGCTCCGCTTCATAATAAAGCTCTGATATACGTCATTGGCAATCACATACGCATCCGCCTGTTCCCCCTGCTCCAGTTTGTCCTCCATTACTTCAAGAAGCTCTCTGCTGGCGTGCCAGCGCTGCAGCTCCGATTCGTTCCAGAACACCTGCAGCAGAGCCCGTTCCGACAGAATATCCCCCAGCGCCTGATCTGCCCTGGTCAGGACATTCTCAATGTTGTTTTTATAAAGCAGAAGAATCTGATGCAGCGCCTCACGCTGGCTCCTGCGCGTGTTAGATACATGATAAATCTCAAAGCCGCCCAAAATTCCCAGCTGCAGCAAAAGCAAAAAAAGAAAAAGCCGCGTCAGGTATTTGCGCAGTTCAATCACTCTTTTCATTCCGTCCTCCAGGTCTGTCCGGCTATTCTAATGCTCCTTGCAGGACCACTCTGCCACCGTCAGCGACAGCACACAGACACAGTTCACCATCTGCTCTGGAAACGCCCATGCGCCTTTCCTTGAATAATGCTCCATAATCCGGTTCAGCCCATGACGCTTCTCCTCCGAATCTTCCAGAATCCGGAGACTGCCCTTTCCCATGATGCTCTGATATTTCCAGGACCAGGCGCAGGCTGTCTCTCCCATCACCAGGGCATGGTTTCGGTCCAGTTCAAAGCCGGCCCGCCCCTGTTGCCGGATCAGCTCCATCTTTTTTCCTTCCATGGCTCCGTGAAAATACAGCGTCAGCTGACCATCCTGATCCTCATAGCCGAAATTCAGCGGCACCACATAGGCCCCCGCCTCCTCGTTCAGCCCAAGCCTGCAGCAGTCGCACTGCTCCAGAATCTCCAGCATCTTTTTATAATCCGTCACTTCTCTGTCTTTTCTTCTCATTTCCGTTCCTTTTCCCCTGCGTAATCTGATTTCCATGAACAAAAGGAATCCTCTGCACAGTGCTATTCCCGCAAAGCGTTTTTATATCACAGGATTTTCCTGTGATACAAAAAACACTGCAACTCCACCTGCCGCTTTCCCAGATCCAGCAGGATATCCTCCTGCCCCTCCCGCGAAAATCCTCTGTGTTCGTAGAACTGATATGTGCAGGCATTGTCCGTGTAAAGATACACCGTTTTCCCCTGCTCCCCCGCCTCGAACGCCCGAAGAAGCGCAGTACCGATCCCTCTCTTTCCCAGGTTCGGATCTGCTGCCAGAAACGTAATTTCTCCATCCGGCTGTTTTTGCTTTCTATATGCTTCCAGCATTCTTTGATTGGCTTCATCATAGGAGTCCGCTCCGTTTCCTATGAAAAATCTGCTCATAAGCTCAAAAAATTTGATGTAAATATGCATCCAAAGGGATCTGCATATTCTGTTTTCTCCCTTCATCCTCGCCAGCAGAACCCCGGCCAATCGGCCTTCTTCATAAGCTGCAAGCACCTGGGTAGCCGTGGTCATCTCCAGATACCAGAAATATCTTCCGTACAACCTCTGCTGAAAACGACTGTCTGTATACCAGTTAAAATGCATGCCCGTTATGGCAAAATCTATGGCCTTTCCGTAATCTCTTTTCCTCAGCCTTTTAATTTCCACTTCTGCTGATCACCTCTGTCTTTTTCATTTCTTTTTTACCGCTAAAACCACAGCTGCCGCAATCAAAAGAGCTCCGGCTGCAATCAGCGCCGCCACCGGCCCTGAGCCTGCTTTCCCAACGATAAAAACAGAGGTAGGGCCATCTCCTCCTCCGATGACGGAATATGAATAACCATATAGCTTAACATACAATCCTGCTCCCATCAGTCCAAGCCCTGCCAGGCCCAGCAAATATCCAGCTGTCCGTTTCATTCTGTTCCTCCCTCTTACTCAATCCCTCACATCAGTTTCTCGAACATTTTTCCGCATCAATGGCCAGCACAAACATCAAAGCGCCCAGGGCGTCCTTTTCCTGAACCACGTCAATCATATAGGTGTCTGTCAGGTGCCAAAGCTCCTTGGAAACCGTGGCCACCAGACCTCCTCCCTCATCGCAGATGCTGTAGTCCCACTCCATAAAATCCCCTGTCACGCTCCAGCCGTTAAAATCAATATGATAGCATGGCCGGAAGAAGGAAAGCTCCTTGCTGATGCATCCGGCATATTCCTCGCCGAAATAAATCTCAAACTTTGGAAGAAAGGTGAATATCCGTTCCTGTACCGTTCCTGCCTCCCGTCCTGCCACATCAAAAATCTTCAGGCAATGTCCCCAGGACAGCTGCCCCTTCACCGTATACAGCACGTTCCCCGTCTCATCATAAATATCATAGCTGTCAAGCCAGGAAAAAAATCTCTGTTTAAATAACAGTTTCATCCGCCACCTCCATGATCAAAAGGTCAGCCGCATCTGGTTCCAAACTGCATTCCCATGCACTGACTCCGACACTCCCTCCAAAACAAAGCCGAAGGTTTCATAATAATGTACCAGTTCATCCTTGCAGGTAAGCACCAGCCCTTTTCTCCCCTGAGCTCTGGCATCCGTAACCGCCTGCCGGATCAGCTCGCCCGCATACCCCTTTTTCCGGTATTCCGGCAGCGTATTGACGCCGAATATCATCTGCCAGGCTCCGTTTTCATCATGCATCTGCGCATGATCATACATCTCGTCCGTCAAGTCCGGCTCGTTTGTCACGAATCCGTCCACAAAGGCAATCAGCCGGTCCCCATCGAACATCAGCCAGAAATGATTCCCGTAATATGTCAGTCTCTGTTCAAATTCTGCTTTAGGCGCCGCCTCCGCGGCCGGAAAGCATGCCGCCTCCACTGCGGCAATCGCGTCAAGATCCGCCGCTGTTGCTGTTCTGATTTTCATATAGCTGTCTCCTTATTTCTCATCTGTTTTTCCGAACATCCAGTCTGTCAGCTCTCTGTGAGGTCTGCCAGGAAGCCGCTCAAAGATGTTGATATAATGCCGGTTCGTGGTTCTGTCCCGGAAGGCCGGATAGAGGAATCCAAACTCCGGTTCTCCCGGCTCATAATCCCCCTTTAAGGGGCTGACTGCAAGAATCAGATATTTATAAACCTCCTCCGAGCCTTCCATCCACTCCTTATCCGCGCCCTTTACCGGTACATCATAGCAGCCGTAAAAAAGAAAGCAGCTGTATGGATATCCGGGCTGGAAACGCTCTCCGATCACCTCATAAAGCACGTCCAGAAACCCATCGTTTTTCATCTCTGATTCCTTGATTCCGTCCAGAAGCTGCCACAGACTTCCTGGTTTTTTCGCTTCTTCCGGAATCAGATAATCCTTCATCTGCTCATTCGTCTCAGAAAACAAAACGGCCTTCGCCATAGCCAGATTCTTCGTCCGGTCCGCGGCGGAAAGCTTTAAAAAATTTGTGTTAAAGGTACCATCCACATATCCTTCCTCGTCAAAATACGCTCCCGCGATCCGTCCGATGGAGGATCTGGCCGGCGTCATCCTTCTTGTCAGCTCCAGCATGTCTTCTCTGTTGATCATATTTTCATCCCAGCCTGAATTGCAAGGCTCTTTCCTTTATAAATTCTGTCAATCCATTTTCTTACGGCAGCCGCCGTTTCCTTCAAATCCAAATCATCCGTATTCAACACATCTACATTTTCCCGCTCCAGAAACCACTTCCGTTTCAACGGCATCAAATTGCTGATATAATAGTCAAAAAACTCTCTGGATCGCGTTTGATCCTGTTCCTTCCGCCGCCTTAATGTCTGTTCCGATGCATCTAAAAACAAAATACGCTCCGGCATACAGCCACGGATATCTGTCAGTTCTTTTTGAAGTTTTTCCTCCACCCGCCAGTTCTTTCCCAGCGATTTGGGATAGTTTAAGGTATAAAACTCAATCCTCTGCGGCTGACTTCTTTTATAACAGAGCGATTGTCCTCCAGGCTGATATTCACATACGGACAATGCTCTTTTATATATCGGACTGCTGACGTTTTTCCAACTGCCATGCAGCCCTGCAGCGACAATATCATACGCTTCTCTCCACATAATAATTACCATGATTTTATAAACTGACATCATTATATCATTTTTCCCTGTCTTCGGCACACATTTTCTTACTTTTTCTCTCCACAGAAAAAATGTCCGTTTTTGAGAAATATTTATCATTGTTTTCATTCGTTTTTTCTGGCCGTCCATCGATTCTCGTGATAGAATAAATTCAAATGCCAACAGGAGGATACTGCCATGTCTCATCGAACCCCGTCAGAATCCGACACCCGGCAGAAGCTTATCATGGCCGGAACAGAGGAATTCTTCCGGCATGGTTATCAGAAAGCAAGTCTGCGCCGTATCTGCGCTGCCTGCGGACTGACCACCGGAGCCTTTTACTTTCTCTTTTCCAGCAAGGATGAGCTGCTGTGCTCCATTGTCGATCCTGTGGCAGAGCAATGTGTCGCCATGACGGAACAGCTTTTCAGGCAGGAGCTGGCTGATCCCTCCAGCGGGCCGGACAACGACCGGCAGCTGGCTGAATTTCAGTACCGGCACCGACGTGAATTTCTAATTATATTGGAGGGCTGTGACGGCAGCAGCCGGCAGGATCTGAAGGAACAGTTTCTCTCCAGACTGGAAGAATATTTTTCTTATTTTTTCACCGCCGCCCTGGATCAAAAACCGGATCCGGAGCTGATAAAGCTCCTTGTTTCCCTCCGGTATCAGGGAATTTCACAGATTTTGAAAGGAAATTACAGTTTGAAACAGACCTTATATTTAAACTCTGTTCTCTCCCAGTATGCAGACGGAGGAACCCAGACCTTAATCCGATACATCAACCAGATGTCAGAAAAGCAGCCGTACCGGTGACCGACAGTCACAGTCCGGCTGCTTTTTTACATAACAAAACATAACAAGCGTTATCTTATTCAAGGAGGTATCCTATCATGAAAAACAAACCAAACTATGGAAACTGGATTCCCAGGACGATGCTGTTGTCCATGAGCGCTTTTTCCGCCGTTCTTTTCCTGCTCTGGCTCCTCGTCCGTTTTCTGTTCAGGATCCGGATTCTGTCCACAGCCGCCATGGCTTTATTCCTCTTCGGAACGGCCATGACCATCTACATGTATATCTGCAGCCGCGCCTTTTCCTTTGAAGGTGGCTGCGTGATGGGGCAGATTCACCTCTTTGTGGTGTCCAGGCTTAACTGGGACGGAAAAGGGCGTCTTCTTGACATCGGCTGCGGCTCCGGCGCCCTGTCCATCTGCTGTGCAAAGGCCTTTCCGGCTGCAGAAATCACAGGTCTGGACTACTGGGGAAAAGAATGGAATTACGCAAAAGAACAGTGTGAAGCCAATGTTCAGGCAGAACAGGTACAGCCCATCACCTTTCTGAAGGGCGATGCCGCCTCCCTCCCTTTTGAAGACGAAACCTTTGACGCAGCTGTCAGCAATTTTGTCTTTCATGAGGTACGCAGCCAGCCGGATAAGCGGCAGGTCGTGCGGGAGGCGCTTCGGGTGATAAAGCCCGGCGGAGCCTTTGCCTTCCACGATCTGTTTGAGCAGAAATCCATCTACGGAGATATGAATACATTTATCCTCGAGCTGCAAAAAGAAGGCATCCGGGAGATCCATTATGAACCTCACACCGAACGCCTTCCTTTCATTCCCTGGTATGTCAAAGCACCCTGGCTGCTTAACGGGCTTGGAATTATTTACGGAAGGAAATAGCCACGCCTCACTACATTCTCCAGCTCACCGCCCGCTCTCTTCCAACCACAAAATCCGCATAAATTCCTTCTTCCCGGATCAAATCCTGGTGGCGGCCCTGCTGCACAATGCGGCCCTGATCCAGCACCAGGAGCTGATCCGCATTGCGGACCGTCTTCAGCCGGTGAGCAATCATAATGATGGTTTTATTTCTGGTCAGAGCCTCCACTGCCTTCTGGAGCCGGTCTTCGTTTTCCGGATCCACGTTGGCCGTGGCCTCGTCAAAAATTATGATTGGCGCATCCTTTAAAATCGCTCTGGCAATGCTGATTCTCTGCTTTTCTCCGCCAGAAAGGGATGCTCCGCCTTCGCCGATCACCGTATCATAGCCGTCCGGAAGCGCCTCGATAAAATCATCGCAGCACGCCTTTTTCGCTGCCTCCATCACCTGCTGGCGGGTGGCGCCGGGACAACCAAATTTAATGTTGTTTTCTATGGTGTCCGCAAAGAGATACACCCGCTGGAATACCATGGCAACCTGATCCATCAGCGACTCCAGCGTATAATCCCGTACATCCGTGCCGCCGATGGAAACACTTCCGCTGCCCACATCCCAGAACCGGGCAATCAGGCTGCATATCGTCGTCTTTCCTGAACCGGAAGGCCCCACAACAGCCGTGGTTGTCCGATCCGGAATCCGCAAGGAAATATCGTGAAGAATCTGTTTTTCCCCATAAGAAAAATTCACATGATCAAAAACGATTTCATGGTCTCCCGGCTCCACCGCCCGGCCCTTTTCATCCATCTGTGGCAGCGTATCCATCTCGTTCGCCCGGTTAATGCCGCTGGACACGATCCGAAGAATCGCCATGCCGCTTCCTGCGGTTTCAATCTGGGCAAATACCATAAACGATATGATAACGGTCATCAGGGCGTCGGCCAGCGGCATGGATCCGTTCATCCAGAACAAGACCGCGGCGCCCATCAAAACCACGCCTGATACCTGCAGTGTCAGTCCCTGGGCCATCACATACGGCGTAAAAAGCCGCTCTATATTCAGGTTGCTTCTTCTGTTTTCCTCCAGCGCCTCAGCCAGACGCTTATCTCCCCGGCCAGACAGATTGAAGGATTTTACCACGCTCATTCCCTGCACATATTCCAGAATAGCTCCCACCATCCTGGCCGCCGATTCCTGACGCTTTGCCGCATAGGAAGCAGATTTTTTCTCCATAGCAGAGCTGACGAAAAGATAAATCACCGTACCTGCAGCCGCCAGGATTCCCACTCTCACATCAAAGAAAAAAATCATACAGAGAAAAACCATTGCATTAATAAAGCCGCCCAGAATTCCCACCAAAACCATGGGAGCCGTAGTTTCCACCTCCTCCAGAACACTGGTAGCCACTCCGGTAATCTCCCCCAGCCGGTTATCGTTAAAATATCCCATCGGTACGGTTTTCAGCCGGTTCCCAATGGAAATCCGCTTATCCGCCACCATGAAATATCCCGCGTGAGTCTGCTGCAGCTGCGAAAAATAGTTTGCGGCTGTCCTTCCCAGAATGCTGATTGTCAGGCAGGCAAGAGTCTGCCATGCCGTATCCAGGGAGGCCCTTTGCTCTGCCAGCGCCGTTACCACCAGATAAATAGCTCCCACCTGAAACATATGGAATATGGCAAACACAAAGCCTGCGGCTATGGATTTATTGATGTTGGTTCTCTCATTTCCGGCAAACTGCCAGATCTTTTTCAGTGCATTCAGCATACTGCGTCACCGTCCTTTGCTCCAAGATGAGCCTGCCACATGGACTCATAAAGCGGGCAGGATTTTCTTAAGGTTTCATGGGTTCCCAGCGCCTCGATCCGGCCGTCATTTACCACTGCAATCTGGTCTGCGCCAGTGATTGTGGACAGTCTGTGCGCAATGACAATCACCGTCTTCCCCTGGGTCAGCTTTGCCACCGCCTGCTGGATCAGAGCCTCGTTTTCCGGGTCAATGTAGGCTGTGGCCTCGTCAAAAATTATGACCGGCGCGTCCTTTAAAATTGCCCGGGCAATGGCGATCCGCTGCCGCTCTCCTCCGGACAGATGGGTTCCTCCGCTTCCGGCCACAGTGTCGTAGCCGCGCTCCAGCTGACGGATAAATCCATCGCAGCCGGCTGCCCTGGCTGCCTCCTCCACCTGCTGATCCGTGGCCTCCATCCGACCCATGCGGATATTCTCACGGATTGTATCGTCAAACAGATAGTTGTCCTGACTGACGAAGGCAATCTGGCTGTACAGCTGCTCCAAAGGCATGTCATTGATATTGTATCTGCCCATGGTTACCGTACCCTTTTCCACATCCCAGAATCCTGCAATCAGTCTGGCAATCGTAGATTTCCCGCTGCCGCTCGGTCCCACCAGCGCCGTCATGGTTCCTTCCGGGATCTTAAGATCTATCCGATGAAGGACCTCCTGATCCGGCCGGTATCCAAAGGTTACCTGATGGAGGCAGATGTCTCTGTTTCTTAAGGGAACCGGCTCCATCGGGTGAATTTGTTCCTTTCCGTTCAGGATCTCATCCACGGAGCCAACGATGGTTCCCACCTTCGCCAGACTGTCCACAAAATTCATCGCCGCCAGCAAAGGACCCGCGATTCCCAGAGACAAAATCACCGATGTAATAAACGTATCCACCGGCAGGCTTCCTCCCAGGTAAAGGATCCATCCCACCGGAAGAACTGTAATCAGCGTAGTGGGTGAAACTGCCTTTGACAGGGATACCGGAAGCTGACAGCTTTTCATCCAGTTATAATAATAAGCCGCATTTTCCCGGATCCTCCCTGCATATTTCGCGTAGGAATTCTGCCCCTGATTAAATGCCTTGATCACCTCAATGCCGCCAATATACTCCACAATGGCTGCATTCATCGCCTGAGAGGCCGCCACGGAGCCCTCATATTTTTTACCATATCCGATCATGGCAGGCATCATGAGCAGCATGCCCGCCGGAACAGAGGCCAGGGACAAAAGCGCCATCCTCCAGTCCAGAAAAAACAGGTAAAGAAGAATAAACACCGGCCCCAGAATATTGGAGGTCATCTCCGGAAGCAGATGAGCCAGAGGCGTCTCCATACTCTGCACCTGATCCGCAATAATCTGCTTGATGGTTCCGCTGGATGTATCCATAACAGTCCCCAGAGGCATCCTTGGAAGCTTTGCCAGCACCAGCTCTCTGATATGCTTCAGAATGGAAAATGCCGCCTGGTGAGACAAAGCCAGCGCCATATTGTAGAGCACAGTCCGCAAAGCATACCCGGCCATGGCAGCAGCGCACCAGCCTGCATAAAAGGCCATATCCCTTACGCCGTCCAGCATACCGATGATGATTCTGGCTGCAGCAGCGTAAGGCAGCATCCCACAGGCCACGCCGACGCAAGCCAGCGCAACGGCCGCTTTCAGCCGCCCCTGCTCCTTCCCGCCCAGCGCCCAAAGCCGGAGCATTGGATTTTGTTTGTTCATACTGAAAACCCTCCTCTCAGTTAGGAATATCTAACCTGCGTGTTTATTTTCAGGCCGCCGGAAACAGGTGCACCTGCTGCCAAACGGCCAAAAAACCGGACTCTATCTGTCTTCTCCGTCTCCCTCCGGAAAGAAAATCGTCTGAAAACCGGACATATGATACCTGGAAAGCATATGGGTATAGCGTCTGGCTGCCTCACGGTCCATCCGCCGGCGCACTACCTCAAACATCCCGTTGAAATAAGCGGAGACGACCATGTACAGAAACTCCTCCGTCACCAGTCCGCTGCGGACGCTTTCGCAGTGGATCACCGCCATATACTTATAGGTGTACTCCACCTCCAGATCGATCATCTTGTCCATAAAGCTCTGAAATTTCGTACCGTAGGAGGCGTCCAGAAGCAGCTGAAATTCCGTAAAATGATCATAAATATAATCAAT
>JAUNGW010000217.1 GCA_030524245.1 Eubacteriales bacterium
CCCGCTTTAAAATCAGCGCCACCGCCAGGGCCATCACCAGCCGCAGCGGAACCGACACCGCGGCGTAAAAGAACGTCACCTTCAGCGCTTTCACAAATTTCGCATCCGACGTGAACATCTTACTGTAATTTGCCAGCCCCACAAATTTCGGCGCCGACAGAATATCGTAATCCGTAAAGGAAAGCGCAAACGAGGCCACAATCGGTATCAGGGTAAAAACCAGAAAGCCGAACACGAACGGCGATATAAAGATGTACCCGGCCACCCCTTCTCTGTGAATCAAATTTTTCTTGTCCAATTTTATTCCCCTTATTGAAGGGCTTCTGCACACCGGCGCTGCGGCGTGAGAAGCCCTCTGCATTTCATCAGTTAGTGGAGGACAGGATATCGTTGGCCTCTTGGAATACCGCCTGGGCCGCTGCCTCCGGGGATACCAGGCCATAGCGCACCTGCTCCATATAATCTGCCATCACCTGCGTCACCTCCGAGGCTCCGCCTGGTGAGGGTGGGTCCACAGGAGTTGCAATCTTAGCAACTTCATCAATAAAATCATAGCTCACCCGCTCAGTATCGCTTAAATCTGTTTTCAGCACCTCCAGGACAGAGGCAGACACAGGCGTTCCCCTCTCCCCCTTCAAAATCTGGTTGGCCTCCACGGATGTGACCAGAAAATTGATGACATCCGCCACAACCTCCGGATGCTCCGTGGTGGCGCTTCCGCAGAAAAACTGGCTGGGTTTTAAATATACCGGGTTCTTGACCGCATCCGCGGACTTGGGGTACATGGTGATCCCCAGCTCCTGCCGGCTGTGCTACAGAGCACGGAATACTGGTTGGAGTTGGTAAAGGAGTTCCAGGCGGTCTTATCCATAATCGGCATCGTCTCCACCACCTCCGGGTCCTTCTCGATCAGCATCTCCGGGCTCACATGCCAGCCCTCGTCCATAGCCTGCTTCCCCATGGAAAACAGCCGGACCAGCAGAGCGTCGTCCTCCCCGCTGAGCGATTTCCCGTCCGCGGCGTAAAGCGGCATCCCCGCGCTGCGGTACAAATTGTCGCAGATGTCTTTTTCCAGAAAATATGCCTGCACCCCTGTCTTTTCATGGATGGTTTTCGAAATCTCAAAGAACTCATCCCAGGTCATCTGGTCTGGGATGGTTACCCCCGCTTCCTCCACCACTTCCTTGTCGTACACCAGGCATCTGGACGTCAGCCCGTTGCAGAGTGCGTAGAGCTCCCCATCGTAGGAGCCGCTGTCCAACACGCTCTGGGCGATGCCCTCCGTGTTGATCACCCCTGACTCCACAAAGGGCTGCAGGTTCATCAGCTGCCCCTTCTGATAAAACGGGGTCAGCCGGTTATAGTCCTGCTGGATAATATCCGGCAGATTCCCGGTGGCGGCCTGGGTCGCCAGCTTGTCAAAATAGCCGCTCCAGTCCGAGGGCTCCGTCTCAAAGGTCACATTGGGATGCATCTCCGTGTACAAATTCAGGGCCTGAACCGTTATATCGTTGCGTTTCTGATTTCCCCACCAGGCCACGCGCAGAACAATGGGTTCATCCGAGTCCGCAGCAGCGTTTCCCGTCGGCTGGCTCCCACTCACTTCAGACTCCTGCGCTGCCGATGAGGCGGCAGCCGGTGTCCCCTCCGTTTTACCTGCGCAGCCCCACAAACTTCCGGCCAGCAGTATGCCGCTCAAAACAAATCCGGCGTATTGTCTCTTCCTCAATTTATCTCTCCTCCGCTCTATTGGATTTACTTGTTTTGCAAAACTTGTAAATTAAGAATATAATAGTTTTTGGGCAAAGTAAATCAAAAATCATGACCTTTCCGTTTGAAAACATTACTATTTGACAAGGTATTGATGAGATTATTGTGCTTTTATGATATAATCAATAAAACATTGATGGAAAGGTACAAGCCCCATGAAGCTCAAAAACGCCAGCTTTAAA
This sequence comes from Eubacteriales bacterium, assembly GCA_030524245.1. Taxonomy (GTDB): domain Bacteria; phylum Bacillota; class Clostridia; order Lachnospirales; family Lachnospiraceae; genus Brotaphodocola. The sequence goes on from JAUNGW010000217.1 coordinate 1,953, forward strand.
AACAAAATTTCACTGCTGCTCATCGCTGCGCTGACCATATATTCTCTTGTCATCTCATTTC
>JAUNGW010000218.1 GCA_030524245.1 Eubacteriales bacterium
CGGCCCCGGTTTTGCAAGTGAGGACATCCCCCATCTGTTCGAGCGGTTTTATCGCGGGAAATATGAGAGAGTCGGAGGCATCGGCATCGGGCTGTCCATCTCTAAGTCAATGATCGAAAGCCAAAATGGGACGGTCAATGCACTGAATCTGCCAAACGGCGGCGCCTGCTTTGAAATCCGCATGTACAGTCACTGAGTTGTCACTTTCATTTGCTATAATGAAATAGCAGTCAATACACGATTTTCATGGCGGGAGAATTAAAAATGGAAATATTGAAATGTGAGGGCGTGAGAAAGGCGTACGGAGCCGGCGACAACCAGGTGGTCGCCTTGGACCGGATTGATTTATCTGTGGAAAAGGGGGAGTTTGTGGCAATCGTGGGGGCTTCCGGCTCAGGAAAATCCACATTGCTGCATATCCTGGGCAGCGTGGATAAACCCACGGAGGGAAGGGTCATGGTGGACGGGGTGGACATCGCGGGCCTGAGCCAAACGCAGGCCGCCATTTTCCGGCGCAGAAAAGTGGGGTTGATTTATCAGTTTTACAATTTAATCCCCACGCTGACAGTGCGCAAGAATATTCTTATGCCCTTGCTGCTGGATAAGAGGCAGGTGGACCAGGCGTATTTTCACCAGATTACAAATTCTCTTGGGATTGCCGAAAAGCTGGAGTCCATGCCCAGCCAGTTATCCGGCGGGCAGCAGCAGAGAACTGCCATCGCCCGGTCTCTGATTTACCGCCCTGCCTTGCTTCTGGCAGACGAACCGACCGGCAATCTGGACCAAAAAAATTCTAAAGAGATCATTGATATGCTGAAACTGTCCAATCTCAATCTGAAGCAGACGATTATATTGATCACCCATGATGAGAAGGTTGCGCTGGCGGCCCACCGCGTGATCACACTGGAGGACGGCCGTATAGTCGGCGACAAAAGGCAGAGGAGATGAATGCGATGTGGAGAGACTATTCGTGGAGTTATGTAAAGAATAATCTGGCTTCAAGTGTGTCCGTTATGGTGGCGGCCTTTATCTCGGCTCTGTTGCTTTCCTTGCTGTGCGGTTTGTTTTACAATTTATGGAAATACGATGTGGAGAAGATTCGATTGGAGGAGGGCAGCTGGCAGGGACGCATCGCGGGAGAGCTTAGCGGGGAAGATTTGAAGGCCATAAAAGATTACGCCACTGTGGAATACGCTGTGATCAATGAGGCGTTATCAAATGAAAAGAAGATTGTGGTCGATATCTATTTTGAAAATATGAGAACGGTTTTGGAGGATATGCCCAGGCTTGCAGCGCTGGTGGGAATGGGGCCCGAGGCGATAACCTACCATCACGCACTTTTGTCCATGTATTTCATCCGTGATCCCCAGGACCCGGCGCCAAGATTGATCCTTCCCTTCTTTTTCGCCGTGACGGCAATAGCCGGCGTTTCGCTGATTTTGATCATCCATAATTCCTTCGCGGCCTCCATGAACGCCAGGATACATCAGTTCGGCATTTTTTCCAGTATCGGAGCCACTCCGGGACAGATTCGGGCCTGTCTGCTGCAGGAGGCCGCGGCCCTTTGCGCATTGCCGGTTGCGTCCGGCAATCTACTTGGCATTGTGGTCAGCGCGGGAATCATTAACGGGACGAATATCATCGCCTCGGACGTGGCGGCGCGTGTTGACGCCTCCTGGGGATATCACCCGCTGATCCTGACCATCACGCTGATTATCACGGTTGTGACCATATGGATTTCCGCATGGCTGCCGGCGAGAAAAATGAGCAGGCTGACCCCGCTGGAATCCATCAAAAATCCAGGGGAATTTCAGTTGAAGCGGAGAAAACACTCCCGCATACTGGCGTGTTTATTTGGCGTGGAGGGCGAGCTTGCAGGAAACGCGCTGAAAGCCCAGAGAAAGGCATTGCGCACCGCCGCCTTGTCTCTGACCTTGTCCTTTTTGGCGTTTTCTCTGATGCAGTGCTTTTTTACGCTGACAGGAATCAGCCAGAGAATGACGT
>JAUNGW010000055.1 GCA_030524245.1 Eubacteriales bacterium
GGCTATTAATCGCACTTTCAATCAGGATTGTGAAGGTGTTTCGCAATTACCTATTCATCCATAATGATGATTCGCCGCAGGCGAATCATGTCCGTTTATTTTATCAGATCACATGTGCATTTTTTGTAAATTCCAGGTGAAATTTCCGTAAAATCGCTTTAGTAATTGCCAAGAATGCGCATATTCAGCGCCTCGGCGCCGATTCCCTTCAGGGCGTTCTCCACCGCCGGATCCTCCAGATTCCCCTCGATATCCACAAAGAACCGGTACTCCCAGTTTCTTCCCGGAATCGGCCTGGACTCGATCATCACCATGTTCACATGATTGAAAATAAAATGGCCCAGCATATTGTAAAGAGTACCGCTGCGGTGCGGAAGCTCAAAGCAGATGCTGATCTTCCCCGCGTCCCTGCGGTAAATCTGCTGTCTGGAAAGGATCACAAAACGGGTGGTATTCCCCTGGTTGTTCTGAACAGCGGATTTCAGCACCTTCAGGCCGTACAGTTTCCCTGCGATCTCGCTGGCCACAGCCGCCTGGGACGGATCCCCGTCCTCCAGAACCTTCCTTGCGGCTACCGCCGTATTCTCCGTGCTGACCTGCTTCCACTCCCGGTGGGCGTTCAGATACCGGGAGCTCTGCATCAGCGCCTGAGGATGGGAGTACACGGTTCTGATCTGCTCCTCGCAGGCATCCGCCGTGCCCAGAAGGGCATGGTTTACCGGGAGAAATATCTCCGCCACAATATAGTTTTCGTATCTGCTCAGCAGGTCATACATATCCACCACGGCCCCGGCGGAGGAATTCTCAAGGGGAAGCACGGCAAAATCTGCCTGTCCCCCGCAGACTGCCTTCATGGCGTCCTCAAACAGCTCCACATGAAACATATCCGCGTTTTCGCCGAAATACTGAAGGGCCGCCCCGTGGCTGTAGGCTCCCTCCACGCCCTGATATACGATCCTGGCGCCGTCCACCGGCAGCCTCTCCACCTTTTTAAAGCCCAGATCCACGCCCTGGCCATGCTCCGCCAGAAGCCTGTACTGCAGCCGCCTGCTGATGGTCATGATCTGGGAGAAAAGCTCCTGCACCGCCGTCCTGTTGAAATCTCCGTGGGACATGGACGCCACCGCCTCCAGCTTCTGCTTTTCCCGCTCCGCATCGTACACAGCCTTTCCCGAGGCGATCTTCGTCTCCGCCACCGCTCCGCAGATTTTCATTCTCCGCTCGAACAGCTCCACCAGCTGCCTGTCAATTCCGTCCAGTTCCTGTCTGCATTCCTGTAAATCCACGGTCCTATTCCCCCTGCTTTTCTTTCTCCAGCATCTTTATAATGATATCTCTCGTATAGGCGCCCACCCGCTTTTTCTGCTCCAGCGGCAGCTCCTTTATGTAGAAAGGCTCGCCAAACTCCAGCGTCACCTTAGACGGACGGATAAACGGAATGTGCTTCTCAAAAATCTCCGCCGTACCCGAAACAGCCACCGGCACCACCGGACAGCCGGACTTCTCCGCGATCTTTAAGCTTCCCTCCTTAAAGGGCAGCAGATCCAGAACGTCCTCCGCCTCGTTTCTCGTTCCTTCCGGGAAAATCCAGATGGAAACCCCCGACTTCACCTTCTCGATTCCCTCCAGAATCGTCTTTAATCCGGCCTTGATATCCTGCCGGTCAAGGAACAGACAGTTTACGTTCCGCATCCACTCCGCCAGAAACGGATACCGCTCCATCTCCTTTTTTGCCACAAAGCCGGTAAGCCCCGGCACGCTGGTGTAGCCTGCCAGAATATCAAAATAGCTCCTGTGGTTCCCCACGTAAAGAACCGCTCCCTCCGGCAGCTTTTCCCGGCCCTTCACCGTCAGCTGAACGCCGGCCAGGCGCAGAAGCATCCGGAACATGGCCTGCACCACCTTTAAACTGTGCTCCTGCTGCCTGACCGGTTCCCGTCTGCCAATCCACCGCTCGCAATACAGAAGAGGAACACTGGAAACCAAAAAGCCCAAAAGCATCACCGCAACCAAAAGAAATCTTATCATCTTATGCACCATCCTGCCAAAAATCTTGTCAGCACACGCTGTTTATTGATTCAGTATATAAAAAAAGAGGAGCAAACACAAGTCATTTGCTCCTCTTTTTTGTAATTTGCTCAAACAGCAATCCGGTGGCAAACCACAGCGGCGCAAAATCCAGACGGATCAGACCGTTGACGTTCGCCTGGCTCTGGCTGTAGTCCCATGGACAGATCCCCCGGGACCGCAGCCAAGCCCCGGAAATGTATTCTGCCGCAAAGATCAGCACCATGTAAAGCATCCCGTGGCGGATCATTTTATCCCGCAGATTCGGGGGCCTTCCGCCGATCCACTGGTCTACGCCCATGCCGATGAGGGACAGCAGCGCACCGCAGCCGTATATGGGAAACATCAGGAGGGAGGTTCTGCCCATCAGCCTCCAGTCATGAGCCATAATGGACTCCACCGAGGTGAATATCACCTCCAGACACCAGCCGGCAATGCCGCATTTCACAAAATCAGCAGGTATGTTTTTTATTTTTCTCATGGCTTCCATGGTCTTAGTATGACCCGGGAACACCATTTTCATGCAGCTGCTCCTGGAAATCTACAGAAGGGGCGACAGCAGCCTGCACGCCTGCTCCCGGATCCGCACCCACAGACCTCTGGCGCCGTAGACCTCCGCCGTCACCTCCCGGCAGCAGGTCAGATCCTCCAAAAACAGCTCCTCCAGCCGCTCAGTGGTCTGTCCGTCATAAATCATGGCATTTACCTCAAAATTCAGCTCAAAGCTGCGGATATCCATGTTTGCCGTGCCGCAGCAGCTGACCCGCCCGTCCGTCATCAGGCATTTTGCATGAAGGAAGCCTTTTTCATAGGTATAGCAGCGCGCTCCCGCCGCCAGCATCTCCCCCACATAAGAATAGGTCGCCCAATAGACAAAGGGATGATCCGGCTTGCAGGGAATCATCAGCCGCACGTCAAGGCCGGACTGCGCCGCCATCTTAAGGGCGCTCAGCACCGCATCGTCCGGCACAAAATACGGAGTCTGAATGTAAATATGGTGATGGGCGCGGTGGATCATCTGAAGATAATTGTCCCGGATCTGCCTCTGGGCCGAATCCGGCCCGCTGGTGATGATCTGGATTCCCAGCGGCGCCCTGCAGGACTCTTCAGACTCCCCAGACTCCTCCGCCCTGCCATCCATAAAATACACGCCGTCCTTAAACAGATTTTCCTTCGCCGCATAATTCCAGTCCAGCGCGAACCGGATCTGTAGACTGATCACCGCATCCCCCTTAATCCGCAGATGAGTGTCCCTCCAGTATCCGAACCGCGGCTCCCGTCCCAGATACTCACGTCCAATATTAAAGCCGCCCACATAGCCCACATGCCCGTCGATCACCACAATTTTCCTGTGGTTCCGGTAATTGACGCGCAGGTTCAGCCGCCCGAAAAACGGAGGAAAAAAGCAGGCTGTGCGGACTCCCGCCGCCTCAAGCTCCCGCCATTTTCTTGCCGGCATGAACCGTCCGCCCATGCCGTCCCAGAGAATGCGCACCTCCACGCCGGCCCGCACCCGCTCCTTTAAAATCGACACGATGGAATCGAACAGCTCGTCATTTTTAATAATGTAATACTGAATATGGATGAAACGCCTGGCTTTTCTTAATTCCCTCCGCAGATCCTCAAACTTCTTCTGTCCGTCCGTGAAGATCTCCACCTGATTATTCGCCGTCAGCACCGCGCCCGACTGCTCCAGATTATAATAAATCAGGTCTGAAAAATCAGCAGCCAGCAAATCGTCCGGATCTGCTCCCGACTGAAAGTAAAGCTCCTGACGCTTGATGGAGCGGCGGAAGCGGTCCTCCACCTCCTTGACCCGGAACATCCTGCTCTTTCGGTAATCCTGGGCAAAAATCAGATAAAAAAAGAAGCCGAAAACCGGTATGAAATACAGAAGCAGCAGCCAGGTCCAGACCGTTTTCGGATCTCGCCGCTGAAAAAACACAATCACCACCGACAGAATCAGATTAATGTACAGCAGATGCTCCATAGCCCAGGCCCACAGGGATGACGCATATGTCATAGCTCCTCTCCTTTCCGGAGAAACGAAGGCAAAAGGGCAGTATCTGCCGCAGATCTGCCCTTACACAAACTGATTTCTCTCCGCGCTGTAATGATAATCGATGGCCCCAAGCCTGCTCTCCAGCTCCGCCCGGTCCAGATCCAGAACGCTGCAAAGCTCCTCCAGCGACTCATAGCGGTCCCGGAGCTGCATGTTCAAAAAGCTCAAAAGCATGGCCGGATCCTTTGGAATCGTCGTCATGATATCCGCTTCCTTTCTTCCCTTTGTTAGCTTCATCTTACAACGATTTCCACCGAAATACAAGCATTTCCAGCTCCATCTTCCCGCCTTTTACGCGCCTTTTTTCTCAACTGGCAGCCGCCCCCTCAGAAACCTCTTTTTCACCTCCGGCCAGGAAAACGGAATCAGCGGATACACATAGCTCTTCCCTGCAATGGTCCTGTTAAAAACAATGGCGCAGACAGACAGAAGCACCCCTGCCGCAAACCCCCACACATCAAACATACTGGTCAGAATCAGAATGATCACCCGCATGAATTTCAGGGCGTATCCCAGCTCAAAGCTGGACTGGCTGTAGTTTGCAATGGTCACAAATGCCATATAAAGCATGGTTTCGCTGTTGAACCACCCGGATTTCACGGAATATTCCCCCAGAACAATACCGGCGATCACGCTTAAGGGCGTCGTCAGCATACTGGGCGTATTGACGGCAGCCAGCCGCAGGCCGTCGATCGCAAATTCCAGAATCAAAAGCTGAAAGATTAACGGCACGTAGGTCTGGTCCGCCAGCTTCGTAAATTCCAGCCATGGCGGCAGGGCGTCCGCGTGCTGCATCAGCAGCAGCCAGACAGGCGTCAGAAGCAGACAGAGCACCGAGGCGGCCATCCGGGACAGGCGCAGGTAGGTGCCGGTCACCGGCGGGAAATAATAATCGTCCGCCTCTTCGATAATATCGAACACCGATGAGGGAAGCACCATAGCCGACGGAGAATTGTCCACCAGTATGATAATATTTCCCTCCAGAATACAGGCCGCAGCCGTGTCCGGGCGCTCGGAAAACTTAAACTTTGGAAAGGGATTGTACCATTTATGCGGATAAATGGCTTCCGCCAGGCTTTCCTGGTTCATCGTCAGCGCGTCCACATGCAGCTCCCGGATCCGTTTCTTAATCCCCTGCAGAAGATTTTCGTCCGCCCTCCCCTCCATATAGCACACAGCGATGTCCGTATGGGAGCTTTCCCCCGCGGACAGGATTTCCATGGTCAGCTTCGGATCCCGGATCCGCCGCCGGATCAAAGCCGTATTGAAAATCAGGGTTTCCACAAAGCCGTCCCTGGAGCCCCTCATCACCTTGTCCTTTTCCGGCTCCCCAACGCCGCGCGCCGGATAGGTGCGGCAGTCCAGCGTCAGGCATTTGTCATACCCGTCAATAAAAATGCAGGTAATGCCCGTCAAAAGCTGCACCGCCACATCCTGCTCCCGTTCCAAGAGCCCCACCTCGCCGTAGGGCAGGTACTTTTTGGAAAAGGCATGCGCATCCTCCGGCATGTCCTGAGCCCCGATGCTCCACCAGGACTGCAGAACCTTTAAAAGCACCTCATCCTTCGTAAATCCATCCACGAAAAACAGGCAGGCCTTCCGCCCGCCCAGATCAATCACCCGGTACACCACATCAAAATTTTTGTCCGTATTCATCAGCTTCTGAAAATGTTCCAGATTATCTGTCATCACCTTTGAAAATGCCATGACCTGCACTCCTCTCCATCTGTGGTCTCTAACACCCAGTATGGGCCGTTTTCTGCAAAAATATCCATAATTCCGGACATTCCCTCATTCTGCATACGAATGTTTGTGTGAAACGGACACTTATATGCATTTTTTTGAATTTCAACTTTTCAACAGGCTTTTTCTGATAGAATTTGCACAAATATTCTTGACGAAAGCAGAAAAAAATGGTATATTGTTCCTTGTAAGAAATACAAAGTGAGTTGCTTGTTCGACATCCTTAAGTTTCTTAGATGGTATGGGGATACCAGACAACACGTATAATGTATCATACTTGTTCGTGACCGGGAGCTGTCTTCTGTGGGGGAAGGGCAGCTCCTTCTTTCTGTGAAAGTATTGTCAGACAGATTTTAAAAGAATCCTGCTAGGCAGGATTCTCCGCCTGCGGCGGGTCGCATCAGCGGCATCATTCCATTCCGCCGCAGTGCGATCCTTTGCGGAGCGTTTTTATATCATGGGACGCACTTTCCTATGATAATATAAAAGCCTCCGGCGCTTTCATCCTTCTGCGCCGGAGGCTTTCGTTTTTTTAACGGTTCACTATTGGTTTACTATTATTTTGCTTCTGCCAGAGCGTTTGCCACGGCCTCCATGATGCCGTTACTGGTATTGGTGGCTCCGGATACGGCGTCTACCTCGGTATTCTGGGTTTTGATGATCTCAGCGATCACGCCCTTCTCCGCTGCCTCGTAGATTCCCTCTGTCTCGCCGTGCTCCTTTAAGGTGATGGCTGTAATGCTGCCGCCCTCAACGGTTACTTCCACGGTGATGTCGCCGTTGTTGCCCTTGCCGGTTCCCTCGTATACGCCGTCCTTAAAGCTGCCCTGAACCTCGGGAGCTGCAGCGGCGGTATCGTCAGACGCCGTAATCTCCGCCTCTGTGTTGCCGCCGTTTGCCATCACGTAGCTCTCCGCTCCGCTTCCTGCAATCCGTCCGAATACAACGATATCGGTTACCGCGTTGCCGCCCAAGCGGTTTGCTCCGTGCACGCCTCCGGTTACCTCGCCTGCGGCGAACAGTCCGGGAATCGCGCTGCCGTCCTCTTTTAATACCTCACAGCTGGTATTGATCTTCACGCCGCCCATGGTGTGGTGGATTGCCGGTGCGCAAAGGGCTGCGTAGTACTTGGGCTGGTCTAAGGGAAGCTCCATGCTCTCCCGTCCAAACTCCTCATCCTTGCCTGCCGCCTGATATCCTGCGTAGGTTTTTAAGGTCTCTGCCAGAGCTGCCCCGTCAACGCCGATGGCTTCGCCCAGCTCCTCCGGAGTGTCGGCCTCTGTCACGATACCCGCCTTCACATAGGACTCAATCGCTGCCAGGCTGTCTCTTACCGCCTGATCAAAAATCATGTAGCACTGGCCATCGGTCTGCTCCAGAATCGCTGCGGAAACCACATCGCGGGTCTCCAGCTCGTTCACAAAACGCCTGCCCTCTTTGTTGACCAGAATAGCGCCGTTGCCGCGCACACCCTCGGTGTACATGGTCTGGGTATCCGGATTTACCGTGGGATGGGTCTGGATCTGATCCATATCGACAAATGCCGCGTCCACAGCCTTTGCCATGGTGATGCCGTCTCCGGTCGCGCCTGCATGGTTTGTGGTGCCAAATCCGGCAAGATCCGGCTTATACTCCTCCACCATAGCTGCGTTCGCGCCGAAGCCGCCGGTAGCCAGAACGACCGCGGTACACTCAATCGTCATCTCCCTGCCGTCCTTATCCTCCGCAGTCACGCCGCACACGGCGCCCTCATCATTGACAAGGATTTCCTTTGCGGTGGTCTCCAGCAGCACCGGAATATTCAGCTCTGCCATCTTCGCGTTTAAGGCCTTTACCAGCATGGGGCCCACGGCAGAGGTGTCTGTGGGACGATGGATACGCTTTACGCTTGCTCCGCCGAACATGCCCACAACGCTTAAATCTCCGCCGATTTCATTCACCCAGTCTACAGCTGCCGCAGAGTTCTCTGCCATCACTGTAACCAGCTCCTTATCGTTTAACTCTTTGCCGCCCTTCATGGTGTCCTCCACGAACAGCTCCACAGAGTCCTCGATACCCTCTGCTTCCTGATATTTGGTTCCGCTGGCATTCAGACCGCCGGTGGAACGGGTGGTGTTGCCTCCTGTAATGGGCATCTTCTCCAGGACAACCACGTCTGTCGCCCCATCCTGCACTGCCTGGATCGCCGCGGTCATACCGGCTCCGCCTGCGCCGATTACCACAATATCGGCCTGCTGGCTCTCGCCCGTCCCCTCTGTCTCTGCGGCATCCGTCTCCTCTGCTTTGCTCTCTGCCTCAGAAGATACCTCTGCTGCGGTGGTGGTGTCAGCAGGTTTGCTGCCGCATCCTGCCAAAGACAGCGCCATAGCTGCCGCCATCACTGCGGAAACCAGTTTCTTGCCTGATTTTCTCATTGTTCTTTCCTCCCAAAACTGCGGCTTCTGCCGCTGATTTACGTCTGCAGCTTCAGTCTAACATGTCGTTATTTTCTTGTCAATCCACAATCTGCGCCGGGCGCCTTTTGTAAGTAAAAATCACGGCTCTGTGTAAAAGAAATGGGAGCTGTGCAGGACTTTCTACGGAATCCATGCCCCGTCTCCGCCTACGTAATAGCCGTCCGGGGTTTTGGCGTTCACCAGCATCGCTCCGCTGGCCTCCGTATAATACCACCTGCCGGACCACTCGATCCAGCCGCAGCGGATATATCCGTTCTGCCCAAAGCAGTACCATTTGCCATCAATCTGCCGCCAGCAGTCCCTCGGCCAGGAGCCGTCCGCAAACTGGAACCACCAGCCGCTCTGATCCAGGCACCAGTGATTGCCGCTGCTGGTGCTGGTGCTGATTCCCTGCTGCACGCCGGGGCCGCCGCTTCCGGAGCTGCCGGAAGAAACACCGGGACCACCGCTTCCGGAACCTCCCTGGGATACTCCGGGGCCGCCGGAATGTCCGTGTCCCTCTGCCGGCGTCCAGCCGCCAGGACCGTAGCTTCCCTGGCTGCTTCCGGGAGACGTTTCGTAGCCGTAGCTGATATCGTCCGCCTCTCTGGCCGACACGTACCAGGTATCTGAGCTTTCCCAGTCACCCTTTTCCGAGCCGCTTCCCACAGCCCGCACCTCGAAGTAATAATCGCCCCGTTTTGTAATATATCCGCCGAATTCATAACTGGTGTCGTAAGCTGTTCTGGAGCCGGTCAGGGACTTATCATCCCGGTACAGACGCACCTGATAATATCTGGCGTTGGGATTTTCATCCCAGGACGCGGTTCCGCTGCCCTCGTCCCACTCCGCGCCTGTTACCGTCAGATCTCCATTCTCCAGCTTGTCCAGCTTTAAGGTCACGATCAGCGTAGTCTGATCGTCCTCCCGCCGGACCGCAGTCACCCGGGCGTCATCGCCGGACAACGTAAACATACTCTTGCTCGTGCCGGAAAAATAATAGCCGCTCCGGGCATACAGCTCCACCGAAACCCGGGGTGTCATGCCTCCGATCCACTCGTCATCGTCATTTAAAATCTCCGCGCCGCTGACCCGGAACCTGTCGTCGCCGCTGGTCACCCGCACGTTTCCGCTGCTGCTGCCCGACTGGATGCTGGACTCCACCGTAAGGTGAATCTCGTCTATCTTCTGCCGCTCCTGCGCCAGCGCACCGGCGGCTCCCGCAGCCGTCATCACTGCCGCCAGAATGATCCCCGCAGCCAGACGCAGCCGTCCTCCCTTCACATGCTTCCTCTCCATTCTTCTCTCCATGTCCTTCCTCCTGAATCCTTCCCCGCCGCTTACGCGCCCGCTGACCGCGGCAATGAAAATATAAACTCCGAACCCACATCCTCGGTGCTGATCACATCAATATTCTCCCCGTGAGCCTGAATAATCTCCTTCACAATGGCCAGCCCAAGTCCGGTGCCCTTCTTATCCTTTCCCCGGGACTGATCTGACTTATAAAACCGCTCCCAGATCTTTTTCACGCTGTCCTTGGGAATCCCAATGCCCGTATCCTTCACGGAAACAAAGATTTTTTCATTTCTCGTGTAGGTCTGAATATAAATCGTGGAGCCGTGATGGCTGAACTTGATGGCATTGTCGATCAGGTTGTACAGCACCTGCTGAATCTTCCCGAGATCCGCGTATACCATAAGGATTGCCTCGGAAAATGTCAGGTCAAAGGTAATATCTCTGGCATTGCAGGTCACCTCAAAGGTCGCCGCCGTGTCCTTAATCACCCGGTTGATGTCAAAGCTGGTCCTGGACAGATATCCCTTGCTGTCCAGGGAATTTAAGGTCAGCATCCCCTGGGTCAGCTTCGTCAGCCGCTCCGTCTCTGCAATCACTCTGGTCAGGTACTTTTCATACATCTCCGGCGGAATCGTGCCGTCGATGATGGCTTCCAGATACCCCTTGATGGAGGTCAGAGGCGACCGGAAATCGTGGGATACGTTGGCGATAAAATTGCGCTGGTACACCTCCATCTTGTCCAGCTCCCCGGACATATAATTCAGAGTCGCCGCCAGATATCCCATCTCGTCCCTGGTATTCAGCTCAATATGGTGCTCCAGGTTTCCCGCCGCGTACTCATTGGCTCCCTCCGTGATCCGCTTGAGGGGAAAATACACCGTCTTTGTAAATACAAGAAGAATAATCAGGGACAGTGCAAAAATCACAGCCGCTGAAATATAGATCACATTCAGGCTCTGGTTGCTGGTCTCCCAGATGATCGATACCGGCACATGAACCAGCACATAGCCGTAAGTATTGTAATTGCCGGTAATGGGGGCGGAAACGCTTAACACATCATAAGGGAACTGCCCGTAATAGTCGCCGGTGCTGTAGGACTTGTTGCCGGTTCCCGCCGGATCGAAGCCCTCGATCTCTGTCTTCACCCTGGCTGATCCGGCGCTGTCCGCCACAATCGTCCCCTGGCGGTTCACAATCCAGACCTCCGCCTTCACAAACTCCGCCACTGCCTGGAGCTGCGCGTAGGCCGTGTCCATGTCCTGCTTCTTTCCCAGATAAACGCTGCTGTAGGATGTTGCAATCATATTCGCCTCATCGTACATGGCCTCTGCATATATCTCGGTCTGATGCCGGTACATCATTCTGGCTGAAAGCGTGGAAATCGCCGCAAAGCTCAAAAGCCAGAAGGCCAGATATCCCAAAATAAACTTATAATAAAGAGAATGCTTCATATTCACCCTGCCGTTCCTGTGTGATGGTGTCTGATGTTCTTATTTTATCATCCATGGCTGTAAATGACAAGACGGGCTATCGCCCTGCGTGCTCCATTCGGGTTAGCCTGTCAAATGTCTGTGCATCCTTGCATGCAAGCACGCAGTCTGCACAGCCGCTTGACAACGCTTTTTATCTATGAAAGCCGATTGCTTCGCGCTTCGCGCTCTCGCAATCGCCGACAGAATTCGCATTCCGGGCTGTCGCCCTCCTTGCTCATTCCGTCTTGGTTGTCAAATGGCTGTGCATCCTCGCGTGCAAGCACGCAGTCTGCACAGCCGCTTGACAACGCTTTCATAGAAAAAAAATGGGCCGTACCTGCGGAGTACGGTCCATTTTTCATAGGAGTTGAGTCCTGCTTTCACGGGTCAGATGAAAGCAGTGTCGAAATGTATAGAATATTCACATGTCAGTTAGTAATTTCTAACCTGGGTATATATTAGCATATACTAACTAATTTGGCAAGTACTTTTTTCGAGAAATTTTATTGATAGGGAAAATAAATGATGTTATAATGTGAACACTTCACAGATTGCAGGAAACAGACCGTCAGAAAAGGAGAATTCACATGTCACAGGTTACGCTTGGAAGGACCGGTATTACGGTCAACAAAAACGGGTTCGGCGCACTTCCGATTCAGCGCATTACGAAAGAGGAAGCGGCGGCTGTCTTAAGGAAGGCTTATCACAGCGGCATCACATTTTTTGATACTGCCAGGGCTTACACTGACAGCGAGGAGAAGATCGGCTATGCATTGAGTGATGTGCGCAGCCACATTTATCTGGCCACCAAAACCATGGCCAAAACTGCGGACGGCTTCTGGAAGGATCTGGAGACCAGCCTGCGTCTTCTGAAAACAGACTGTATCGATATTTATCAGTTCCACAATCCGGCGTTCTGCCCGAAGCCGGGAGATGCTTCGGGGCTTTACGACGCTGCCCTGCAGGCCAGGGAGCAGGGGAAGATCCGGTTTATAGGAATCACCAACCACCGGCTGTCTGTTGCCCACGAAGCCATAGAATCCGGGCTTTACGCTACGCTGCAGTTCCCCTTCTGCTATCTGGCCACAGAAAAGGATCTGGCTCTGGTGTCCGGCTGCAAGGGGCATGACATGGGCTTTATCGCCATGAAATCCTTATCCGGCGGACTGATCACCAGCGCTGCTGCCGCTTACGCCTTTGCGGATCAGTATGATAATGTACTTCCCATCTGGGGGATCCAGAAGATGAGCGAGCTGGAGGAGTTTATTTCCTTCATTGACAATCCTCCGCTCATGAGCGATGAGATCCGCGCCCTGATTGAGAGAGACAGAGCACTGCTCTCCGGCAGCTTCTGCCGCGGCTGCGGCTACTGCATGCCATGTCCGGCAGGCATCGAGATCAACAACTGCGCCCGCATGTCCCTGCTGCTGCGCCGCTCCCCCTCGGCCTCCCATTTATCCGCGGCAGGGCAGGAAAAGATGATGAAGATCAAGAACTGCCTTCACTGCGGCAAGTGCGCCGCCCGCTGCCCCTACGGCTTAAACACGCCGGAGCTGCTGCAGCGGAATCTGAAGGACTATGAGGAGATTCTTGCCGGAAAGGTAATGACCGCAGACAATTTTTAAACAGCCGCAGCTATTCTTTCCACTGAAGACGGTGAAGATGGCCTTCCGTGGTCATCTTCTCAAAGCCGTTCTGCCGCAGCGCCTCATAGAGCACAACAGCCACGGAATTGGCCAGATTCAGCGAGCGGATATCCCCCCACATGGGGATCCGCACGCAGTCCTCCTTGTGTTCAATCAGAATTTCCTCCGGGATCCCGGCGCTTTCCTTTCCGAACATCAGATAACAGTCCGGCTCATATCTCGCTTCCGTATACACCCTGGGCGCCTTTGTCGTGGCCATGTAGAGCTTCGCCCCGGGATTTCTGTCCAGAAAATCCTGGAAATCACTGTACACCGTCACATCCAGTTTATCCCAATAGTCCAGTCCTGCTCTTTTTACAGCCTTTTCATTCAGCCTGAAGCCCAGCGGCTCAATCAGGTGCAGCCTGGTATTGGTCGCCACGCAGGTCCGGCCGATATTTCCGGTATTTAAGGGCATCTCCGGCTCGTACAGAACAACATTCATCCGCGGCCTCCCTGTTCCCTGTCAAGCCGCTCCACAAACCGTGCGACCCGCCCCAGGGCCTCCTTTAAGCTCTTTAAGGAATAGGCGTAGGAAATTCTTAAAAATCCCTCTCCGCAGTCGCCGAAGGCTGTTCCGGGAACAACGGCCACCTTCTCCTCCATCAGAAGCCTTGTGACGAACTCATCGGAGGTCATGCCAAACCGCTTCACGCTCGGGAAGGTGTAAAACGCGCCGAGAGGTTCAAAGCAGTCCATGCCCATCTCCGCAAAGGCATTCATCAAAAACCGGCGCCGCTGGTCGTAGGACTCTCTCATGTACCTGACGTCCTCGTCTCCGTTTCTTAAGGCCTCCACCGCCGCATACTGGCTTGTGGTCGGGGCGCACATAATGGCGAACTGATGAACCTTCAGCATCTGCTTTAAGATCACTGCCGGAGCGCAGGCATAGCCAAGGCGCCAGCCGGTCATGGCATAGGACTTGGAAAAGCCGTTGATCAGCACCGTCCGCTCCTGCATGCCAGGCAGAGACGCAATGGTCACATGCTCCTCGTCTCCGTAGGTCAGCTCTGCGTAAATCTCATCAGACAGCACAAACAGATCCTTCTCCTCCACGATCTTCGCGATCTTCTCCAGATCGGCGCGGCGCATCACGGCGCCGGTGGGGTTATTGGGGAAGGGAAGCACAAGCATCTTCGTCTTCGGCGTAATCTTTTCCAGAAGCTTTTCCGGCGTCAGACGGAACTCGTCCTTCTCCTCCAGCTCGATAATAACCGGCTTCGCTCCGGCCAGAAGCGCACAGGGCACGTAGGAAACATAGCTGGGCTGAGGAATCAGCACCTCGTCTCCCGGATCCAGCATGGCGCGCATGGCCGCGTCGATGGCCTCGCTGCCGCCTACCGTCACCATAATCTCTGTGCCCGGATCATAGGCAACGTCAAACCGGCGCCGCAGATACTTGTGTATTTCGTCCTTTAATTCCTTCAGGCCGGCATTGGAGGTATAAAAGGTACGGCCCTTTTCCAGGGAATAAATGCCCTCCTCCCGGATGTGCCACGGAGTATCAAAATCCGGCTCGCCCACACCGAGGGAAATGGCATCCTTCATCTCGCTTGCAATATCAAAATATTTGCGGATTCCAGACGGCGGAATCGTTGTTATGATTTTATTTAACGGATCTCTCACGGCGTAATCAGCATCCTTTCATCCTCGATCTCGTCACTGAGCACTGTGCCGTGATCCTTATATTTTTTCAGAACAAAATGAGTAGCAGTGCTCTGGATGGAATCCAGCGGAGCAAGCTTGTCAGAAACAAACTGGGCCACCTGGCGCATGGTCTTGCCCTCGATGATTACCATAAAATCAAAACCGCCGGCCATCAGATACAGGGCGTTGACCTCGCTGTACTGGTAAATCCGCTCTGCCAGCTTGTCAAATCCCATCCCGCGCTGGGGAATTACCTTTACCTCAATCAGCGCGCTGATCTTCTCCTCGCTGGTATTGTCCCAGTTGATCAGCGTATGATATCCGCAGATGATCCGCTCCTTCTCCATCTCGGCAATCTCATTGGCCACCGCTGCCTCGCTTTCACCTAAAAGAACCGCCAGATCGTGAATATCGATTCTGCTGTTTTTTTCAATCACCGCCAAAATTCTCTCTCTCATTTCCGATTGCCTCCTGTTTTTATGAATTTCATGGTTCCTGTTCCAATGTAAAATCCGGAATCAGCCTCAAAAGCTCGTCCGGCTGCGGGCGCTCCAAAAAGCCTCTGCCTTCCTGCACCACCATCTCCCGCGCAATGCCGGTTCTGACCCGTCCGATCACCGCCGCAAAAATCCCGCGGCTCTCCAGCTCCTTTGCCAGCCGGCCGCCGTTTTCCGCCGCCAGAAGCCAGCAGTCCCGGCTGTACAGCCGGTAAGGGTTCACCTCCAGCCGCTCGCAGATCTCAATGGTTCCCTGTGTAACAGGAATCCGGCGCAGGTAAAATTCCACGCCGGTTTCGTATGCTCCGCTTAAGTTCCATATGGTCCGCAGAATTCCGCCCTCGCCGGAGAACTCTGCCTCTGTAATCCCGCAATGGGAAAATTCCGCCATAACCTGGCTCTGATCCGGAAAGGCCGCCATCCGCTCCCTCAGCTGCCGCCTCCGGCTGATAATCTCCTCAAGATAATCCGCGGAAAACCAGCTTAGCAGCTCAGCCCTCCGTCTTTCAGCCAGAACAGCCGCCCCCGCAAGTCCGGCCATGCCTGCCGCCACCAGATCCTGTCCCGGCGCCATCAGGCCTGTGTTCTGCCGCTCAATTCTTCGCATCATGATGGTGTATCCCTTCTTCCGGGGGCTTACCCCCCGCTCCTTTCACCGCCGTCCCATAAGCCGCGGCATCCGTCCCGGCTTATTCACCGGCGCCCGCTTCCGCCGGCGCCGCAGGCTGCGTCTCGGCCGGCGCCGGAGCCGGCGCAGGCTGTGTCTCAGCGGGCGCCGGTGCAGGCGCTTCCGTCTGAGGGGCCTGCGTGGCGGCCGGCGCCGTTACGCCCGGTCCGCCGTGAATGCCTTCCACCACAGCCGGTGAAGTCTCCACAGGCGGCTGTGTCTCGGCCGGCGCTGTCTGCGCTGGCTGCGTGGCGGCCGGAGCTGTCTGAGCCGGCGTCTGGGCAGCCTTCGGTCCTACCAGCACAATCGCCTTGGACGCATTGTAGGTATCCGTGTGAAGCAAAGTCCGCTCCGTCTCCACGCCGTCCACCTTCACCACCTTCCACAGGCGGGACTTGATCCCGGTGTGGCCCGACTGGATCTGACGTCTTGCGCCGGGAGCCAGAGAACGGTCCACCCGCTCCTGCGGAGCTCCCGGACTGATACGGCTCAGTGTCTCGGACACAAATTCGATGGTTCTGTTGGCCGGGCGTGTCTCTTTTCCATAAAAGGTAAAGGTCAGCGTCCGTCCGCTGGTATAGCCCTCCACATAAATGGGCGTGCTGTAGTTGTTTGTCACCTTTAAATCCTTATAGGTTCCCGCAATGGCCGCATCCATGGACGGCTGTACATAGGTCACAATCATCGAGTGATTCTGTCTCTGCGTGATCTCCAGCTCCGCCCGCAGGGCCGCCTGATACAGCGTTGTGGAAATCTGGCAGACTCCTCCGCCGATGCTGTCGACCACCTGGCCGTTTTCATAGGCAGCCGCTGAATAATAGCCGTTTTCTTTTGTAAACGGATGCATGCACTCATATCCGGACAAGGATTCTCCCGGCATCAGCAGATGGCCGTTGATCTTGCCGGCGCCATTTTTTAAATTGCCTGCTCTGGAGGACGAGCTGCTGCTGAAATCTGTGGAAAAGGTTCCCAGCACATCGCCGATGGTGGCGAGCTGCTCCTCTGTGATCTCCGGCTCCTTTACAGAAACAGGCGCTTCCACAGTCACATCCCCCTCCGGTGCGCCGGACAGGGCTTGCAGAATCTCCGTCTTTGCAGCCTCAATGTCTACGGTCTTTCCCTCTTCTCCCGGCGTGATCTCAAACTTCCCGTCCGCTCTGGTGATGGACGCGTTCCTGGGCGCCGCCACAAGGCCCTCGGTCTTTTCCTGAATCAGCGCCGTCATGGCAGTCTCATCCACCTCAGCCTCAAGCGAAAGCTCCACCGGCTCCTTCTCCAGATCCTTCAGCTCCATATACTGCTGTATCAGGTTGCCCTCCACCGTATATGCCGCCGCCTGATCCGCGGCCGCCCGGCTGTCCCAGGAAAATCCCAGTTCACCGGCGGTGGTCTCCACCTCGTTTCCGTCAACCTCCAGAATAATCCTTCTGGCGGACAATCCGTCCGTATAGTCCTTCAGCTCCTTTTGGGCAGCCTCCTTCGTCATCCCGCCAAGGCTGATCCCGCCTGCAAAAATCCCCTCCGGGATCACAGCCTCCTTCGCGTATGCGGGAGAAGCCGCTGCCGCTCCGGCCAAGAGCACGGCAGCCAGTCCGCCCAGCCAATCTCTTTTTTTCATAACCATTCCCTCAATATCTTTTTTATACTGCCGCTACAGACAGAACCATCGGCACTACCATGGCCGCTACCACAATCACGGTCACGATAATCACAAGGGCGCGTCTGCCTTTATTATTATGCATGTTCATCATAATGACATTCACCTCTTTTTCTTAATCTGATGCTGTTTTTTTAGTTCTTCCGTACTGTGAAATGATCTGATCCGTAAGCCGAGACGCTTCATTCCGGCTTAAATGGTCTATTTGCACAGGTAAATCTATTTTATGATATTTTACCAAATACCGCAAGTCCTCTTTTTGCTTTTTCGAGGCCGGTATAAGCCATTTATGATAATGTCTCAGTATACCACATATGAAAATGTCCC
>JAUNGW010000219.1 GCA_030524245.1 Eubacteriales bacterium
TTGCCGGACAAGAAGCATCGGATGTTCATCCGATGGAAAAATAAAAATAAATACATGCTTACAAGCAAGCTTGACGCCTGTTTTTATTTTTATTCATCCCTTAATTGTTCAGGACGGCGCATCTTCTTGCCCGGCATTGCCGGACAAGAAGCATCGGATGTTCATCCGATGGAAAAATAAAAATAAATACACGCTTACAAGCAAGCTTGACGCCTGTTTTTATTTTTATTTTTCCGCCGTCCTGAATGGTTACATCATATCATATTTTCCTTGACAAATACAATGAAAACTGGCAAAATTACTGCAAAATTCAGAAAGGATTTTTGAATATGCACTACGAGCACATCGTTCCTGCCGTCTTTTTAGAACGGCCGAACCGTTTCATTGCCTACGCGCAGCTAAACGGTCAAACTGTAAAATGCCATGTAAAAAACACCGGACGCTGCAAGGAACTTCTGATTTCCGGAGCGCCGGTGTATCTCCAGCACCATCCGGATGCTCTGGCAGCCGGACGGAAAACCGAGTATTCCCTGATCAGCGTCTTTAAAACCACGGCAGCGGGCAAAGAGCTCGTAAATATAGATTCCCAGGCTCCCAACGAAGCCGCCGCCCGGTGGCTGGCCTCCCACGGGCTTTCCCCTCGCAGGGAGGTCCGCTATGGGGACTCCCGTTTCGACATCGCCTTTGACTATAAAGGAAAGCCCTGCTTTCTCGAGGTGAAGGGCGTGACTCTGGAGGAGGAGGGCATCGCCCGCTTCCCTGATGCGCCTACCGAAAGAGGCATTAAGCATCTGCGGGAGCTGGAACATGCGGCCCGGGAGGGCTACGGCGCCTGCGCCATGTTCGTGATCGCCATGAAAGGCGTCCGCGGCTTTGAAGCCAACCGGCGCACTCATCCGGAATTTGCCGGGGCCCTGGCCCACGCAGCCGCAAACGGTGTGAAAATTCTGGCCTGCGACTGTCTGGTGACGCCGGACTCCCTGACTGTGGATCAGCCTGTTCCTGTGCTCAGCCTGTCCGTATAACTATTCCGTTATTTTGTTTCTTTCAGATATTTGTCCATATAAGCGTCCTGAATCAGCTTCACCAGCTCCGGAGCACGGCCGCCCACCGGTTTCCCCTCGATGGTGTCCGCCGACCGGCAGAGCTGGGTGGAGCTGGACACCAGCACCTCGTCTGCATCCATCAGCTGCTCCAGCGTAAACGGCGTCTCATCCACCGGAATATTATGCTCTTTACAGATCTCAATGATATGCTTTCTCGTAATCCCCGGCAGGATATAATGATCCGTGGGATGAGTAATAAACACGCCGTCCTTGATGATGCTGATATTGCTGTGGGCGCACTCGGTCACAATATCGCCCCGGTGGAACACGCTCTCATCACAGCCCAGCTCCTCTGCCCGGTTGGCTGCCCTACAGTTGATCATCAGATTCAGAGTTTTGATATTGCAGTGCAGAAATCTGGTATCCTCCGCCGTGGTCAGCTTCAGCTTCTTTCCCTGATCCTTCACCTTCATGGGCTTTATGGTCACCCACAGATTGGCCTGTACCCCCTTGGGAAATACATGATTTCTAGGCGCTGTGCCTCTGGTGGCCTGCCAGTAAAGCATCTGCTCCGGGCTATCCACCTGCTTTACCAGGCTGTTCAGGGTGTCCGCCAGCTCCTCCTTTGTGAAAGGAAGCTGGATCTGAACCAGACCGGCGCTGTTGAAGAAACGGTCAATATGATCCTGCAGCGCAAAAATCTTATGATTATTCACCATAGTCGCCTCGTAAACCCCGTCTCCGAAATAGCAGACTCTGTCGTTCATGGGCACCAGCATCTCCTCAATCGGTGCAATTTTCCCATTGTAGTATCCCAGATTTTCCATTGTCTTTTCCTCCTGTGATCTGTTGTTTCTGTCATTTATTTTGCATCAAGCCAGTTGTCCCCGCTGTGGGCCTCCACCTCCAGGGCCACCTTCAGGCTTGCCGCATGCTTCATCTTATCGGTA
>JAUNGW010000056.1 GCA_030524245.1 Eubacteriales bacterium
CATCCAGCTCATCCAGCAGCGGCACATCCTCCTCAAAGGTCTCCATCCCCAGCTCATTGATTTTTGTATCTCCGGCTTCCCCATACTGATACAGCTGGTCAAAAAACTCGATTGCTCCGCGGATCTTCGTCCGCAGCAGAAAGCCGCCGGACTGTGCGGCCGTCACAATCGTATCTAAGGAAACCTGCGGATTCCAGTCATAGGCACGCCCGTGAAACTCCTGAATCCTTCCCAGCACCTGGGTGATCTCCTCCTTGGTCAGCGGCAGCAGCTGCGGCGCCTTCACCAGCATATTCAGCACTGTTTTTGCCGGCTCCTGACGTTCCGGATAAATTGCCGCCAGATTCTCAAATTCATGCTTTCCATCGATCACATCCTCTGTGTAGGAGGCGCTTAAGGCGAACATGGAAAATACCGACTCCAGGCCTTTTTCCGGAATCAGAAAACGTCCCATGTTATGGTAGGCATTAAGTCTGGCCTTTTTCCCAAGACGTCCCATCAGCTCTGCTTCATCCACCAGAATCACCCAGCCGTTATATCCCAGCCGTCCAAAAAGGTGGCTCATAAATCGAAAATAATCCATACAGTGCTTTGTCTTGGTGAAATTCACATTGTACTTTGCCGTCTGGCTGAAAATCCACTTATAAATCTTCTTCAGCAGGCCGTTGGTCACAAAATCCCCCTCCTGATCCGCCTGAAGCAGGAACCGCTCCTCCTGATCCTCTGTACTCATATAGGAACGGAGAAGATAATACAGCTTATCCGTCTCCAGCTCTTTGGCTGCATAAAGCAGCAGCTCGCTGGCCATCGGGCTGTTGGGCGTCAGCTGCTCCAGTGCCTGGAGAAAGCCCGGCTGCTTCCGCCCCGGAAGATAGGTGTTGCTGATCATCTTCTGATACATCAGGTACAGCTTGTCCATCGGGTTCTCCTGTTTCACTCACCCGTTCCAAACGGTCAGAAAGCTCCTTCATAATCTGCGGCCTGGCCTCAGAGAAATATTTCCCCACTGTTCTGGACGGAATACCGGAACGCAGCGCCTCTATCATATGTCTGGCCTCCATATCAAACATTGCGTTCACCTCCTTCTGTATCGTTTTCCTGACTGTTCCGCTTCGGCTCACAGGCTGTCTCTGTTCCGCTCAGAACCGCCTCCAGAACCAGCCTGGGCAGTCCCACGCCGCCCATACGGGAATGGCTTAAAATATGCTCCGCACCTTCTGCCGTTATCTCTTCGCCTCTGCCAAGAGCCTGCGCAAACCGCTCTGACATCTCCACAAGCTTCGGCACCGTGTAAATCTGCTCTCCCAGTCTGTCCAGATCCACAATATCCGCAAAGCAGTTAAACCGCGCACCCACCACCTCATTCTGTATCCGCATCCACAGTGCCTGATAGGATTTGATGCCCTGGTTATCATTGTCCAGCAGCTCCCGGTTCTGATTCTCCAGCACCGGATGGCCAAGAATCCCACCGGTCAGAAGGCTGCAGGCCAGGGCAAAATTATTGTCCAGCAGCGGATTGTCCAGAAACATCTCTTTTAACTGCAGGCGGATTTCCCGCTTGGTAATCGCATCCGCCATGCTCTGCTGGGACAGATAATCCATAAAGGTCATCCCCTCCGGAATCTCATCCGGCTGATACCCGACACGGGCCACGATCTGGCGGGCGCAGCCCTCCAGGCATTCCAGAATATCGCACTGGGACAATATTTCCACATAAATTTCCTTAAAATCGTGAAGCCATATATCCCTGGCGGAAAAGCAGACCGTCTTATACCCCATGTCAGCCGCCAGCCCGGCTGCCAGCCTCAGAAAATGTGTCTTCCCGCTGCCCGGCCTGCCCGTCACGAACTTCATCTTGCTTCCGCCGCCCCGGATATATTCCTCAAAATACTTCGTCTTCCAGAAATCCGACAGAAATTCAATACCCACAGACAAGCCCCGGAGAAGCTCCTGTTTTTCCGGCGCCTGGCCTTTTAACAGACGCTCCCGATCCGCCTGGCCCTGTCCTGCTGTATTCTCAAAAACCATATTGCCTGCTCCATTTCCGGCCATTCTGACACGGCCTTGATGTTCTCATTATGAAAGCTCCCTGACAGCGCTTTCAGAATATCCTTATGACTGTTTGAAAAACTGAATTGTCGCCAGGAACTGTTCCTTGCCGTCATTATCCAGAATACGGATGCACTTCTCATACTGGCGGCTGGAACCGAACTGGAATCTTCTTCCGCTCTTCGTCTCCTCCAGGCCGGAGCGGTAGAGTCTCGCCAGATCAAAGGCAAAGCTCTGCTGATCATACTCCTTTCTGGAGCGGCTCATCGGCACCAGGAATTTATAGACCTGCGACAGATACAGGTCGCTTTCTTCCCTTTTCTTCAGCTTCAAAATTGCCGTATCATAAGCGTCAGCCAGCTCATTCAGGAATGTTGCCGCGTTAAAGGACGCGCTGTTTAACCTGTCCTGTCCGTCCTTCACCGTCTGCACAAAGCTTAAAGGACGCAGAGACGGCACCTTTTTCCGGTTCAGATAGATATCCTGATTTTCCGTATCGAACTTTACCCGGTACGGGAACATCTCGTATACCGGATATTCGCCTGTCACATCCACGCCCTTTTCCTCACAGATGGCCAGCATCTGCTGTGCAAACTCTCCGCTTTCCGTATCCTTCGCAATGGTTTTATATAATTTCTGAGCCGCTGCTGTCATGTCCTTCAGCTTTTTCTCCAAAGGCTGAAGCTCCGCGTATAATTGTGGTTCCGTCTGTTCCGCTGGCAGCCCAGTGGATCAAAGAGTTAAAGTCTGTTCTGCCGGCTCTGGGCATATCGGAGCCTCAGTGCGGTATTTTCCATGGCAGCCGGAAAGAGGATCCGGAACAGGATTATCTGGTTTACGTTCTGAATTCCGCCCGTCATGCCATTGCCCGTCATATTCTGGCGGATATGAAGCAGGGATACCACGTCCTTTTGATTATGGACGAATGCCACCGCTGCGCCAGCCCGGAAAACAGCCGGATCTTTGACTTTCTGAATCAGGAAGCCGGCAGCTCCGGCGCCATGCTCCGGCGTTATCACTCCCTTGGCCTTTCCGCCACCATCCGCCCGGAGGACTATGAAACGGTACTGAAACCAGCTCTGGGAAAGGAAATATACCGCTACCGTTTTGCTGACGCCCTCAGAGACGGCTACGTAAGCTCTTTTTCCATTTACCACATAGGGCTCTCCTTTTCCGCTCAGGAGCTGCGGGAGTATTCTGACCTGAGCGATCAGATGAGCGCCCTCTACCGGCAGCTGGTTTCCTGGTATCCGTCCATAAAGCAGCTTGGTTCGTCCCGGCTGTTTTCCGTTCTCCGCAAAATAGCCCGGGATGAGGGAGAGGATTCTCTTGCCGCGTTTTACCTGAACCTGGCCTACAAGCGGAAGGGCGTCGGCTGCTATCATTCCCAGATGACGCCGCAGGCAAAGAAAAATACCCTTGCAGCTTATCGTGACGGAATCTACCGCATTCTGGTAAGCTGCAAGGGCCTGGATGAAGGAATCGATGTGCCGGAGGCATCTGTCGGCATCGTCCTGTCCGGATCCTCCGTCAGCCGTCAGCGCATCCAGCGTCTGGGCCGGATCCTGCGGCGTAAGGAGGGAAAATCCGCCTGCCTGTATTATCTTTATGTTCGGGAATCCTCTGAGGACGGCAGCTTTCTGGCTGATCCGGACGGCATATTTCCCGTGTGCGACTTGTCCTACAGCGCGCTGGAGGATGATTTCTGCCATCCGGCCTATGAGAAGTCAGCAGCTGAGCTTTTGAACGCCTGCCAGCAAAACGGGCTGTCCGGCTGCCAGCAGGCGGAGCTGCGCCGCTGTCTGCTGACAGGACTGACGCGCCCCGACTGGCTGGAGTCTCCCGGGCGCTGCGCCGCACTCATAACAGCCGCTAGGAATCAGCGCACAAGAAACTACTGGATCGCCATGAAAAAACTGGCGGAGAAAAGGGAGCTCCTTTCCCCCGGCCTATGACTTCACCAAAAATCCCCCGTCCACCGGAATCACCGCCCCATTCAGATAATCGCTGGCAGCGGATGCCAGGAAAAGCACCGGCCCCTTTAAGTCCTCCGGGGTTCCCCAGCGGCCTGCCGGGATCCGCTTCGTACACTCGTCCCTGCGGTCCTGGCTCATATTGGCGCACATTTCCGTATCCATATAGCCGGGGGCGATCACGTTGCAGCAGATGCCGTGATCTGCGCAGTCAGAGGCAATGCTCTTGGACAACTGAGTTACGGCACCCTTGGCCGCGGAGTAGGCCGGCACGGTGGTTCCCCCGAAGAAGGAATTCATGGAGCCGATGTTGATAATCTTCCCCACCGAATCTCTGTCCTTCATCACCTGAATAGCCCGCTGGCACATGAACCACACATGGTTCAAATCCACATTGATCACCAGATTCCACATTTCCTCCGGAAATTCCCAGGGCTCATATCGCCGCTGAATGCCGGCGGCGGGGATCATCACGTCCAGCCTGCCGCCCAGAAGCTTCATCGCCTCGTCAAACATCCGGTCCAGCTCTGCCTTCCGGGACAAATCGCCGGCCACGCCGTAAGCCTGATAACCCAGCCTGCGGTATTCCTCCACCGCCTGCTCCAGCTTTTCCTTCTGAAGATCCATCAAAACCACCTCTGCGCCGTTCTCCAGCAGTCCTTCGGCCATGCCCCGGGACAGTCCCTGAGCCCCGCCGGTCACAATGCATTTCTTTCCTGCAACACGGAATTTTTCTTTATAATCATATGCCATTTTATGCACTCCCCTTCCTTTTCTTCTTATCCCTGATAGACCTCCAGCGCCGCGATGGCCTCCCGGATCATTTCCTTCGTCACCGGGTACGGCGTATGCTTCATTTCCTGATTTTCCATGGTTACCTTCAGCACGTCCTCCAGAGGATCCGCGGCCTCCAGCTCCAGATCGGCCAGACAGGTGGGCAGCTTGACCGCCTTGTTAAGCCGCCATGCCTGCCCAAGCTTTTCCCAGTCCTGATCCACCATAAGATTCACCAGCGTGCCATAGGAAACCACCTCTCCGTGAAGATGCCGTTCCTCAATGTGCTTCCGGCTGGTCATCCCATAAAACAGCGCGTGGGCGATGCCGCCGTTGTAGTCCGGATGCACGGAAACAGAGACGATCCCCGGCGAAATGACGATATTCAGAATCGTTTCCTCCAGCTCCCTGCTTACCACGCCGTTTTCCACGTCCTTCATGGCCTTCTCCGCCTTCTCAAGCATCGGGTAAAAGCACATGCGTCCCGCCGTAATGCCCAGTGCGCTGCCGTAGTCAAGAGCCTCGCCTGCCCTGGCGGACCAGGACGACTCCACATGCTTCGCCATGGCGTCTCCGATCCCTGCCCAGAAATAGCGGGCCGGAGCCGCCAGAACCAGCTTCGGATTGATAAAGCAGTGGGCCGGAACATTTTTCAGCTTCACGATTTCCCGGAAGGAGCCGTCTTCATTGTACAGGATGCTGATCTGGGTAATGGGGGCGCAGTTGGAGGCGATGGAAGGAATGGTGTAAACCGGCCGCCCGAGCCTGTCGCCCACAACCTTCACCGTATCGATGCATTTTCCGCCGCCTACGGCCAGAATCACCTCCGCCTCCCGGACGGCCGGATCCTTCTCCAGCCGTTCCACGTTCTCCATCGTGGCCTCTCTGCCGTAGACCACCTCTCCGGTCAGGCCGATTTCCGCCTGCCTGAGCGCCGGAAGCACATACTCCCTTGACGCGTCCCACGCCCGCCGGCCGCAGATTACCACGGCTTTCTTCCCTTTTCCTATGCGCTCCGGAAAGGCTTCAAAGGCATCTTCTCCAAGAGTAAACTGGGGAAGATATATAGAATGATATTGTTTCATGATCGCTTCCTTCTTTCTCTTTCTTTTCAGTTCATCTGCGCCCGTTCAGGATCCAGAACTGCCAGATCGTAGCTTCGGCTTTCATGGCAATGAGCCGCCAGCACCCAGAAATAAGCATTTTTTGTGCCGGGAGACGCCGCCGTAGGGTGGTAGCCTCTGGGCGCCAGCACCACACTGCCGCTGCTTACCGGATGCGCCGCAATATTGTCCACATCCCCCGGCTCCATGTAGCTCAGATGCAGGCCGAAATGGGGCTCATCCATATCAAAGTAGCAGTAAGCCTCCTCCAGATCCGCCTCATGCTGATGCGGCGGCCAGCTGGTCCAGGCGCCATTGGCGCTCCAGGTCAGTCCCGTAATCAGGCGGGACGCAGGCATTTCCTGATTGAGGGTCATAAAAACCTCCCTCCGTCCCACTCCCTTCCCATGGATCTGACGAATTTCTCCCAACGGCTGCTGACGGTCAAAGGCCCGGAAAAACGGCTTTCCATAGCCCTCGTCAACCGCCGCTCCAATGTAAAATATGCACTCCGTCCCCGCCTGGATGCGGGCGGCATGTCCGCCTGCCGTATAAAAGGAATCAAACCGGCGGCAGTCACAGGTCTGTCCCGCCAGACCGACCGCAGCCTGCCCCTTAATACAGACACAGCTCATTTCCTCGCCGTCCGGCCGCAGCTCATAGCTCTGCCCCGCCGCCAGGTTCAGCCTGTATACCGCCACCGCCTGACAGTCCTCCCTGCCAGGCACAGCCACCTTATGAAATCCATACTCCTCCGGGGACTGAAGCTTCCACTTTCTCATCCGTTCCCTTGTCACTGCTCCCTGTATCATAATCAAGCCTCCTCACTTAAATAAGAAACGTACAGAACCATTCTGAAAATACGCAGAGGAAAAACACTCCCACATAACCAATTAAAAATGGAATCTCCGCCCCGGCGATCTCCCCCAGCTTGAGCTTTGACACGGTGGCCGCCGAATAAATATTCACCGCCACCGGAGGCGTCATGGTTCCCACCACATTGGAAATGCACACGATCATTCCGAAGTGAATCACGTTGATGCCCATGCTCTGGGCAATCGGCCAGAGCACCGGAACCAGCAGCACCGCAATCGCCGTTCCTTCCATAAAGGTTCCGAAGATCAGAAGGATCACCGCCACCACCAGGCAGAACATCATGGGATTTAAATGCATGCTGATCACCGTATCCACCAGCGCCTGTGACGCGCCGGACACGGTAAACACCCAGGAAAACGCCGTGGACGCGGCAATAATAAACAGGATCATGGCAGAGCTTTTTGCGGAATCCCGGATAATCCGGATAAAATCTTTCAGATTCAGTTCCCGGTAAATAAACGCCCCGGCAATCCCGGCCCACACCACCGCCACCGCCGCGCTTTCTGTGGCCGTCAGCATGCCGGAGTAAATTCCTCCCAGAACGATCACCGGCGTCAGAAGAGCCGGAACCGCGTCCAGAAAGATTTTAAATATCTCTCCGGGCCCGCGCTTTACATCCTGCTTCGGCCATTTTTCCTTATTGGCGAACCAGAGAACCTCCG
The DNA here is from genome assembly GCA_030524245.1 of Eubacteriales bacterium. GTDB lineage: Bacteria > Bacillota > Clostridia > Lachnospirales > Lachnospiraceae > Brotaphodocola. The sequence goes on from JAUNGW010000056.1 coordinate 7,438, forward strand.
CCATCAGCACCAGCATAATCACAACGCCGATCATCATGCCCTGCTTGAACATGCTTCCCACAGAAGCTCCTGTCAGGGTACAGTAAATAACCATGATGATGGACGGCGGGATAATCGGCCCCAGGCCGCCGGACACCACCAGAAGTCCCGCTGTCCTCGGTCCCGGATACCCCTTTTTTATCATGTCCCCGTAAAGCATGGTTCCGATAGCGATTACCGTCGCCGGCGCAGATCCGGAAAGAGCCGCAAAGAACGCGCAGGCCAGAACCAGCGCCAGGCTCATACCGCCCCGGACATTTCCCACCAGGCAGTCGGCAAAATCCACAATCCGCCTGGATATTCCACCCTTTGTCATCAGATTTCCCGCCAGCACAAAAAACGCGATAGCCATAATGGAGCTGGACTGCAGGCCTCCGAATATCCGCTGGGCAACGGCTGTCGAGGACGCCGGAAGGCCTCCGAATATCACCGCGGTCAGAGACGCCATCCCCAGAGAAATGGAAACCGGTACGCCAATCACCAGGCAGAGAATAAACACGGAAAATAAAATCACTCCCGCACTCATGTCCTATCCCCCTCCTTCTTTCCAAAATCCGCAAGCTGTCTCAGCAGCACAGCCGTCTGAATCAGAAAAATCAGACCAAAGGCCAGCACCAGTGAGAAATACATCAAAGACATGGGCAGCTTCATAACCGGCGTGGTCTGTCCTGTCTGAAGCTGCTTCTCCACCAGGGCGGCTCCTGCTGTCAGCATAACCAGAGAGAAGCCTGCCAGCACCGTCTGCCGGATCAGGTCCGCCGCCTTGCGGACCGTGCCGTGAAGCTTGTCCACCACAGCCGTCACCGCCACCTGAGTGCCGTCCCGAAGCCCCACCTCCGTTCCCAGCAAAGCCATGTAGGTCATGCTGTAAACCGCCAGCTCCTCTGTCCACGGCATGGATGCCTGGATAAAGTTCCGGTTTACTACAGAGATAAAATAGGACACAACCATAGAGACAAAGGCGGCGGCCATAACGGCATATTCCGCCGTTGTCACATATGACAAAAGTTTTTTCAGCCCCTTCATAGCGCCCTCCTCTTACTGCACCGCCGCCTTGGCCGCATCGATAGCCGCCTCCCACGCTTCATCATAGGAAGTTCCGGCCTTTTCCTGCGCTGTCCGATACGCCTTCTTCAGCGCCTCCGTGTCAATATCATAAAAGGCCACTCCTGCGTTTTTCAGATTTTCCGCCGCCTCCGCGTTAGCCTCATTTAAGTAAGTCCACTGATCCATACAGCCCTTTTGCACGGCTTCCGCAAATGCCTCTCTCATATCCTCCGGAATCTTATTCCACGCATTGCCGCTCATGCAGACCGGAATATAAACGAAGCAGTGCTTTGTGTTTGTAACAGAGGTCACGCCCGCCTCATAATACTTGTTGATCCAGCAGTTGGATACTGCATTTTCACAGGCGTCGATGGTTCCCTGCTGCAGAGCCGTAAACTGCTCCGCGGCGGAAATGGCCACCGGATTGGCGCCGAAGGCGGTAAAGGCCGCCAGCTGGCCCTCGTTCTGCATTACCCGGATCTTCACGCCCTTAAAATCATCCAGGGACTGAATCGGTTTTTTGGAGAATACGTCCCGGAAACCGGATTCCAGATATCCAAGCACATGGATGCCCTGCTTTTCTGCCTCCGCTTCAATCAGCGCTCCCAGCTCATTCTGCACCGCGTAGTTTGCCTGATCCACACTGTCCCAGAGAAATGCCTGATCCAGCACAGCCATCTCCGGAATATAGTTTGCCAGAACAGCATTGGCGCAGGAGGTCATGTCTAAGTCTCCCTGAATCACCATATCCAGCGTATCGGTCTCTCCGCCCAGAACGCCGCCGGACTGGATGGTTATCTGAATTTTCCCGTCCGTCGCCTCGCTGACCAGATCCGCGATCCGCTTTGCTCCCCTGTAATAATTGGACTGAGAATTGTCCACCATCGCCATGGTAAGGTTCAGGCTTCCGTCCTCCGACGCAGCCGCCGTCCCGCCGTCTCCGGAATTTTCCGCCGCCCCATGGCCCCCGCATGCAGCAAGGCCAAGGGCCGCCAATACCACGATTCCAGACAACAAATACTTTCTTCTCCGCATACTTGTCTTCCTCCATTTTTCAAATTCGTTTCCAGTTATTCTGCAAAAACAAAAGATGTCTGATGATTGCAGTGTAGCACATCAGACATCTTCTGTCGATATATGGAATATTGTTTCTATATTCCTCGGTTTTTATTGTTAATATTGCACAGTTTTATCAAAATTCATTCGATGACTTTTCCATAGTCTTCTGACGTTCCAGTTCCTCAATAATTCTCCTTCTGATACAGTTCAAATGATCGATCATGCTGTAGCGCGCTCCGTTTACGTCCCCCCGCTCGATAGACTCCGCAATCATATGATGGAATTTTACCGTCTGGTTTGCCAGCTCGTCATTGGTCACTCTGCAGAACAGCGGAATCCCCTTCACTACAAGCTCCATCAGCTTGTACGCAATTTCGTTTTTAGCACACCTGGCAATCTGAAGATGGAAGGCAATATCCTTTTCATAGTGAGGTTCCTGCAGCTGGATTTTCTGGCGCACCTCCGCCTCCAGCTCAAGCAGCCGCCGGCAGTCCGCGTAGGTGGCATTGGCAGCCGCCAGCGCCGCAATATCCGGCTCCAGCATCAGCCTCACCTCAGAAAACTCCAGCGCCTTGTCCGGCAGCTCCTCCGGCGAAAACGCCCCAAGAAGATTCGGCGCTTCCCACCGGCTGGCCGCGATCGGCTTTTGCTTCGGCTTCAGAATGTAGGTGCCGCTTCCGTGGACGACCTCCACAAGCCCCTCAAACCGCAGCAGCTTTATGGCATCCCGGACCGTTCCCCGGCCCACCTGGCAGTACTCCGCCATCTGCAGCTCATTGGGCAGTCTGTCCCCTGCATTCATCTCATGGTCAATAATATACTGCCGGATTTTTTCCGCCACACGCTCCGAAAGCGTCTCTGTTTTCTGTCTCACGGCTTCACCGCCTTTCCTGATTTTCAGTATACAATGAGCGTACAGAAAGTACAACTGAAACATCATTCAGCACTTGACCTTTGCTTTTATTTCATATACAATAAAATTAACCTTTCAGGTAAATTTCAGAAAGGAGTGGTGGATTGAAAGTTGAATATAGAACCCAATCCATTGAAAAAGTATGTACCGATGCCTCTGTTGCGGAACGAAAATATGGCGCTGAAATGGCAGAAAAAATCCAGCTCCGTATTGACCAGATTTCCGCTGCCGATACTGTTGAACAGATGATTCAATATAAAATTGGCAGATGTCATCCCCTTAAAGGAAAACGAACCGGCCAATATGCTGTGGATCTTGTCCATCCGCAGCGGTTAGTCTTTGAAAAACACAATTCAGAAATTCAGATTGCCAATATTTCTGAAATTATTGATTATCATTAAGTGAAGGGAGGATTTTCACATGAAAAGCAGAACATTTATTGCCTCACCCCCTGGCATAACGATCAGAGAGCAGCTGGCAGACCGCGGCATGAGTCAAAAGGAATTCGCTGCCAGAATGAATATGTCGGAGAAGCATATCAGCCGCCTGATCAATGGCGATGTTCAGTTAACTCCTGATATGGCCGTCCGCCTGGAGATGGTACTCGGCTTACCTGCCCACTTCTGGAGCAACCTTGAAAATATTTACAGAGAAAAGCTGGCAAAAGCAAAAGCAGAAAACGAATTGGATTCTGATCTGGAAATCGCAAAAAAAATACCCTATCGTGAGATGGCGGAGTACGAATGGGTTACGAATACGCACAGTCCCAAAGAACGGGTAGTTTATTTGCGCAAATTTTTTGAAGTGGTTCAGCTTGGACTTTTACATTCCCCTTTAATTCCTGGCATTGCCTGTCGAAGGCTTGGTACTGGTGAAAAGAGCGACTATGCTCTGATTGCCTGGGCACAAAAAGCGAAGCTTGAAGCGCGAAACATAGACACCTGTCCGATTGACACGGAACGGCTCAGGAAAATTCTTCCTGAAATACGAAAAATGACCACACAGCCTCCTGCTGACTTTTGCCCGGTATTATGTGATTTATTGGCACAATGCGGCATCGCCTTGATTTTTCTGCCGCATATAGGCGGTTCCTTTCTGCACGGAGCCACCTTCTTTGATGGTTCCAAAATCGTCATTGGAATGACTGTTCGCGGAAAGGATGCCGATCGTTTTTGGTTCAGCCTCTTTCACGAGCTGGGCCATGTGGTACTGGGACATATTGGCCAGACATCCGGAACCAATGATCAGGATGAAAAAGACGCCGATATATTCGCACGTGACACGCTTATTCCTGACAAGGATTTTGCCGCATTTGTTCATTCCGGCAATTTTGATAACAAGTCTGCCATTCTGTCCTTTGCATATTCTATGGGAATCGACGCTGGTATTGTCGTTGGCCGGTTGCAGAAGGAACAGTTTATTCCATATAATCGGTATGGAGATCTAAAAACAAAATACAAACTGACCGCATAGTGCTACCCCACGGTCACCAGCTCCACCCCGGTCCTCCGTATCTGCTCCGCCAGTTCTTCATCCAGCCCGCTATCCGTGATCAGAGCGCTGATTTCCTGAAGGGGGCAGATCTTCACCAGGCTGGCCCGGCCGCATTTGCTGGAGTCCGCCAGAACCACTGTCCGGCTGGCGGCCTGGCGCATCTGATTCTGCACCCTGGTTTCCATGGGGCTCTGGTCGGTGCAGCCGATCTCCGGATGGATGCCGCTGGCCGTCATAAACAGGATATCGATATGCAGGTAATCCAGCATGGCCGTAAAATCGTTGCCCAGGGTCAGCTCATTTTTATTGAGGATTCCGCCGATCAGGATCACGGTGAAATCCGGACACTCGGACAGGATCAGAGCATTCTGTATGGAGTTGGTGATGACGGTCAGACGGCGGAACCGGCGCTTCAGCTCCATGGCCATGATCTGGCTGGTGCTGCCGTAGTCCAGTGCGATGACCTGATCCTCCTCCACCAGATCGGCGGCTCTGGCCGCGATGGCCGCCTTCTGCTCCAGATGTTGGGTGCTACGGATCTGAAAGGAGATGTAGGGAGCCGCCTCCGCTGCCGGAACCGCAGACGGCTCCTTCTCCGCCGAAACAGCGCCGCCGTGGACACGCACCAGGCTTCCCGCCTGCTCCAGGCCGTCCAGATCCTTGCGGACCGTCTCCGAAGACACCTTCATCTCCTTCACCAGCGCTGAAGTATAAACAATCCCATTCTTCTCCAGCTGATCCAAAATATAGCTCTGCCTCTGCCTTGCCAGCATCACGCCTTCCTCCTTTTATTTTTCTGTGTTTTCTTCCAGTATACCGCAGAAATTCGCTTTCGTACAGTAAAATATTGCAAAAATTTGCGTTTGTCTTTGTTTTGCAGTCATGCCCTTGTGTTTTGTTGTGCAATTCCCACAAAAACCAAAGGGCATTCTTGGATAAAATGTTGATTTTCTTTGTTTTTCTGCATTTGCTCTTGAAATCCCAAGAATTCGCAAGTATAATCAAGACATAAACACAGAATTTCACCAGAAATCACAGAAACGGTGAACATTTACGGAGAGGAGATCCTGTTATGAGTAATGAAATGAAAGCAAAAGTCATGAGAGCAGCGCCGAATCGCTGGCTTGTATTCTGTATCCTCACACTGTCCGGCGGCGTGGCCTTCAAGCTGTCCTCCATGAAAGACATGTTCTACGTGCCCATGCAGCAGTTCATGGGACTGACCAACACCCAGATCGGCGGCGCCCTCAGCGCCTACGGCATTGTACAGACCATCGGTCTGATCGGCGGTATTTACATCTGCGACATGTTCAGCAAGAAATACATGATCGGCGGTTCCCTGATCGGCCTGGGCGCCGTGGGCGTCTATCTGTCCACCTTCCCCGGCTACTGGGGCTTTCTGGCAGCCTTCGGCGTGATGGCCATTCTGGGCGAGGTAACCTACTGGCCCGTGCTGTTAAAGGCCATCCGGCTGCTGGGGGATGAGAAAACACAGGGCCGCATGTTCGGCTTTCTGGAAATGGGGCGCGGCGTTGTCGATGTAATCATCGCCTCCTCGGCCCTGGCCATTTTCCGGGCCATGGGCGAAGGCGCCGCAGCGCTCCGGGGCGGCCTCTTATTCCTGTCTGCGGCCACTGCCGCAGCCGGCGTTCTCTGCCTGATCTTCGTTCCCAACGATGAGAAGCGCACGGATGAAAACGGCAATGAAATCAACCGCACTCAGGCAGCCTTCGGCGGCATGATGCAGGCCTTAAAAAGCATCGATATCTGGGCTGTTTCCCTGAATGGATTTGTAGTATACTGTATTTACTGCGGACTGACCTACTTTATTCCGTTCCTGAACCAGATTTACCTGCTGCCGGCCACCGCAGTCGGCATGTACGGCATCATCAACCAGTACGGCCTGAAAATGGTAGGCGGCCCCATCGGCGGCTTCCTTTCCGACAAGGTGCACAAATCCGCCGCGAAGCACATCCGCGCAGGCTTCCTTGTATGCATCATCGCCATGGCGGCATTTCTGATGGTGCCCCACGAGGCCCTGGGACAGGGCGGGAACTGGCTGACCGGCGCGGCCTGCACCCTGGGCTTCGGCGCTATCGTATTTACCATGCGGGCAGTATTTTTCGCTCCCATGGATGAGGTTAAGGTTCCCAAGGAAATCACCGGCGCGGCCATGAGCATGGCTTCCCTGCTGATTTACCTGCCCAACGCATTTGCCTACGTGATATACGGCAGCTTCCTGGACCGCTATCCCGGCATGGCAGGCTTCCGCATCGTGTTTATGATCATGATCGGCTGGGCTGTTTTGGGATTGTTTGTATCCACCTTCCTCATTCACCGCATTAAGAAGCATCAAAACGAACAGGCATAACCACACAGGAGGTAAAAAACTATGCTGAAAATCGGTCTCGACACGGAAAGCCTGCATCTCTGGTTCCAGAACAGGCGGATGGATATTTTCGGCTTCATCGAGAAGGCCCACGAATTCGGGCTGGACGGCGTTATGATCAATCTGATTAAGGATTACAATCTGGATCCGGAATGGGGCACCTTAGAAAGCAATGATCCGGCTCATTTAAGCCGGGTCCGGGCCCTGCTGGAGAAATATAATATGTACGTGGAGCTGGCCACCCGCGGCATTGAATACGGCCATCTGATGAAGGTGCTGGACGTGGCCGACGCACTCGGAGCCGATATTATCCGCACCTACATCCCCATCACCTTAAACAGTCCCCAGGAGCGCAGAACCGGCGGCGAGGGCAAATACGATCTGGGAAAAATCCGGCTGGACTTTGACCCGGCAGTCTTCGATCAGGCGGTGGAGACGCTGCGGCTGATCATTCCGGAGCTTCAAAAGCGGCGGATTAAAATCGGCCTGGAAAATCACGAGTATGAGACCTCCGCAGAGCTGGTCAGCGTGGTAAGAAAGCTGAACAGCCCCTGGATCGGCCTCCACTATGATTTCGGCAACTCCATGATGGCCTGGGAGGAGCCGGAGCTGGCCGCCCGGAATATGGCGCCCTACACTGTTACCACCCATTTCAAGGATCACATCGTCATCCCCTGCCCGGAGGACAAGTATGGCTATGTGGTCTGCGGCATCCCTGCCGGAAAGGGGAATCTTGATCTGAAAAAGCTTCTGAAGATCATCCTGGACGGCTCCGCCATCACCCGTCTGAACGTGGAGATGTGCTACCCCTACTGCGCCCAGTTCAAGCGCACGCCAGGCGCCGGAGGCGTCAGCCAGGTGGGAGAAGGCTGCTTTAAGACGGAGCAGCCACCCTTTGATCCGAAGGTCATCGCTCCCTCCGAGTATTACTATCCTCAGGAGGTGTCCCGGGAGCTTCTGGAGGAATTCTTAAAGAAGCAGATGGACGGCGCCAGAGCCAGCGCTGAGTATGCGAAACAGCTCTGCCGGGAATACGCGAAATAACGCCAGACCTTAAAAAACCAGCGGCACAAAACGGCTGATGGAAAATAATGCCCCAAGCGAGCCTGGCACTCGTTTGGGGCATATATTTTCCCGCCGTCCTGAACAGCTGCACGGCATTTAACATATCGGCATATCGCCGTTCAGCAGCGACCGGATCGCCGCCTCCTTGGAATGCTGCAGGTGGATCACCGCGGCCTCTCTGGCCTTCGGACACGGGCAGGCGGAGGGTCATCCCTACCACAAGGCGGCCCTGTATTTTAAGGACATGGTAGAGGAACAGACGGGCGGACGCGTGATCGTGGACGTGCAGCCCAACGGCTCCCTCGGCGATGAGCGTGAAATGACCGAGGGACTTCAGCTTGGAACCATCGACATTACCGTAGCCGTAGCCGCGGCCTTAAGCGGCTTCGATCCCAACATGGACGTGTTCAATTTCCCCTATCTGTTCGACGACCGGGAGCAGGCCTTCGAGGTTCTGGACGGTCCGGCAGGACAGGCCATTTTTGACGGCATGAAAAAGCAGGGTATCGAGATTTACGGCACCTTCGATCTGGGCTTCCGCAGCATGACCAACTCTAAGCTTCCGATCACTTCCCCGGAGGACTGCCGCGGCATCCGGATGCGTACCCTGGAAAGCTCCGTCTGCGTGGACGCCCTGGGCGAGCTTGGCATCGATGCCGTTTCCATGAGCTTCGGCGAGCTTTTCACCGCGCTGCAGACCGGAGCGGTGGACGGCCAGGAAAATCCGCTGTTTACCATTTTAAATTCCAGGTTTTATGAAGTGCAGGACTATCTGTCCCTGACAGAGCATTTTTACCCGGTATGCCCGGTGATGGTCAGCGACCTTGTGTGGGACAAGCTGACGCCGGAGGAGGGTGAAATCGTGAAAGAGGCCCTGAAAAAAACCGTGGACTATGAGCGTGAGCTGGCCGGACAGGAGCTGGACAGCACGCTGGAGCAGTTAAAGGAAGCCGGCATGCAGGTCAATGAGGTGGACAAGGAAGCCTTCAAGACAGCCGTTCAGCCGGTTTATGAAAAATACGACAGCCAGTACGGAGATCTGCTCCGCCAGATCAACGAGGCGAAGGGAGGACAGTCATGAAACAGGCAGTAAAAACCGCGGACCGCGTTGTAAACGGCCTGCTGGAATTTGTAGTAATCGCCATGCTGGCAGTGATGTCAGCCGTTGTATTCGCCCAGGTGGTTTTCCGCCTGATCCACGCCTCCATCCCCTGGAGCGAGGAGCTTTCCAAGTACCTGCTCATCTGGAGCACCTTCCTGGGCGCTGCCTTAGGCGTCCGCAAGGGCTCTTTAATCGGTCTGGAATTCTTCGCCGACCTGCTGCCGAAAAAGGGCCAGCAGGCGCTGACCGTTCTCGTGAACATCGTGGTTGTCGCCCTTCTGGCGCTTTTAATCGGCGTCGGCTACTGGGCCTCCGGCCGCGTCTGGTATCAGACCACTCCGGTTATGAAGCTGCCCATGGGCCTTATGTATGCGGCGGTTCCCACAGGCGCGCTGTTTATGCTGTTTAACACATTGATTTCCATATATGACATGTGGAAGGGGGAGAATTGATTATGACTGGCGTATTATTCTTATCCATGCTGATTCTGCTGATTGCCGGCGTGCCCATTGCATTCGTGCTCTGCGGCTCCTCCGCCCTGGCCATCCTGTATTCCGGCGAGATTCATCCGGCCATTATCATCCAGCGGATGTTCTCCGGCTCCGGAAGCTTCACCCTGCTTGCGATCCCGTTTTTCGTGCTGGCCGGAAATTTAATGAGCGCCGGCGGTATTTCCCGCCGTCTCGTAAACCTCTGCAACAGCTTTCTGGGCCATGTGTCCGGCGGCCTTGCCATGGTTGCCGTTGTAACCTGCGCCTTCTTCGCGGCAATTTCCGGCTCCAGCGCAGCGACGGCAGCCGCCGTGGGCGCCATCATTATCCCGGAAATGTTAAAGCATAAATATGACAGGAACTTTGCGGCGGCCACCATCGCCTCCTCCGCAGAGCTGGGCGTTATCATTCCTCCCAGCATCGGCCTGATCCAGTACGGCGTGGCCACAGGCCAGTCCATCAGCGATCTGTTTATGGCCGGCTTCCTGCCTGGTA
>JAUNGW010000220.1 GCA_030524245.1 Eubacteriales bacterium
ATACAAGGGAAACAGCGACTTTTTAAATTTCTAACTGTCAAAGATGGGATTATATCATAACTTCACAAAGTGCGCAAGTGCAACTTTCCTTCTCCGCCGCCGCCAGCGCCGCTTCGCCTTCCTTATCAGGCATTGTCCCTCACGGCCGGAACTTGCCATAGGTCTTTCCGGGCAGCATCCCGCCCCGGTAGGAGGCAAGCTCGCTGACCGTCACCAGCTGAAAGCCCCGGTTAATCAGCTCCGGAATAATCACATCGCTGGCATCGGCCGTTGTATCATAAAGATCGTGCATCAGGACGATGTCCCCGTCCTTCACCTGACTTAAAACCGCGTCAATGGTGCTCTGGGCGTCCCTGGTTTTCCAGTCCAGAGTATCGATGGACCAGAGAATAGCCGGCATGGAAATGGCTCCCACCACGCTCATGCCCACCTCGCTGCGCACGCCTCCGCAGGGACGCATCAGCACCGGCGACACGCCGCTGGCATCGGAAACTACCTGGTTAGTCCTTGCCAGCTGGCTGGCCAGCTCCTCCGGAGCCACCTTACTCATCAGCGTGTGGTCATAGGTATGGTTGGCCGGCTCACAGCCCTGGGCCACCATCTGTTCCACCACGTCCGGATACTTCTCCGCCTGCTTTCCCACCATGAAAAAGGTCGCTCTGCTGTCATACTCCCCGAGCCTTGCCAGAATCCGCAGCGTCGCCCTGGCGGACGGGCCGTCATCGTAGGTCAGCGCAACCATAGGCCGGTTCGGATCGATTCCTCCGGCATAAACAGCCTGCCCCTCCTGCTTCTTCACCACAGAAAGACGGATTCCGTCCAGAAATACGCCTGCCGCCGGGCTTCCTGCGTCTCCCTCCGGGATCCAGTCGGTCCAGGCCTCATTCTGAAGCACGCTGTAAAGAATTTCATAATGCTCTCCAAGCTCGCCGGTCAGCCGGAATCTGGCCGCCTCCAGGGGATATCCCTCGACCGTTCCCGCCTCGTATCCGGTTCCTGCCCACTCTGTCCAGGCTCCGTTCTCATATACCTGATATTCAATCGTTCCGGTCATATCCTCCGGCTGTCCTGTGCACTGCGCCCGCAGCGACGTGATATTCTGTCCCGCCGGCGCCATACAGTAGGAATTATCTGCGAAATAATGGCTCCAGCCAACACCCTCCACACAGATTCCATAGGACGCGCTCACATCCGGCAGCTCTCCCTCCCAGCTTTTCGGCGGCTCTGCGGGGGCTGTCTGCACTTCGGACGGCTCCTCGGACACCTCCTGAGGCAGATCCGGATCAGAAGCTCCGTTCCGGGCCAGAACCGTTTCCGCCGCCGTCTGCGCTGTTCTTTTCCAGCCGGCAGCCAGCGCTGCCGCGGCCACAATAACCGCCGCTCCGCAGAGACAGCACATCCCGCGCAGGATCCGTACTCTGCGGATCCGCGCCTTCTTCAGGCGAAGCCGCTTCGCCCTCAGTCTTCTTAATTCCAGTTCATCCATATCAGCTCCATATACTACAGCTTCCGCTTTCTGATGCGGAACACACTATATCCAGTATATCAGCCCTGTTTTTTCTGTCAACTGCAAGTTTTCAGCAAATGCATTCTTTTTCCGCGGCGCAAAAAGCGGCCGCACCGGACTGCTCCGGTGCGGCTGCACTGATTAATTATCACTATCCACATCTGTATCAGAAGTATGGTCTCCGTCCGGATCCTCCATGGAATCATCCTCCATGTCGTCAATATCCAGAACCTCCTCTGCTTCCTCCACCAGACTGTCATCATAATCCTGGTCTGAGATGTCCTCATCCTCCTCAAACAGCTCCAGATCATCTTCCAGATCCAGATCTGTATCCAGCTTCACGGAACGGTACTGCTTCATACCGGTACCTGCCGGGATCAGCTTACCAATGATAACATTCTCCTTCAGGCCGATCAGATGATCCACCTTGCCGTTGATGGCCGCCTCGGTCAGAACCTTGGTGGTCTCCTGGAAGGATGCC
>JAUNGW010000221.1 GCA_030524245.1 Eubacteriales bacterium
CATCTTGCCATCATGGAATAACGGTTCTGAACCGCCGTGACCGGGCAGACCTTGCAGGCACGGCGAACCGTTTCGCCGTCCGCCTCGGAAAGTCCCCAGTGGGTGATCTTTCCCTCCGCGATCAGCTCTGTCATCACGCCCGCCACCTCTTCCACGGGAACAGAAGGGTCTGGACGGTGCTGATAATAAAGGTCAATGTGATCTGTCTGAAGACGCTTCAGCGACTGCTCCACCGAAGTACGGATGATCTCCGGTCTCGAATCCGGCGCCAGCGGTTTATTGACCTCCGGCGCCGTCATATCAAAATGAATACCAAACTTCGTGGCAAGCGCCACATGATTCCGGTAGGGCTTTAAAGCCTGCCCCACCAGCTCCTCATTATCGTGGGGATTCTCCGGTGTTCCATAAACCTCCGCCGTATCGAAAAAGGTGTAGCCCAGATCTACCGCCTGCGCTAAAAGCTCTGTCATCTCTTTTTTATCCGCGGGCGCTCCGTAGGCATGGCTCATTCCCATACAGCCAAGCCCCAGCTCCGAGACCTGTAAATCTGTTCCCAGTACCCGTTTTTTCATGTTCCATTCACTCCCCGCTCGTTCTCAAATGCCGTAACGATTCCAATGCTTATGCCTAAACATTCCGCACCAGATTGGTAAGCCGTTCTACCGCCGCCGGATCTCTGTGGTCAAAGAACGCGCTGACGCCTGTATCCAGTTCTGCGATCCTTGCCATATCCTGCTCGCTCAATGCAAAGTCAAACACGTCAAAGTTTTCCTCCATACGTTCCTTGCGGACAGATTTCGGAATGCAGACAATGCCTCTTTGCAGCAGCCAGCGGAGCACGACCTGCCCCACGCTCTTCTGATACTTTGCGCCGATTTCCTTCAGCACCGCATTCCCGAACAGGTCGTTTCGCCCTTCCGCGAACGGCGCCCAGCCCTCCATCTGCACGCCCTTCGACTGCATAAATTCCTGCGCGGCCTTTTGCTGGAAGAATACGTTTGCCTCCACCTGATTGACCGCCGGCGTCACCTCGTTGAAGGCGATCAGGTCGGCCAGCCGGTCCGGATAGAAGCTGCACACGCCGATAGCGCGGATCTTTCCTTCTTTGTAAAGCTCCGTCATGGCACGCCATGCGCCGTAATAGTCATTTAAAGGCTGATGGATCAGATAAAGATCCAGATAGTCAAGTCCCAGCTTGTCCATGGACTTCTGGAATCCTCTCTTGGCTCCCTCATAGCTGGTATCCGTGATCCAGAGCTTCGTCGTGATAAAGAGCTCCTCCCGCGGCACGCCGCAGCGTTTGATCGCTCTGCCCACTGCCTCTTCATTTCCATAGGAAGCCGCCGTATCGATCATGCGGTAGCCCACAGAAATCGCGTCCACAACGGCCTGCTCACACTGTGCCGGATCTGTGATCTGATAGACGCCGAAACCGAGCTGCGGCATTTTCACTCCGTTATTTAAAGTTACATATTCCATAAAGCATCTTCCCTTCTTTGTGTTTCTATGTCCTATTATAATCAGATTTTCCCGTTTCAGAAGTCTCGATTGGTTATGCACTCAACACCTGAAGGTATACAGTTCTTTCAACGCTGCATGATCTCTTATTTTCAGCAGAGGATGCACGTCCGCCCAACCTTCAAAATTTGCATTTTCCCCATACTTAAAGCTGTCTCCTGTTCATAACCGGAATACTGACAGCAACGCATACGATACACAAAAAAGCTGCCATAACAATCGCTTCTCTATATGCGTCTATTCCCTCCACGCCCATCAAAAGCGAATTGGTATTCATCAGTACAGCGGGGGAATACGCCTTTACCTTCGGTACGATACTCCATAAATATGCCGCCAGCACCGTCCCGCCGACACACAGGGCAACGCCTGTGTTATTTTGCAGCAGCGAGGAAAAGAGCACAAGCAGCAATGTCCCTGCTTTGTATTCTCTGGTAAAGAGATCGCTGAAGA
>JAUNGW010000222.1 GCA_030524245.1 Eubacteriales bacterium
CTATCATCATCATGCTGATCTTAAAGATGGGCTCCCTGATGAATATGGGATATGAAAAGACGATCCTGCTGTACAATCCGTCGACCTATGATACTGCCGATATTATCTCATCTTACATATACAGGATCGGTCTTTTGGAGCAGGATTGGAGCTATTCCACGGCAATCGGGCTGTTTAACTCGGTAATTAACTTCGGACTCCTGCTGTTTACCAACAAGATGTCCAAACGTTACAGCGAGACCAGCTTGTGGTAGGGAGGAACGGACATGAAAGTGAAGAGATCAAGAGGAGAGCAGGTGTTCTCCGTCTTTAATTATATTCTGCTGAGCGCCATTATTGTAATATGCTTATATCCCGTATGGTATGTGGCGGCGGCCTCCTTCAGCAACAGCAATCTTTTGACCCAGCATATGGGGCTGTTGATAAAGCCGCTCGGATTCAGTCTGGATGCCTATAAGAAGGTATTCCAGAATCCCATGATCAGCAGAGGGTATTTAAATACCCTGTTTATCCTCGTTGTGGGCGTCATCCTTGACTTGATCATGACCTCATTGGGGGCGTACTTCCTTTCAAGGAAGCAGGTGGCCTTGAAGCGGCCGATCATGATACTCATTGTGTTTACCATGTTTTTCTCGGGCGGCATGATTCCGTTTTACTTGAACTTAAAGGATCTTCACCTGACAAATACTCTGTGGGGACTGATCGCGCCGTTTATGATCAGCACCTACAACCTGATTATTTTAAGAACCTCCTTCGAGAGCATCCCGGAGAGCCTGATTGAAGCGGCGCAGATTGACGGCGCAGGCCATATCACCATTCTGACGAAGATCGTGATTCCGCTCTCCAAAGCGATTCTGGCGGTTATGGTTCTCTATTACGGCGTCAGCATCTGGAATTCTTGGTTTTGGGCGTCCGCGATCATCCGCACAAGGGAAATGTATCCGCTGCAGGTAATCCTCCGTGAAATCCTCATGCAGAATGATGTCAGCTCCATGACGACAGGCAGCAGCGCCATGGACACGGAGGCCATCGGCATGACAATCAAATATGCGACAATCATGGTGGCGACGGTTCCGATTCTCTGCGTATATCCGTTTCTTCAGAAGCATTTTACAAAGGGAACCATGGTTGGGGCGGTAAAGGAGTAGAGACATGAACGAAGAGATCACGAACAGGACAATATGGGACATTTATCAAAAGCTGGATCAGAAGCTTACCGCAGAATGCGGACGGCTGGGGGAAAGGATTCCCTATATCTCTGAAAATGGACGTTATCGAAAGGATATGCGGGAGGTGAACAACTCCTGGTGGACCAACGGCTTCTGGGCCGGTATGATGTGGCAGATGTATCACAGCACGGGCAATGAGAAATATAAGGAGACGGCGCGGTATACCGAAGCCGCTCTCGATCAGGCTCTGGCGGATTTTACGGGGCTCCATCATGACGTAGGCTTCCAGTTTCTGCACACAGCGGTGGCGGACTACCGGCTGACCGGAAGAAAGGAGGCGAAGGCGCGCGGACTCCATGCGGCGAACCTCCTGGCCGGAAGGTTTCATGTGACCGGAGACTACATCCGCGCGTGGAACTTAGACAGGACAGGCTGGATGATCGTGGACAGCCTGATGAATATTCCCCTGCTCTACTGGGCGGGAGAGGAGTTAAAAGATCCGGGGTACGCGGATATTGCCGACCGCCACGCCCATACGGCCATGCGGGTGCTTCAGCGGCCGGATGGCTCCTGCAGCCATATCGCGGTATTTGAGCCGACCACGGGGGAACTGCTTCAGTGTCCCGGCGGCCAGGGATATGGGCCGGGGTCGTCCTGGTCGAGAGGGCAGGCGTGGGCCATCTACGGCTTTGCGCTGGCATTCTCGCATACGGGGCGGCAGGAGTATTTGGATGCGGCCAAACGGACGGCCCACTATTTTCTTGCCAATCTCGCGCTGACCGGCTGCGTGCCGCT
>JAUNGW010000057.1 GCA_030524245.1 Eubacteriales bacterium
TCCCCGGATTGTCCTGGGAAGAAAACGCTTTAACATAAGAAAATCCCCCCCTTTATCGTCCTGATTTATTGTATAATTCCCGGAACATTTTGTCAAATGAATCGAATATAAAAAAGTATATATGGCAATAGAATTTTACATGTTTTTTATGAAACTGCATGATAATGATGGGAATTGAACGGAAAAAATGAAGCTTTTTTGGTAAAAATTCCATTTGGAAAACGGGCCCGCTCCGCTATAATTAAGACATCACAAACGAGTTGCACAAACAACCGTATAGAAATCAGGAGGAAAAAGTTATGATGAAAAAGAGACTGATCAGCTTATCACTGGTAACTGCCATGGCAGGAAGCCTGGCAGCCTGCGGCGGCGGAGCTGCTACGGATACCACGGCTGCTCCGGCGGGAGATACCACTGCGGCAGCTTCCAGCGAGGCAGAGTCCACAGTGGCCGCGGCAGAGGGCCAGACCGTGCTGAAGTGGGCTATGTGGGATAAGGATCTGACCGTTTACTACCAGCCGCTGATCGATGCCTATGAGGCTGCTCATCCGGACGTGAAGATTGAGATGGTTGACCTGGGAAGCTCTGATTACCAGACCGTACTGGCTACCCAGCTGACCGGTTCCGGTTCTGACTTTGACGTAGTTGCTGTGAAGGATGTTCCCGGATACACCACCCTGGTAAACAAGGGAGTGCTTGAGCCGTTGGATGACTATATCGCAAAGGACGGCGTAGACCTGACAGCCTACAAGGGACTGACCGATCAGATCAAGGTTGACGACAAATTATATGAGCTGCCCTTCAGAAGCGATTTCTGGGTGCTGTTCTACAATAAAGACATTTTTGATGCTGCCGGCGTTGATTACCCCACCAACGACATGACGTTCGAGCAGTATGACGCTCTTGCAAGAAGCGTTACAAACGACACTCCCGGTCAGGAAGTATACGGCGCTCACTACCACACCTGGAGAAGCGCGGTTCAGCTGTTCGGTATCCTGGACGGCAAGCACAGCATCATCGACGGCAGCTATGATTTCTTAAAGCCCTACTACGAGATGGTTCTGGCAGAGCAGGAGGACGGCGTATGTCAGGATTATGCAACCTTAAAGACCTCTAACCTGCATTACTCCGGAGCATTCTCTCAGGGCAACGTAGCCATGATGAACATGGGAACCTGGTTCATCGCAACCCTGATCGAGAAGGTGAAGAGCGGCGAGTATGCTGACTGCGCTAACTGGGGCATGGTGAAATATCCGCACGCAGAGGGTGTTGAGCCTGGTTCTACTCTGGCAACCATTACCTCTCTGGCAATTCCGACCAGCGCAAAGAACAAGGATATGTCCTGGGATTTCGTGAAGTTCGTATGCGGTGAGGAGGGAGCTGATATCCTTGCTTCCACCGGCACCATTCCGGCTATCATGACCGATGACATTGCAAATATGGTAGCATCCATCGAGGGCTTCCCGGCTGACGATACCAGCAAGGACGCTCTGCAGACCTCCAACCTGTACCTGGAGATGCCGGTACACGCAAAGAGCTCTGAGATGGAGACCGTATTGAACGAGGCACATGACAACATTATGTCCGGCAATTCTACCATCGACGAGGGTATTGCAGATATGAACGAGAAGATCAGCGCAATTCTGGCTGAGTAAGGAAAAATTTCGGGCAGCATCAGGGGCAGGCGAGGTAACAGTCGTCTGCCTCATTTAAAGACAGACAGGTCTTTATAAATTTTAAGAAAAGGTTTTTAAAGAAAGGCGGGTATTATGGGACGGACAAAGTCAGTGGACCCTGCGGAAGTAAAAAGAAAACTGGCGGTTCTGGAGCCGCAGCTGGCTAAGCTCCAGGAGCAGGCTGACGCAGAGCAGGATCCGAAGAAAAAGCTGAAGCTTGGAAGGGCAGTGGAGAAAACGAGGGACAAAATCCGGCAGGCGAAGACCGGAGAGCGGTTCAGCCGCCAGACGAAAAGAGACATGGTGGCTTACTCCTTCATCGCGCCGAACTTTATTGGGTTTGCGGTATTTACCTTAGGACCGGTTATCTTTGCGTTTGTTCTGGCGTTCTTAAAATGGGACGGAAACAATCCCATGCAGTTTGCGGGACTCGGAAACTTCACCCAGATGATCGGAAACAGCCGGTTCATGGCTTCCCTGAAAAACACCATTGTGTACTGTGTGGCTACGGTTCCCTTCACGCTGGCGGCGGCTCTCGGGCTGGCTGTGCTCCTGAATCAGAAGATTAAGGGACGCAACTTCTTCCGTACCGTAAGCTTCTTCCCCTACGTTGCTTCTCTGGTGGCGGTAGCGGCAGTGTGGAACATGCTGTTCTCCCCGGCAAAGTCCGGACCGGTCAATATGATCCTGTACAACCTGGGCGTGGCGGCGAAGAGCCTTCCCAAGTGGTCGGCAGACAAGAACTGGGTCATGTTCACCGTGGTGATGTTCTCTGTATGGAAAAATATGGGCTATTACATGGTGATTTATCTGGCCGGCTTACAGGGCATCAACGGAGAACTTTATGAGGCCTGCAGCCTGGATGGAGCCAACGCATGGCAGCGGTTCCGCTACATTACCTGGCCGCAGCTGCAGCCGACAACCTTTTTCGTAACGATTATTCTTACCATTAACTGCTTTAAGGTATACGATATCGTATACATGCTGGCAGGCGGAAGCGCAGGCGTGCTGAACGAGTCGGCGATCGTACTTGTTTACCACATCTACGAGGAAGCCTTCCGAAACTGGAACCTGGGCTATGCAAGCGCTGTAGCTATGGTACTGTTCCTCATTGTTCTGGCCATTACGCTGGTTCAGTTCCGTGGGGAAAAGAAATACGCAAACTAGGAGGAGCCGAAAATGAAAATCAAAAACACAAAAACAAAAACATTTCGGGTAATCCTGTATGTTGTGCTGATTGCCCTGGCGCTTGTCATGCTGGTGCCGTTTGTATGGATGCTTTCCGCATCGTTCAAGCTGGATAAGGACGTATTTATTTTCCCGATTCAGTGGATTCCGGAGAATCCGCGGTGGCAGAACTACGTGGACATCTGGAATAAGATTCCCTTATCCCGGTTCGTGCTGAACACGGTGAAGCTGACAATCATCGTTACCTTTTTACAGCTTCTCACCAGCAGCTTTGCGGCTTATGCATTTGCGAAGCTGAACTTTAAGGGCAAGAATATCCTGTTCCTGGCTTACATCGGCACGATTGCAGTGCCGTGGCAGGTATACATGGTTCCGCAGTTCATGATGATGAGATCCTTCGGACTGGCGGATACCCATCTGGCAATTATTTGCCTGCAGGCGTTTTCAGCCTTCGGCGTGTTCATGATGAAGCAGTTCTACGAGGGAATACCCACGGAGCTGTGTGAGGCGGCGAGAATCGATGGTATGACGGAGTATCAGATCTGGTACAGAATCATGCTTCCGCTTTCCAAGCCGGCGCTGTCAACGCTTACGATCTTTACCTTTGTAAATACCTGGAACGACTTCCTTGGGCCGTTGATTTACCTGACCACAGAGTCCAAGAAGACCTTACAGTTAGGACTGCGCATGTTTATCAGCCAGTTTGGTTCCGAGTACGGCCTGATTATGGCGGCTTCGGTGCTCAGCCTGATTCCGGTGCTGATTGTGTTCCTGTCTCTGCAGAAGTACTTTGTAGAGGGAGTGGCGGCATCCGGAGTAAAAGGGTGATATACGCGCACCTTGGATACAGAGCCGGAAATGCTCGTCAGCTTTGGACATGGGATGTCCGTATCTGCCAGGCATTTCCGGCATTCTTTTTATCAGAAAAACAGCTGCACAGCAGCCTTTGGAGGATGACAGGACATGAAGTGGATTGAGATTGAAAAAATTGAGAAGAAGCCGGAGATTTCGTCAGAGGGCGTGGAGGCGGCGCTGAATCTGGCGGCGGCGCAGGTAATCCGGAATCTGCCGGAGTTTACGGACAGGTTCCAGAAGGCGTACAGTGAGAACGGATTCTATGAGGGAACAGAAAACCGGGACTGGACCACCGGATTCTGGACGGGAGAGATCTGGCTGGCATATGAGCAGACGCTGGCGCCGGAGCTTAAACGGGCCGGGGAAATTCAGATGCAGAGCTTTCTTGACCGGATTGAGAATAAGATCGATGTGGAAACCCACGATCTGGGATTTTTGTATTCTCCCTCCTGTGTGGCCGGGTATAAGCTGACCGGCAGCCAGGTGGGCAGGAAGGCTGCCCTGATGGCCGCGAAGGAGCTGATCACGCGGTTCCATGAAAAGGGCGAGTTTATTCAGGCATGGGGGCCGTTGAACGCGCCGGACAATTACCGGCTGATCATCGACTGCCTGCTGAATCTTCCGCTGCTTTACTGGGCGACGGAAGAGACCGGGGATCAGCGGTACCGGGATGTGGCTGAGAAGCATATTCATACGGCTCTGGCAAATGTGATCCGCCCGGATTTTTCAACCTGGCATACATTTTTCTTTAATATGGAGACGGGCAGGCCGGATCATGGAGCAACCTGCCAGGGCTACCGGGACGGCTCCGCCTGGGCGAGAGGCCAGGCCTGGGGTGTTTACGGAACGGCTGTCGGGTACAAGTATACGAAGAGAGAGTCCTATATTCCGGTATTTAAGGGTGTGACCAGATATTTCCTGGAGCATCTGCCGGAGGATCTGGTGCCGTTCTGGGATCTGGAGTTCGGCGATGGGGACGATCAGCCGAGAGATTCCTCCTCGGCCTCCATTGCGGCCTGCGGAATGCTGGAGATGGCAAAATATCTTCCGGAGAAGGAGGCGGCATATTATACCGGCATCGCCAAAAGGCTGGTAAAGGCTGTGGCGGATCATTATGCGGTGAAGGATTTTTCAAAGTCCAATGGAATTGTGCTGCACAGCACCTACTCCAATCATTCGCCTTATAATACCTGCAACCATTATGGGGTGGACGAGTGCAATATCTGGGGCGATTATTTCTACATGGAGGCTCTGACAAGACTGCATAAGGACTGGAATATTTACTGGTAAAGAGACGACCGGCGAGACTGGCGGAGGTAGAGAATGATGACGAAACAGGAATTTTTTGCGAGGGGAAATGAGTATTTTTTCTTTGATGATCCGAAACGGGTGGCGGAGTACTGCCGGAAGCACTGGCCGGAGGACTGTGAGCATATTATCCGGGTAGCGGATGAGGTCTGCAGGAATTATTTCCTGTTTGATCTGGAGCATGATATGGAGCGGACGTGGGAGCCGGTGGTATTTGATCCGGACGGGGATGTGGACTGGGAGTACCGGCCTGGAAATGATCCGGAGTTTACCTTCCAGTTCAACCGCCACAGATTCTTTATCTGCCTGGGTCAGGCCTACTGGCTGACCGGGGATGAGAAGTATGTGCGGCATTTTGTAAGGCTTCTGATGAGCTGGATTCAGAATGTGAAGAAGACGCCGGAGACGGAGAAAACCACCTGGAGAATTCTGGAGGTGGGAATCCGGGGAGAGTTCTGGGTGAAGGCGATCCGCTATTTTAAGGACAGCCCTCTTTTGACGGATGAGATTGTGGATGCCTTTTACCGGTGCATGACGGAGCATGGAGAGTATATTATTCAGATGCATTCGCCGTACCGGTATATGAGCAACTGGGGCGTCATTGAGAATCACGGCCTGTTTGAGATCGGCGTTATGATGCCGGATCCGGAAAAGCGGGAACGGTATACGCGGATTGCCCTGGAGCATCTGGAGGTTGAGGCCAGAATGCAGATTATGGGAGACGGAGTACAGTGGGAGCAGTCTCCGCTGTATCACAATGAGGTGCTTCACTGCTTTGAGGATGTGCTGATTCTTGCCTCGAGAAATGATATTGAGGTGCCGGATACGATTCTGAACGCGGTGCACAAAATGGCCTGCGCGGACCTGATGTGGAAAAAGCCGGATCACAGGCAGTTTCTGATGGGCGACAGCGACGATATGGATATCCGGGATTATATCAGCGTGGCCGCGTACCTGTTTAAGGATCCGATGTTAAAGTACGGCGGCTTCCCGGTGCTGGATTTTGAGAGCGTCTGGGATCTGGGAATCGAGAGCGCGGAGTGCTACGAACGGATGAAGGTGCAGGAGCCTGACTTTTTATCCGGCGCTCTCTCAGACAGCGGAAACTACTATCTTCGTGAGAAATGGGGGGAGGACGGAAATCTCCTTCATTTCCACTGCGGAACCATGGGAGCGGGACACGGACATTCGGATAAGCTGCACCTGGATCTGGTCGTGGGAGGCGAGGACGTGCTGACGGACGCAGGGCGGTGCACCTATGTGGTGGACGAGGGCCGGTTTGAGTTTAAGGATCCCACAGCTCACAATACCATCACAGTGGACGGAAAATTTTTTACGGTGTGCAGGGATTCCTGGGAATGCTCAAAGCTCTGCCAGCCGGTGAAGGAGCAGTTTAAGTTTACGGACGATTATGAATATGTTCAGGGCGGCCATCTCGGATACGCGGAGGACGGAGTGTTTGTAAACCGGAAGGTGGTTTATATCCGGCCGGATATCTATATTGTCATGGATGAGCTTTATTCAGGAGGAAATCACACCTATCAGCAGTACTGGAATTTCAGTGAGCGCGGCAAGGTGGAGCTTTCCGGTCCGGAGCCGGTGGAGGTGGAGTCTGACGAGGCTCTTTCCGGAGGTGCGGCTGCGGTTGCCGGCTTTAAGGGAGAAAGAGCGGCGGCCCGGTTCTTCTTTATGACGCCGGGAATCAGCGTGGAGCCGTATCAGGGGAAGATTGCGCGGCATTATAATCGCTATGAAATGCGGCAGGGAATCTGCGTGAGTCAGAGTGCCGGCGGCTTTGCCTCCTATCTGACGGTGATTCAGGCGGCGGCAGACGGGAAGCCGGAGCCGGTGAGGGTGCAGAAGATTCCGGTGAATTCCGCCTTAAAGGGCATCCAGTATCCTTCTTCCATGGCGGAGGCAGTGAAGATTTCCTGCCACGATACGGAGTATGTGGTGATATTCTGCCATCAGGAGGTCAATTCGCCTACGGATTTAGAGGAGGCGGACGGCTGCATGGGATATGGAAATGTAATTGTGTTTGACAAGAAAAAGGATGTGCTTGTCGGCACGGTTCTGCAGTATTAAGCGTCCGTTCAGAAAGCGGTTGTCTGAGAATGAAAAACAATTTATAATAATATGCGGATCAACTGTTTTTTGAAAAGGAGAGAAGCATGACGAAGGAGGAGCGGACGCTGGAGATTATCCGGCGTCTGAAAAAAGAATACCCGGATGCGGGATGTACCCTTGAGTATGAGGAGGCCTGGAAGCTTCTGGTCAGTGTGAGGCTGGCTGCTCAGTGTACAGACGCCCGGGTGAACGTGGTGGTACCGAAGCTGTATGAGAAGTTTCCCAGCGTGGACGCTTTGGCGGATGCGCCGGTGGAGGAGATCGAGGAGATTGTAAAGCCCTGCGGCCTGGGACACAGCAAGGCCAGGGATATCAGCGCCTGCATGAAGATGCTGAAGGAGGAGTTTGGCAGTAAGGTGCCGGATGATTTCAACGCGCTTCTGCGGCTGCCTGGAGTGGGAAGAAAGAGCGCGAACCTGATTATGGGCGACGTGTTCGGCAAGCCGGCCATTGTGACGGACACCCACTGCATCCGCCTTGTGAACCGCATGGGCCTGGTGGATAATATAAAAGAACCGAAGAAGGTGGAGATGGCTCTCTGGAAGCTGGTGCCGCCTGAGGAGGGAAGCGATTTCTGCCATCGTCTTGTGTATCATGGACGGGATGTCTGCACTGCGCGGACAAAACCATACTGTGACCGGTGCTGCTTAAATGACATCTGCCCGAAGATCGGCGTCTGATTGTTCAGAGAATGGTCTTTCATATATAGTGGTGATTCGCCTGTGGTGAACCATATCTGTTTGAAAAGGAGTGTGCAGGAATATGTTATATCCGAGAGAGAATGAGGTACGCGCCGTTATGGATTTATCCGGCGTGTGGCAGTTTAAGCTGATGGATGAGACGGAGCCGGAGGACGTTCTGGCTGCGCCGGAGGATATGGAAACCATAGCGGTTCCGGGATCTTACAATGACCAGAAGGAGAATCCGAAATTCAGAAGCCATTACGGCTGGGCCTGCTACCGCAGGGTGATACGGATTCCGTCCTGCTATAAGGGCCAGCGTCTGGTGCTTCGGTTTGACGCGGTAACGCATCAGGCCAAGGTATATTTAAACGGAAAGCTGCTTGTGGAGCACAGAGGCGGTTTCCTGCCCTTTGAGGCGGAGATCACGGATCTGGTGGCCGCGGGAAGCAGTGCGGAGATTCTGGTGATGGCGGACAACCGGATCAGCCACGGCACTCTGCCGGTGGGAAATGAAGGCGCCATCGCGTTTTTTGCCTCTGATAATCCGGGAGTGCCAAGCGTGGAGGCGGCGAAGATCTGGGCTGGACCGCAGAATATGCCGAATTTTGATTTTTTCAACTATGCGGGAATCAACCGGCCGGTGCGGCTTTATACTACTCCGCAGACCTATATTGACGACATTACCCTGGTGCCGGAAATCGACGGCGAGGATGGCGTGGTTCGCTATGAAGTGGAGGTAAAGTCGTCAAAAGAGACGAATTATGAGGTTCAGGTGGATATTCTTGATGCGGATGGAAAGACTGTAGCCCATACGGTGGGAGAAAATGGATTTATCCGCATTCCCCAGGCGAAGCTCTGGTGGCCGTGGCCCGGAACTCCTTACCTGTACACAGCCCGGGTGACCTGCGGCGAGGACGTGTATGAGGAGCATTTCGGAGTCCGCACGGTGAAGATAGAGGGAACGAAGTTTCTGATCAACGGAAAGCCGTTTTATTTCAAGGGCTTTGGAAAGCACGAGGACAGCTCTGTACATGGCCGCGGTCTTGATCAGTGCATCAATGTAAAGGATATGAACCTGATTCACTGGCTGAACGCCAATTCCTTCCGGACAAGCCATTATCCAAACTCCGAGGAGATCTATGATCTCTGCGACAGGGAGGGGATTGTGGTGATCGACGAGACTCCGGCGGTGGGCATCGGAGCCGGCGAGCATCAGGATCCTTATAAGACATTTCCTATAAGAGAGCATCATGAGCAGGTTCTGCGTGAGATGATCGCCCGGGATAAAAATCACCCCTGTGTGGTGATGTGGTCCATGGGAAATGAGCCGGATACGGAGCATTTTCCGGAGTCTGCCTATGAGTACTGGCATACGCTGTACGAATACACCCACAGCCTGGATCCGGCAGACCGTCCTGTGACCTATGTCTGCTGTCAGAATAACTACGAGCGTGATCTGGTGACAAGAACCATGGACGTGGTCTGCATCAACCGCTATTACGGCTGGTATAATCTGTCCGGCAATCTGGACGCCGCCTGCTATGCCCTCGACATGGAGCTGGATTTCTGGGCGAAGCAGAACAAGCCGGTGATGATCACCGAGTACGGCGCCGACGCGATTCCCGGCATCCATGAGACTGTGCCGGAAATGTTCAGCGAGGAGTATCAGGTGGAATTCTACCGGCGTCAGAACGCTCTGTTTGATAAGCGTCCGTTCTTTGTGGGCGAGCAGGTGTGGGGCTACGCGGACTTTAATACGGTTCAGGGCTGCATGCGCGCAGACGGAAACAGAAAGGGACTTCTCAGCCGCGACAGACGGCCGAAGATGGCTGCCCACTATTTTAAGAACAGATGGGGACAGGTTCCTAATTTCGACTATAAGCAGAATTAATATTTCAGGAGGACTTTGCAATGGAGCATATGATTCGTGTGCTGGCCGCTGACGGCGGGGAAAAGGCTGCTGCGGCGGCCGAAGGAACAGTGACGCTTGTATGGGAAGGCGCCTATGAGGAGGGGGACAAGATTATTCTTGACCCGGCGGAGTGCGGGAGGTTCTACAAAGTCCGCATCGACGATGCCATGGACGAGGATCTGGTTTACGTGGCCAAAACTCCGGTGGAGTTTCTGGTTCCCTTTAAGGAGAAGAAGACCTCCTACAATCCGAAGAGCTTTTCCGGCAGCCTGCACTGCGTGTCTATGCGTCCGGCTCTGGAGGAGGAGATTTACAGCTTCCGGAATCTGGCGAAAAATGCCATGGATCAGCACGGAGATCCCGGCTGCTATCCCCACGCCTCCGCCAATGTGGAGACGAGAGGCGAGGCCGTATTTGCCGCCCGCAATGCCATTGACGGCATGACCGCCAACCGTTCTCACGGAAACTGGCCCTATGAGTCCTGGGGCATCAACCGCCAGGACGATGCGGAGCTGACGCTGGAGTTCGGACGTCCGGTGGATGTGGAGCGGATCCTTCTTTACACAAGAGCAGATTTCCCCCACGACAACTGGTGGGAGCAGGTGACCTTTGCTTTCTCTGATGGAAGCGAGGAGACGGTAAGCCTGAAAAAGAGCCTGGAACCCCATGTGATACCCGTGAAGAAGACAGGAATTTCCTGGCTGAAATTCGGGAAGCTGATCAAGGCCGACGATCCGTCCCCGTTCCCGGCGCTGACACAGATTGAGGTGTATGGGAGATACTGCAGATAACCGATTTTCAGATATTGAAGAATCGGATAGGGAAAGATTTTCTTCCCCTATCCGCTTACATGGAGATCCATCCCAGCACGCTGGCAATGGAGCTGAACAGAATAATGGCGATGCATACCGGCGCCAGATACCGCATGAAGAAGTTGTAAAGCTTCTCCCGGCGGAACTGAGAGGAGATCCGGATCTCATCAGAAACAGCCTTTAAGCCGACCACCCGCAGAATGAAAAAGCAGGTGGACAGAGCGGCCAGAGGCATCATCACGGAGTTGGTGATGAAGTCGAAAAAGTCCAAAAACTGCATGCCGAAGATCCGTACATAATCCAGGAACCCGTAGCCTAAGGCGGAGGCGGTGCCGAGGATCAGGGTGATCGCAGCCATCAAAAGGCAGCAGGCCTTCCGGTTCCAGCCCAGCTCATCGGTGAAGGTGGAAACGCTGGTTTCCATCAGGGAGATCGCGCTGGTCAGGGCCGCAAGAAGCACCAGCAGGAAAAAGGCGGTGCCGGCAATGCCTCCGAAGCCCATGCTGGCAAATACCTTCGGAATGGTGATAAACATCAGAGAGGGACCTGCCTGCAGCGTGTCCGGATCCCCGCCGGAGAAGGCGAAGACCGCCGGAATGATCATCATGCCTGCTAAAAGCGCGATGGCTGTGTCGAAAATCTCCACCTGCTTTGTGGAAACCTCGATATCCACGTCCTTTCCGATGTAGGAGCCATAGGTGTAAAGAATGCCCATGGCAATGGAAAGGGAGTAGAACATCTGCCCCATGGCCGCCACCACGGTCATCCAGGAAAAATGCTCAAAATTCGGGATCAGGAAATACCGGACGCCCTCCATGGCTCCGGGGCGTGTTACGGAATAAATGGATACGAAAACAGCCAGGAGCACCAGAAGCGGCATCATAATTTTGGAAACACGCTCAATGCCGTGGCGGACGCCGGCTAAAATCACCGCAAATACCAGGACGGAGAATACGATAAACCACAGCTCTACAGTCTGTGAATCGGCGATAAATTCCGGGAAGCAGGAATCCGCCGCCAGAAGGGCCGTATTCCCCCGCATGTATTCCACCAGATATTTTATCACCCAGCCGCCGATCACGCAGTAGTAGGGAGCAATCAGCATGGGAACGACGGCGTTGATCCAGCCGCCGAACCGGAAGGCGGGACTTTTTCCAAAGACGGCGAAAGCGCCTACGGGACTTTTTCGGGTCATTCTTCCAAGCGCAGTCTCTGAAACAATCAGCACAAAGCCGAAGGTTACCACCAGAATCAGGTAAACCAGCAAAAATATGCCTCCGCCGTATCTGGCCGCCAGATAGGGAAAGCGCCAGATGTTGCCGAGCCCCACGGCGGATCCGGCTACAGCCAGCACATAGCCGAGCCGGCTGGAAAAGCGGCTGCGGTTATGGGCCGCGTGGTCTGAATGTGTCTCATGGGAAGTATTCTTCATTTCGTTTCCTCCAAATACATATGTCTTATAAGACTAACATGTTTTTTGACGATATTCAAGCCGGAAAAATAAGAATGCCGTGTGTAAAGAAAAAATACTTGACACCATAAACGGTTTCGTGTATGATAGGCAGGGTGATGTTATGGAAAACATTGTAAAGCAGAGTCTTCTGTACGATTTTTACGGAGAACTTCTGACAGAGCACCAGCGGGCGGTATACGAGGATGTGGTATTTAATGACATGTCTCTCAGTGAGATCGCCGAAGAGCAGGGGATCAGCCGTCAGGGCGTTCATGATCTGATCAAGCGGTGTGACAAAATTTTGATTGGCTATGAAGAAAAGCTTCATCTGATCCGCAAGTTTCAGCAGACGCGGCAGATGGTGGAGGATATCCAGAAAAAGACCAGGCAGTTTCAGGAGACGAAGGATATGTCCCTGATCGGCCGGATCGAACAGATTTTGGGCGACATCCTGGAGCTGTAGGCGGTTTTGAGAGAGCCGCCGGCGTTTCAGGAAGGAGGATGATATATGGCTTTTGAGAGCTTATCCGAGAAGTTACAGAATGTATTTAAGAATCTGCGGGGCAGGGGCCGTCTGACGGAGGCCGATGTAAAGGCCGCTCTGAAAGAGGTAAAGATGGCGCTGCTTGAGGCGGATGTAAGCTTCAAGGTTGTTAAGCAGTTTATCGGTTCCGTCCAGGAACGCGCTGTGGGCGAGGAAGTGCTTGGATCCCTGCAGCCGGGCCAGATGGTAATTAAGATTGTAAATGAAGAGCTGATCCGGCTGATGGGTTCCGATACCACGGAGATCGCATTAAAGCCGGGCAATGAGATCACGGTGATTATGATGGCCGGCCTGCAGGGCGCGGGTAAGACCACCACCACTGCGAAGATCGCCGGCAAGCTGAAGGCGAAGGGCAGAAAGCCTCTTCTGGCGGCCTGTGACATTTACCGTCCGGCGGCGATTCAGCAGCTGCAGATCAACGGAGAAAAGCAGGGGGTTCCGGTGTTCTCCATGGGAGACCGTCAGAATCCGGTGGATATTGCAAAGGCTGCGGTGGAGCACGCGGCGAAGAACGGCTGCAACGTGGTGATCCTGGATACGGCAGGCCGCCTTCATGTGGATGAAAGCATGATGGAGGAGCTGATCCATATCAAGGAAGCGGTGGCTGTGGATCAGACGATCCTGGTGGTTGACGCCATGACCGGACAGGACGCAGTGAACGTAGCTTCAAACTTTCAGGATAAGGTCGGCATAGACGGGGTCATCCTCACAAAGCTGGATGGCGACACCAGAGGCGGCGCGGCGCTTTCCATCCGTTCCGTTACAGGCAAGCCGATTTTATATATCGGTATGGGAGAGAAGCTGTCCGATCTGGAGCAGTTTTACCCGGACCGCATGGCCTCCAGGATTCTGGGCATGGGAGATATCCTGACCCTGATCGAGAAGGCGGAGACGGAGCTGGACGAGGAAAAGGCCAGGGAGATGAGTCAGAAGCTGCGGAAGGCGGAGTTTGATTACAACGACTTCCTGGAGCAGATGAACCAGATTAAGAAGATGGGCGGCATCGGAAGCATTATGAGCATGATGCCGGGTATGGGCCAGTTAAAGGGCGGCATACCGGAGGTTGACGAAAAGGCGCTGAGCCGTGTGGAAGCCATTATCCTCTCTATGACGAAGGAGGAGCGGGCCAATCCGGCGCTGATGAACCTTTCCAGAAAGCAGCGGATTGCCAGGGGCGCCGGTGTGGATATCAGCGAGGTCAACCGGATTGTGAAGCAGTTTGATCAGATGAAGAAGATGATGAAGCAGCTTCCGGGTATGATGGGCGGCAAGAAGGGCCGCGGCGGCCTGGGCGGCATGTTCGGCAAGATGAAGCTGCCGTTTTAGGACTTACATTTGATAACAGTACAGAGCTTTTCTGTATTTGTTGATATATTCAGTACAGGATAAGGAGGTGAAATGACATGGCAGTAAAGATGAGATTAAGAAGAATGGGTGCTAAGAAGAAACCTTTCTATAGAATCATTGTTGCAGATTCCAG
This sequence comes from Eubacteriales bacterium, assembly GCA_030524245.1. Lineage (GTDB taxonomy): Bacteria > Bacillota > Clostridia > Lachnospirales > Lachnospiraceae > Brotaphodocola. Next base: position 14,039 of record JAUNGW010000057.1, read on the forward strand.
ATCCCCGAGAGATGGCAGATTCATCGCGGAGATCGGAACCTACGATCCGAACCTGGAGCCGAGCGGCTTAAAGTTCGATGAGGAAGCAGCAAAGAAATGGTTGGCAAACGGCGCGCAGCCCACTGAGAGAGTAGCAAAGCTTTTGAAGACCGCTGGCATTCAGTAATCGAAGAGGTGATCGCTATGAAGGAATTAGTTGAGGTAATTGCGCGGGCATTGGTCGACAATCCGGATGAAGTGGTTGTTACCGAAACTGAAAAGGAAGGCGGAACCCGTATTGAACTGAAGGTTGCTCCTTCTGACATGGGGAAGGTGATTGGCAGACAGGGCCGTATTGCGAAAGCAATCCGCTCTGTTGTCAAGGCGGCTGCTTCCAAAGAAGAAAAAAAGGTTGTTGTAGACATACAATAGCCGGTCATGGCTGTCGCCGGAGCGATCCGCGGCAGCTTTTTCCATATCACAGGGAAGTCAAGAGGATTGATATATGGACGATACATTAAGGGTTGGAGTGATTTCCTCCACCCATGGCGTCCGCGGGGAGGTGAAGGTTTACCCCACCACGGATGATGTGAACCGGTTCAGAAAGCTGAAAACAGTGATTCTGGATCTGGGGCGGGGCGAACGGATGACGCTGCAGGTGGAGAGCGTTAAGTTCTTCAAGAACATGGCTATTTTAAAGTTCCGGGAATTTAACAATATAAATGAAATTGAGAAATACAAAGGACATGATCTTCTGATCGAGCGGAGTCAGGCGGTAAAGCTCGGGCCGGACGAGAATTTTATTGTGGATCTGATCGGTTTAAAGGTTGTAACGGACGAGGGCGCGGATTTCGGCGTCATGAAGGATGTGATCCGGACCGGAGCCAACGATGTGTATGTGATTGAGGGAAATGACGGAAAAGAATATTTATTTCCGGCAATTAAGCAGTGCATTTTGAATGTGGACCTGGAAACGCGGCAGATGACCGTGCATATTATGGACGGACTTTTGGACCTGTAGGAGGAAACGGATGAACTATCATATTCTGACCCTGTTTCCCGATATGGTGATGGACGGGCTGAACACCAGCATCATCGGCCGGGCGGCAGGCAAGGGGCTTTTGTCGATTGAGGCCATCAATATCCGGGACTACACAAAGGAAAAGCACGGCCATGTGGACGATGCGCCCTACGGCGGCGGCGCCGGTATGGTGATGCAGGCGGCGCCGGTCTGCGATGCGTACGAGGCGCTGTGCGAAAGGCTTGGAAAGCGTCCCAGAGTGCTTTATATGACGCCTCAGGGCCGGGTATTTAATCAGTCCATTGCCCGGGAGCTGGCAAAAGAGGAGGATCTGGTGTTTCTCTGCGGCCACTACGAGGGAATTGACGAGCGGGCGCTGGAGCTGATTGTGACAGATTATCTCTCAGTGGGAGATTATGTGCTGACCGGCGGCGAGCTGCCGGCCATGGTGATGATCGACTGTATTTCCCGACTGGTGCCGGGCGTGCTTAACAATGACGCCTCCGCGGAGATTGAGTCGTTTCATGATAATCTGCTGGAATATCCCCAGTACACCAGGCCGGAGATCTATGAGGGCAGGAGGGTGCCGGAGGTTCTTTTATCCGGCCATCACAAGAATATTGAGACCTGGCGGCGCCAACAGTCGATCAGGCGGACGCTGGAGCGGAGGCCGGATCTTCTGGCAGACGCCAATTTATCAAAAAAAGAGCGGATTTATCTGGAGGAGCTCTTAACAGAGCAGGATCATCATTGATATTTAAAGGAGATACGACTATGAGAAAACATGTATTAGCAGCATCTCTTGCCATTGCAGTATGCAGCGTATCCATTGCTGCCTGCAGCGGAAACGGAGAAGAACAGACCACGGCGGCAGCTGAAACTTCCAAGGCACAGACCACGGAGGCAGCTGCTTCTGAAGAAGCGGCTGCGGAGGAGAAAACAGAAGAAACAGAGGCGTCAGAAGAGACTGGGAAAGCGGCACAGGGAGAAAACCAGCTGCGGATCGGGCAGGTCAATGGCGCTGCTCATGGCAACAAGTGCTTTACCGTCGGCACTGCAGTCATTGATGAAAATGACCGGATTGTTGCTGCTTATCTGGACGAGTTCCAGTTTTTGGATGACGAGCAGACCGGTGTTCCCAACAGCGATGCCTTTGTTGAGGCGGGATATGTGGCTGCCGGCAAGGTGCTTGGTTCCAAACGTGTGAACAACGATTACTATTCTGAAATGATGGCAAAGGCCGGATCTACTGTAAAAATTGCTGATAACTTTGACGCGGTTCAGGCATATGCGGCAGGCAGAACCATCGAGGAACTGGAAGCCACGGCAGGCAAGACTCCGGAGGAGGCTGTAGATGCTGTATCCGGTGCGACTCTGGCGGATACCGCCGGTTATCTGAAGGTGATTGCCGATGCCGCAAAGGCTGCAAAGGAAAATGAAGCAGTGTCCTATTCAGGAGATACCAGCGCTCTGACCTTAAAGATGATTGAGGCAGCCGCTCACGGAGATAAGTGCTTTACTACTGCGGCAGCTCTGACAGACGGCACTGCAGTGATTTTGTCTTACATTGACGAGTATCAGTTCCTGGATGCAGATCAGACAGGCGTACCCAACAGCGAGAGCTTTGCGGAAGCCGGAGATATTTCCTCTGAGTATGTGCTTGGCTCCAAGCGTGAGAACAATGCATATTACTCCGGATTGATGGCCAAGGCCGGCGCTACCATGGAGATTGCGGCTAACTTTGACGGCATTCAGCAGTATGCGGACGGGAAGACCATTGCGGAGTTGGAGACATTGTCCGGCAAGGATTCCCAGGAGATTCTGGATGCTGTGACCAGTGCGACGCTGGCAGACACTGCCGGATATATTGCGGCTATCGTGGAAGCGGCAAAATAGTGCTTGCATTTCCTGGATTCTTATGGTATCACCCGAGTTTGCCACTTGTAAACGTAAAATGGAGCCTATTCGGCTCCATTTTTTT
>JAUNGW010000223.1 GCA_030524245.1 Eubacteriales bacterium
TTTGGGACATTTTCAAAAATGCTTGACATCACTATTTTTCACAGCGGCGCCGCCTGCCCCGGCTCCGGCGATCTGCTCCCACAGCGGTTTTTTCTCTTTTTTTCTGGTAATCTCCACCAGATTCAGCCGGGTCATATCCACCACCTGGGTTTTCACCGGATCCTGGCGCACCAGCTCCCGCAGCCGGTTCATCAAAGCGTCCCTGTCCTGCTGCTCTTTCATATCAATGAAATCCACCATGATAATACCGGACAGATTCCGCAGGCGAAGCTGACGGATGATTTCCGCCGCCGCTTCATCGTTGGTCATACGGATGGTATCCTCCTGGTTTTTGTGGCCGGAATATTTGCCGGTATTCACATCGATAACCGTCATAGCCTCTGTGTACTCGATCACAAGATAGCCGCCGGATTTCAGCCACACCCGCTTCTGGCAGGCGCGGTCCATCACTGCCTCCAGGCTGTAAAGCGATGAAAGGCTGATCATGGGATCCTCATAGAAGCGCAGGCGGCAAAGCTCCTGCTCGTGTGTCCTGAAAAATGCCTCCAGTTCCTCATAAGTCTGCCGGTCGTCGGTGATAACCTCTGACAGGGTTCCCTCCGGACAGCTCTGAATCATCTTGATATAACCTGCGTCCGCGCGGGAAAGCAGGCTGAAGCAGGAGCGGCTGCGTGCCTTTTCCATCACGCTGCAGCAGGTATGAAACAGCGTCTCTGCCTCCGCAAACAGCTCCTCCTCCCGTCCGTATGCGTTGGTACGGACGATGATGCCCGCCTGGCCGCCGGTGATCTCCTCCAGCCGCGGGCGCACCGACTCCTTCCATTCCTTGTCTGTGATTTTCATGGAAAAGCCGATCTGGTTTTTCCCGGCAGTCAGCACCGCGTACCTCCCCGGAAATGTCAGATTGGAGCTTAAAACAGGATCCTTCGTCTTCACTGCATCCCGGGCAACCTGAACGATGATCTCATCTCCGCCTTTTAAAGGCCGGCTTGAGCCGTCGGCCAGCAGGGGCCTCTGATTATCCGCCAGGCTGTAATAGCCGGACACGGCAGGAGCATAATCCACAAAGGCGGAGTTTAAGTTTTTAACGATCCGGTTTACCCTTCCGATATAGATATTTCCCAGGATGGAGTTTTCCTCCTCGATGCCGATTTCCAGCGGCTCCTGCCGGTCAGAAAACAGAACCGTCAGAAGCTGTCCCTTCCATCTGGTAATTACAATCCGGCTCATAAAATATCCTCTCCGAAATCTTCCAGGGGAAGATATGTCCGCTCCTGCCCCTCTTTCCCGCTTTCCGCGTATACCTCAGTTCTCGTCACCATCAGGGAGAAGTCAGCCAGGGTCTCCCCACGGCTTTCCATATAGGCGCGGATCACCGCGTCCGGCTTTAAATTGGCAGCGCTTCCCGTGGCGATTTTCAGGAAAATACAGGGCCTGCAGCCGCTTTCCAAAGTCCGCATTTCATAAATCATCGGACGGATATCCACTTCCCGGTCGCCTTTTTTTGTTTTTTTGGTGACAATAATCTGGTCCAGCTTTAAAAATTCCTGAATGCCGGCTGAAAATTCTGCCGGATCCGCCGGCTCGCAGCCCTCCCGGAACCGCACCTCGTAATCTGCCGCCGCCACAATGGACATGGCGTTTGCCGCCGAATCCGGCAGCCTCCGGTAGGATAAAACCTTCATTCCTTCAACCATAGCCGCGTTTATCCGCTTTACCATCTCATCCGAGGAGCCGGTGGACAAAACCTCAATGTCCACATATTCTCCGCGGCTTTCCATGCCGACGCCCAGAGGTGCGGCAAAGGACATGATCTGGTGAGGACTGAAGCCCTCGCTGTAGCGGATATCCACATCAGCCCGGCGCATCACCTTCTGGAAATACCGCATAATATCCAGATGGCCGATGAACTTC
>JAUNGW010000224.1 GCA_030524245.1 Eubacteriales bacterium
AAAGGAGGAAGGGAATATGTTCTTCAAAAAGTATGGAGATATCGTGGTAGGCGTATTCTTCATGGTATTGTCAGCGGCGCTGATTGTGATGGCGCAGCTGCTTCCGAAGTCCAAGGTCATGGATATCGGGCCGGATTTCATGCCGATGGTAATTGGCGTAGTTACCTTTATTCTGGCGGCAATCCTGACATTTATGAATGTTAAAAATTTTAAAATGAGAGCGGCGGAGCTGGAAGGCACGGAGATTCCTGACTGCGATTACAAGCGGGTTCTTTCCAGCATTATTCTGGTATTGATATATGTATTCACGCTCCAGCCGGTGGGATTCCTCATTGCAACCATGATCTTCCTGCTGCTGCAGATGCTGGTGCTCTCCCCGGACGATGAGAGGGATGGAAAGCATGTCGTAAGGCTTCTGATCATTGATGTGGTTTTTACGCTGGTCGTATTTTTCCTGTTCCGCTATGGCTTTAAGATCGTGCTGCCGGCAGGAATCTTTACGATTAACCTGTAAAGGAGGAGAGAAAGTATGCAGGCATTAGGACTTTTAGGAAACGCGTTTGTAAATATTATGAATCCGGCGTCCATTCTTTCGATGATAGCCGGTGTGGCGATTGGTATTGTGTTTGGCTCCATTCCCGGCCTTTCGGCATCCATGGCCGTGGCGCTGATGCTTCCGCTGACCTTCAGCATGTCGGCCTCGATGGGACTGAACACGCTGGTAGCGGTGTATATCGGAGGTATCTCCGGCGGACTGATTTCGGCCATTCTTTTGAATATGCCGGGAACCGCCTCCTCCATAGCCACCTGCTTTGACGGACACCCCATGGCGAAAAACGGCGAGGCCATGAAGGCGCTGGGACTGGGCATTGTGTTTTCCGCCCTTGGCTCCATTTTCTCCTTCATTATCCTGACCTTCTGCGCTCCGCTGCTGGCGGACGTGGCGCTGAAATTCACTCCGGCGGAGAACTTCGGCATCTGCTTTTTCGCGCTGACTATGGTGGCGATTCTGTCTTCCGGAAACATGCTCAGAGGTCTTCTGGCCGGTCTGTGCGGACTGATGTTTACGCTGATCGGCATGGCGCCCATCGACGGAACGCCCCGTTTTACTTTTGGATTTGTAAACCTGATGGCCGGCTTTGATACCCTTCCGACCCTGATCGGTATTTTTGCAATCTCCGATATTCTCTGTACGGCAGAAAGTATGAGAGCAGGCAAGATGGATACCATTCCGGTCAGGAAGGTAAAAGGTTTTGGCTTTAGTATGCAGGAGTTTATTTATCATCTTCCGAACTTTTTACGGTCATCATTGATTGGTACGGGAATTGGCATTCTGCCGGGAATCGGCGGTTCCACCTCCGGTATGCTGGCATATGTGACGGCGAAAAACATGTCCAAGCATCCGGAAGAGTTCGGCAAGGGCTGTCCGGACGGTATTGTAGCGACAGAGTCTGCGAACAACGCCACCATCGGCGGCGCCATGATTCCGCTTCTGGTGCTTGGTATTCCGGGAGACGGCGTAACGGCTATGATGCTGGGCGGCTTCCTGATCCATGGCCTGTCCGCAGGACCGCTGCTGTTTGTAAAGAACGCGGATGTGGTTTACGGAATATTCGCGGCATGTATTCTCTGTACGCTGATTATGCTGGTTGTGGAATGGACCTGTATCAAGGGCTTTGTACAGGTGTTAAAGGTGCCGAAGCATATCCTGCTGCCGCTGATTCTGGTGCTGTGCTGCGTGGGCGCGTACGCTACCAACAACCGGATCTTTGACGTGCAGTCTATCCTGATTTTCGGTGTTGTAGGATATCTGTTCCACAAGTTCAGCCTTCCCACCACGCCGTTTGTGCTTTGCTTCCTGATCGGCGAGATGATGGAGACCTATTTAAGACGGGG
>JAUNGW010000058.1 GCA_030524245.1 Eubacteriales bacterium
AATCGGGGCTAATGTTAAAGATTTTTTGGGACATTTTCAAAAATGCTTGACACGTTTTTCCAATGGATCGGAAATCAGACGCGGCACGGGAATAGGATGGATTTTTCAGGGCATACTCTTAGCAGAATGAGAAAGGAGTGTGCCCTGTTTATGTCAAAGAGCAAAAAGAAGAAGGAGCCGTTTAACCCGGAACAGATGACGCCGGAAGAACAGCTGAAATTTGAAATCGCGCAGGAACTGGGTCTTTCCGACCGGGTTCTGGCAGAAGGCTGGAAATGTCTCACGTCCAAAGAAAGCGGCCGGATCGGCGGACTGATTGCCAAGAAGAAACGAACCATGAAGCAGGACGACCAAAAAGCATCTACTTGTCAAAACGCCCAAAATTTTTTATAATGGAAGACAACAGTTCAGGACGGCGGAAAAATGAGGCCTCAAACAGGCGTCAAGCTTGCTTGTAAGTCTGCTTGAGGCCTCATTTTTCCATCGGAGGAACCTCCGATGCTTCTTGTCCGGAATTACCGGACAAGAAGAAGCCGTCCTGAACAGCAGCAGAGAAAAATAGGGAAAAATGAAGCTCCAAACAGGCGTCAAGCTTGCTTGTAAGTCTGCTTGAGGCCTCATTTTTCCATCGGAGGAACCTCCGATGCTTCTTGTCCGGAATTACCGGACAAGAAGAAGCCGTCCTGAACAGCTGCAGAGGAAATAAGGAAAAATGAAGAAGCCGTCCTGAATAGCAGCGCAGGGAAAATAAGGGAGAATGACAGCCAGAGAATGAAGAGCCAGCGATTGCGAACCGGATATACAACGGGGACCTGTGCGGCGGCTGCGGCAAAGGCAGCGGCCGCTTTTGTGCTGTCTGGAACTGTTCCGGAGACGGTGAGCCTGCAGCTTCCGTCCGGACAGCTGTGCGAGTTTCCGGTTCAGCAGGCGTTTCAGGAGGGCGGGATCTGGTTTGCGGTGAAAAAGGACGCTGGCGACGATCCGGACGTGACCCATGGAGTGCTGGTTTATGGGCAGGTAAAAAAAATCAGCGGAGCCGGGGAGGGATATACATATTCAGAGTACCCGAAGCTGTATCTGACCGGCGGAGCCGGGATTGGCCTTGTGACAAGGCCGGGGCTTTCCTGTCCGGTGGGATATCCGGCCATCAATCCGGGACCGCGGGCTATGATCGGCGCGGCGGTGGATCAGGTGTGCCGGGATTTTGGCTATGAGGGCGGTCTGCAGATCCGGATCGCTATTCCGGAGGGCGCGGCGCTGGCGGAAAAAACCTTCAATCCGCGCCTGGGGATCGAGGGCGGAATCTCGGTTCTTGGAACCACCGGGATCGTAAAGCCCATGAGCGAGGAGGCCATAAGGGAGACCATCCGGCTGGAAATCCATATGCGGATAGCGGCAGGAGGGAGAATCCTTCTGATGACACCGGGAAATTACGGGGAGGAGTTCTGCAGAAAGCGGCTTCTTGTGCCGGTCGGACAGGCGGTGACCTGCAGCAACTTTGTCCGGGATTCCGTGGAAATGGCGATTCAGGAGGGGATGAGGCAGCTTTTGTTTATCAGCCATCTTGGAAAGCTTGTCAAGGTGGCGGCGGGGATGGAAAACACCCATTCCAGATATGGGGACGGCAGGATGGAAATGATGGTCCGTCTCCTGGAGGAGGCGGCCGGAGAAGGCGGCGCACCCGGTGCCGGGTCCGGACAGCTCAGAAAGCTGGTTGCCGGCAGCAACACCACAGATGAGGCGGCGGCGCACATCCGGGACAGCGGCCTTGCCGGCCAGGTTCTTGATCTGGCGGCGCTTCATGCAAAGCAGGTGATGGAGCGGTGGGCCAAAGGCCGGCTTCAGACGGAGGTCATCACCTTTTCCCCGTCTTGCGAAAGACCGGGACTGACAGAAGGCGCGGGACGGCTTTTGAAGCAGTGGAAACTGGAGCAGAAAAGGACAGGCAGGACGGATTTTGGAGAAAACACATGAAATTGGAAATTATCAGCTTTACAAAGGCGGGAAGCCAGGTCTGCAGCCGCCTGGTGAAGGGACTGCGGGAAGCGGGGCATTCCTGTGCCGGATATGTGCGGGAGGCATTTTTTGACGGCTCTGACGGCATTTTCCCAGGAACGGAGTCTGTGGGAGAATGGACAAGGGCGCGGTTTGATAAGGCGGACGGGCTGATATACATAGGCGCAGCCGGCATTGCCGTGCGGGCCGTGGCGCCCTGTCTGAGGGATAAAATGACAGATCCGGCCGTGGTGGCGGTGGACGAGCAGGGGCGGTACGCCGTGGCGCTGCTGTCCGGACATGTGGGAGGAGCCAACCGGCTGGCAGAGGAGGCGGCGGCTGTTCTGGGCGCACTGCCGGTGGTAACGACTGCTTCGGACGGACAGGGGCTGGAGGCGGTGGACCTCTGGGCGAGGGAGCGGGGACTTCTTCTGGCGGACAGGGCTCTGGCTGTGAAGACGGCGGCAGCTCTTGTTAATGGAGAAAGCGTGGGCTTTCGCAGCGATTATCCGCTGACTGAACCAATTCCCCGCGGATATACAGAGGGAAAGTCCGATGGTTATTTTGTGTGGGTGACAAGCCGTCTGCGTCCGGATGAGAAACAGAGCCTGCCGGAAAGGGCGGTGGCTTTGAGACTGGTTCCACAGGCTCTTACGGTGGGCATTGGCTGCAGGAGGGGCGTTCCCTTTGAAACGGTGAGAGCTGTGGCGCAGCGGCGTCTGGAAGAGCTGGGGCTTGATCTGCGGGCTGTGGGCCGGATTGCAACCATCGATTTAAAAAAGGACGAGCCGGGACTTTTGAAGCTGGCAGAAGCATGGCGGACGGAGCTTTGCGCCTATCCGGCGGCGGAGCTGGAAAAGGTGAAGGGGACGCAGGCGGACTCGGAGTTTGTCCGTTCGGTGACAGGTGTGGGAAATGTCTGCGAGCGTGCGGCTCTTCTGGGAGCAGGAGCCGACGCCCGGCTTCTGGCGGGAAAATACGCAGAAAACGGAGTGACGGTGGCTGTTGCAGAATCAAGGCTTTTGATTGGCAGAAAGGGAAGAACAGAGGATGGACAGAGAAGATAAGCGGCCGGTTCTGATATTCGGAGGCACCTCGGAGGGACGAGAGCTGGCGGAATACGCGGCCAGAATCCAGGCTCCGGTGACGGTCAGCGTGGTATCAGAATATGGAGAAGGCCTTCTGCCGGAGGGACCGTATGTGCAGGTTCACACAGGAGCGCTTGACGAGAGGGCAATGGCGGATTTTTTGCGGGAGCAGGCGCCGGAGCTGGTGCTGGACGCCACGCACCCCTACGCGGCGGAGGTAACCAGGCAGGTAAGACGCCTGTGCGCTGAGCAGAACATTCCCTGTAGACGGGTTTTGCGGGATCAGGAAACAGGAGAAGGGGGGCTGGAGGGACTGGAGCTGTTTCGTGCGGACTCTGCCGCGGAGGCGGCGGACATGCTGCAAAAGGACGGCCGCCCGGTGCTTCTGACGACGGGAAGCAAGGAGCTGGAGCAGTTTGCTGAAGATCCGGCTTTGCGGGACAGGATTTATCCCCGGGTGCTTCCGGACAGCCAGGTGCTTGCAAAATGTGAAACTCTGGGAATTCCGGGCTCCAGGATTATAGCCATGCAGGGACCGTTTTCCGTGGAAATGAACTGCGCCCTGCTCCGGCAGGCAAATGCGGGCTGGCTTGTGACAAAGGAGTCGGGAAGCCGGGGCGGCTACAGGGAGAAGCTGGAGGCTGCGGCAATCTGCGGCGCGTCCGTGATTGTGATCGGAAGGCCGTCGCAGGAAACCGGCATTTCCATGGCTGAGGCAAAACAGCTTCTGCGAAAGTACGCGCCGGGGAGGATCAGCCTGATCGGCATGGGAATGGGCGGCGGAGGGCAGCTGACAAGAGAGGCCTTAAGTGCGCTTGCGTCCTGCGACTATCTTCTTGGGGCGAAAAGAATGCTTCAGGATGCCGGCCCGTCCGCTCCGCAGGCCAGGCAGCTGCCGCTTTATCTGGCAGAGGATATCGCCGCATGGCTGGAGGGCCTGGAAGGCGGCGTGCACGTGGCGGTGGTCTATTCCGGGGATACCGGATTTTACAGCGGGAGCCGCAGCCTTTTAAAGCTGCTGGGACAGAAGCGGCAAGAGCAGGAGCAGCAGAAACAGCAGAAACAGGAGCGGCAGAAACAGGCCCCCTGGAGAATCCGGGTATTTCCCGGAATTTCGTCTGTTTCGGCTCTTTGCGGGCTGGCAGAAACCAGCTGGGAGGATCTGTTTCTGGCAAGCGGCCATGGAAGAAGCTGCAGTCCTCCGGAGCTGATAAGAGAGCACCGGCGGGTGTTTCTTTTGCTGGACAGGGCTCTTTCCCTGGGGGAGGTCTGCCGTCAGCTGTGCCGTGCCGGCTGCGGCGGCGTGAAGGTGACTGCTGGGATCCGCATGGGCTACGAGGACGAGAGACTGCTTAAGGGCCGGGCAGGGGAGTTTGTGGAAACAGAGGACCCCGGGCTGACGGCGGTGATCCTGGAAAGAGAGGACGGAGCGTATCCATATGAATGATTCATGCTTTATCCGGGGAGAGATCCCCATGACGAAAAGTGAAATCAGGGCGGTGTCCCTTTCAAAGCTGGAGCTTGGTCCTGACAGCGTGATTTATGATGTTGGGGCAGGCACCGGCTCTGTCTCCGTGGAGGCGGCCGTGGCGGCTTTTCGCGGCCATGTGTACGCCTTTGAGCAGAAGGAGGAGGGCTGCCGCCTGATTCATGAAAACGCGGCAAAATTCAGCCTGGACAATATTACTGTCATCTGCGGAAAAGCGCCGGAGGCCATGGAGCCGTACCCCGCGCCGGATGCGGCCTTTATTGGCGGAAGCGGCGGAGAGATCGGGCGAATTCTTGACCTGCTTTTTGAGAAAAATCCCAACATCCGGGTGGTGATCAACGCGATTGCCCTGGAGACCTTAAGCGAAATAACGGACTGGTTTCAAAAACGGAAGACAGAGCCGGATATTTCCTGCATTCAGGTATCCAGAGCCGCTCTGCGCGGAAAATATCATATGATGCAGGGGATGAACCCGGTGTATGTGATCGCGGCGGGAGGACAGGCCGGCGGGGAAGAACGAAAGACGCCTGAACCGGGACGGCAGGGGGGAGTCAGAATTCCCCGCGTAATGCTTGCGGCGGCGTCAAGCGGCAGCGGAAAGACTGTGATTACGGCAGGACTTTTGGCGGCCTTTAAGCGGAGGGGGATTGACTGTACCTCCTTCAAGTGCGGGCCGGACTATCTGGATCCCATGTTTCATCAATATGTGCTGGGAATCCCGGGCTGTAATCTGGACAGCTTTTTCCTGGGGCCGGATCAGGTCCGCCGGCTGTTTGTAAAAAAGGCGCAGACAGGCGGACTGGCGGTGCTGGAGGGCGTCATGGGATATTATGACGGGGCAGGCGGAAACACGCTTTATGCCAGCTCCTATGAGATTGCCTCCATCACGGAGACGCCGGTGATACTGGTGGCTGACGGCAGGGGGAGCAGTCTGTCGCTGGCTGCCCTGATTCAGGGCTTTCGTGAATACCGGCGCGACAGCCGGATTGTCGGAGTGATATTAAACCGGACGTCGCCGGCTGTGGCGGAGCGCTTAAGAGAGCCGCTGGAGCGTATGGGCATCCGCGTATTCGGGGCGGTTCCGGAGTGTCCGGAGGCGGTGCTTGAAAGCCGTCATCTGGGGCTTACGGCGCCGGGAGAGCAGACGCGGCTTCGTGAGAAGCTTGATAAGCTGGCCGGACGGCTGGAGCAGTGTCTGGATCTGGACGGGATATGGGATCTGGCCGGGAAAGCCGGGAGTCTGCCAGAAGAAAATCAAAGTCTGCCAGAAGAAAATGGGAGCCTGCCAGGAGAAGCCGGCAGGAAGCTGCTTCGGCCGTCCTGTCCGCCCCGCCGCATAGCCGTGGCCCGGGACGAGGCCTTCAGCTTTTATTATGAGGAGAATCTTGAGCTTCTCAGGGAGTCAGGCTGGGAGCTGGCTTTTTTCAGTCCCCTGAAGGATGAAGCGCTCCCGGAGAAAGCAGGAGCGGTTCTTCTTGGCGGAGGCTATCCGGAGCTTTACGCGGCGGAGCTTTCCGCAAATACGGCCATGCTGCGGCAGATCCGCCGGGCGGCCGGACAGGGCGTTAAAATTCTGGCGGAATGCGGAGGCTTTTTGTATCTTCATAAAACCCTGGAGGGGGAGGATGGAATCAGATACCCCATGGCAGGCCTGATCGATGGAGATGGCTTTAAAAAGGGAAAACTGGGACATTTTGGCTATATTACGCTTTCTGATCAGAGAACAGGGACCCGGACGCTTCCGCCCATAAAGGGCCACGAATTTCATTATTGGGACAGCACATCGCCGGGGACGGATTTCCTGGCGGAAAAGCCGGTGACAGGAAGAAGCTGGAGCTGTATGCATGTGACGGATCAGATGGCTGCCGGCTTCCCCCACCTTTATTATCCCTCATGCCCGCAGTGGATTCTGTCCTTTCTGGAAGGAGAACAGCCATGATAATTCTGGTGACCGGAGGCAGCGCCAGCGGAAAATCTGCCTATGCGGAAATGCTGGCCAGGGAAGGTGGCGCTGTGACGCGGTATTATGTGGCGGCCATGAAGCCATATGGCGAGGAGGGAAAAGCACGGGTGGAGAAGCACCGCAGAATGCGCCGGGAAGGCAGGTTTGTGACCATTGAGCGCTATGAACGGCTGGAGGAGCTGGTTCTTCCGGGGACGGAGCCGGCCGGCCGGCGGGCTGTGCTGCTGGAGTGCATGTCCAATCTTCTGGCCAATGAGCAGTTTGGAGAAGGCGGAAGCGATGAGGAGATCCGGAAACGGGTGCAGGCAGGAATCCTGTGCTTGAAAAAACAGACAAAAGACCTTATTATAGTAACCAATGAGGTGTTTTCGGACGGAGAAGACTACGATCCGGAGACCAGGCGCTATATCCGCCTTCTTGGGGAGCTTAACTGCTGGCTGGCCGGACAGGCGGATCAGGTGACCGAGGTTGTGTTCGGCATTCCTGTAATCATAAAAGGCGGGAAACGAGAGGCCGGCGGGGAGGATGGTGAGGGTATTTGAGGAGCAGTTTAAAAACCATATGGGAAAGCATTGGAATCGCCTTTTCCATGTATACCAGAATTCCCTGGCCACAGGTGAGCTGGAGCCAGGCGGGGATGAAATACGCCCTCTGCTTTTTCCCGCTGGCGGGGGCTGTGGTGGGGGCGGCTGTGACCGTCTTTGCCTGGCTGGCTCCCCGGCTGGAGCTTAGTCCGGTGGCCTGCGCCTGTCTCGGCACAGCTATTCCGCTGCTTATTACAGGCGGTATCCACATGGACGGATTTCTGGATACGGTGGACGCAAGAAGCTCCTTTCAGGACAGAGAGCGGCGGCTGGAAATCTTAAAGGATCCCCATACAGGCGCCTTTGCCCTGATCGGCGGCGGCGTTTATCTGCTCTGCTATATGGCGGTATTCAGTATGCTTGAAAAGCCGGCGTTTCCAGCCGCGGCTTCTGTTTTTGTCATGACGCGGGCCTTGAGCGGCTGGTCGGTGACGTCCTTTCCGAAGGCCAGAAGGGACGGGCTTGCAAGCACATTTTCCGCAGGCGCGGACCGGAGAGCTGTGGGAGCCTTCATGGCGCTCTGGTATCTGGCCGGAGCCGCATTTTTCTGGTATCTGCTGGGTACAGCGGCAGCTGTCATGGAGATCTGCCTTTCCGGCGTTCTCTTTGGCTGGTATTACAGGATGGCTGTGAAGGAATTCGGCGGTATTACAGGAGATCTGGCCGGATATTTTCTGCAGCTGGCGGAGCTTTTCATGCTGGCGGCGCTGGCTCTGTGGCTGAAAGCGGTTGTATAAACGTGAGAATGGGAGGAGCTCTATGATTTTGATTGCAGGAGGAAGCAGTCAGGGAAAGACTGCGTTTCTGCGCGGCTGCGAAGAAAAGACGGGGAAGCCGGGACGGCTCTCGGAGGGAGACGGACTTTGTGATCCCTGGCAGGAGGCGTTCGGAAAGGAAATCCTTCTTCATTTTCATGGCTATATCCGGCAGGTGCTGGAGGCCGGAGAGGATCCGCAGCAGTTTGTGCGGCAGATTTTAAAGCAGATGCCGGAATATGTGACCATAGATGAGGTTGGCTGCGGTATTGTGCCCATAAAACGGTGCGGCCGGGATTACCGGGAGGCCTGCGGGGAGGCCGGCCAGCTTCTGGCAGCCAGAGCGGAGCAGGTTTACCGGGTGGTCTGCGGCATCGGAACCAGAATAAAGTAATAATTATTTTCCCATCGGAGGAACCTCCGATGCTTCTTGTCAGGCAAAGCCGGACAAGAAGATACTTCGTCCTGAATAGCTACAAATAATCATAACTACACGAAGAGACGGCTGATATATGAGACTTATGCTTGAATTGTATGCAGCAGCCCTATGGGCAGGGCTGCTGCTTGATTTTATCATTGGAGATCCGCAGGGCTGGTGGCATCCGGTCCGGACAATCGGCGGACTGATTGAAGGGCTGGAGAAACTGCTCCGCCGCCTGTTTCCGGCAGGAAAGGGGGGAGAGCTGGCGGCAGGAGGGGTTCTGGCCTTTGCAGTGCCGGCGCTGTCGGCCGGCGCGGCCGGCGCGGTGCTCTGGGGGCTCTGGCAGGTGAGCCGGCCGGTCTGTTTTGCGGTTATGTGCCTGATGAACGGCCAGCTTCTGGCGGCCAGATCTCTGAGGGATGAGAGTATGAAGGTGCTGCGTGCGCTGGAGACGGATGGACTTTCCGCCGCCCGGCAGGCTGTGTCCATGATTGTGGGACGGGATACAGCATCCCTTACGGAAGAAGGGGTTGTGAAGGCGGCGGTTGAAACGGTGGCGGAGAATGGCTCTGACGGCGTTGTCGCCCCCATGCTCTGGATGCTTCTTGCAGGACCGGCAGGCGGATATTTTTATAAGGCGGTCAATACCATGGATTCCATGGTTGGATATAAGAATGACAGATACCTGTATTTTGGCCGCCCGGCGGCAAGGCTGGATGATCTTGTCAACTGGATTCCGGCAAGACTTACAGCCCTGTGCTTTGTGGCGGCGGCCTGGCTGCTTCCGGGAATGGACGGCAGGAATGCATGGCAGATCTGGCGGAGGGACAGGAGGAAGCACAAAAGTCCCAATTCCGCCCAGCCTGAGGCAGCCTGCGCGGGAGCGCTCAGGGTAAGGCTGGCCGGGGACGCCAGCTATTTTGGCGTTGTGCAGAAAAAGCCCTGGATCGGGGACGATTTAAGACCCATTGAAGCGGAGGATATCCGCAGGGCCAATAAGCTGATGTATACGGCGGCTGTTCTGGCCGCGGCCATCTCCACCGGGACGGCTGCGGCGCTCTGGCAGCTGATGTAGCTGAGAGGAGATGGATGATGCGGACTGGCAGGGAGAGAGAAAAAGAGAGGCTTTTTGACATGCACGGCGGAGATGTTTACCGGAATCATGCTGTCTATGATGCTTCCGTCAATTTAAATCCCCTTGGAATGCCGGAAGCAGTAAAGCAGATATTAAGAGAGTCTGTGGACGGCTGGGCAAGGTACCCGGATCCCTGCTGTCAGGAGCTGGTATATGCCATCGGCAGATATTATAAGGGGGAGAGGCAGGAAAGCTTTCCGTCAGAGCAGATCCTGTGCGGGAACGGGGCGGCAGATCTGATTTTTCAGCTGACGGCTGCCTTAAAGCCGAAGCGGGCCCTGGTGACAGCGCCGGGATTTTCCGAATATGAGCGGGCGCTTCGGGCGGCCGGATGTGAGGTGAGGCGTTGTCTGCTGGAGGCGGAGCGGGGATTTGCTCCGGATTTTTCAGAGCTTGTGAAGCTGGCGGGGGATGCAGAGCTTGTATTCTTCTGCAATCCGAACAATCCGACGGGGATTTTGTCTGAACGTCCCGCCGTGAAGCAGCTGGCGGAGGCCTGCATGGAGGCGGGGGCGGCGCTTGTTGTGGACGAATGCTTTATGGAGCTTTCCGATGACCCGGAGGGCTGCAGCGCCGTGCCGCTTTTAAGTCAGTTTCCAAACCTGATGGTGCTGAAGGCATTTACCAAGACCTATGCCATGGCCGGACTGCGGCTGGGCTTCCTCCTTTGCGGGGATCCTGATGTAAAGACGCGGATGGAAGGGCTTCGGCAGCCCTGGACTGTGTCAGTTCCGGCACAGCTTGCCGGAATCGCGGCTCTGGAGCAGGAGGAGTATTTGCAGGAGGGACGCGGCCTGATACAGGCAGAGCGAAAGCGGCTGTTTCGGGGGCTTTCCGGGCTGGGACTGACCGTGTTTCCTTCCCGGGCGAATTATCTGCTGTTTTCCGTGCCGGAGGAGGATAAGGATCTGGGCGCCAGGCTGAGAGCGGAGGGGGTGCTGATCCGGGACTGCGAAAACTTTAATGGACTAGAAAAAGGCTTCTACCGGATCTGCGTAGGACTTCCGGAGCAGAACCGACTTTTGCTGGAGAAGATGAAAGGGGCTTTGAGGCGATGAGTGCTTATCGGATTTTGCTGGTGGACGATGAGGAAGAGGTGCGCAGGGGAATCATAAGAAAAACGCCATGGGAGGATCTGGGCTTTTCTGTGGCGGGAGACGCGGAAAACGGCGAGGACGCCATGGAAAAGATCGAGCAGCTGGAGCCGGATGTGGTGATGACAGATATCCGGATGCCGTACATGGACGGACTGACCTTAACTGCCCGCATCCGCCAGAAATATCCCTCCATCAAGGTGCTGATTTTTTCCGGCTTTGATGATTTTGAGTACGCTCAGCAGGCGATTAAGCTGAATGTGGCCGAATATATTTTAAAGCCGGTGAACATGGAGGAGCTGTCGGAGATTCTGACCAGGGTGAAGAAAAACCTGGATGAGGAGATCAAGCAGAGGCGGGACGTGGATCTTTTAAGGGAGAGCTACCGCAGCAGCCTGCCGATTCTGCGGGAGGTGTTTCTGACGGATCTGGTCCGCGGAATCGCCGGAGCCGGGGAGGCAAAGGAGCGGATGCAGGAATACGGCATCGATATTCTGGGGGCCAGAAAATGGGTTGCAGCTCTGATTCATGTGGATCAGGAGGAGGGCTCCCATCATCAGCCCCTGTCCGGCCACCGGGAGCTGATCCCGATTTCGGTCAGAAAGCTGGTGGAGGACAACCTGAAGGGTTGCTTCCGGTTTACGATCTTTAACTCCGCCACAGGCATCACCCTGATTGCGGCCATAGACCAGGAAAATTCCCAGACCGTGCTGATCGACCAGCTGGGGGACATCTGCAAGGAGGCAAGACGGATCCTGGAGGTAACGGTGACTATCGCCGTTGGGCACAGCTGCGCCAGCCTGGATCAGCTGAGCCGCTCCTACCAGTCCGCGGTGGACGCCCTGGGATACCGGGCCATAGCAGGCGCAGGCAGCACCATCTACATCAACGACGTGGAGCCAGTAAGCGAGGGCAAGCTGCAGCTGGAGCCCGGGGATGAAAGCGAGCTGACGTCCGCCGTCAAATTTGGGCCGGAGGAGAAAATACGAAGCGTAGTGGAGAAGCTGGTGTCCAGAATGGGGGACGCCAGGGTTCATGCCCGCCAGTACCAGCTTTACATGCTGTCCATCATAGGCTGCATCACGAAGCTGATGCAGCAGTACGACATGACCCCGGAGGATATGTTCCATGTGCGGGAGCAGTATATGGATATCCTGTCGGACGCAGAGCACCGGGAGGAGTTTGAGGAATGGGTGCTGCGGGCGGCGCTCCAGATGCATGAGAGCATGAACAAGGAGCGGGATAAGACCGCAAGAAGAGCGATCCTGGAGGCAAAGCGCTACATCCAGGAAAATTATCAGAATCCTGATCTTTCCGTGGAGATGATCTGCCGTCTGCTTCACATGAGTCCCGCGTATTTTTCAACCATGTTCCGCAGGGAAACCGGGCAGACCTATGTGGCCTACCTGACGGAGATCCGTTTAAACCGGGCGGTGGAGCTGTTAAATGAGACGGACGACAAAACCTATGTGATTGCCCAGAAGGTGGGCTATCAGGAACAGAATTATTTCAGCTACGTATTTAAAAAACGGTTCGGCGTATCGCCTACCAGGTACCGGGGAACGAAGGGCTCCGGCGCATGAGGACGCAGGGAGGGTTTGATATGGCAAAATCAGAAGGCCGCGGGATGTCCGGCCGCGCCAGCATCCGGACGACCATCTATGTTTATTTTACGGTCAGCGCCCTGGCGGCCATGATCCTGATCGGCATTTCTCTTTACGGGCGTATGTCCGGACAGATGACGGCCACGATTCAGGAGGAGAACCAGGTGATGCTAAGCCAGGTAAACCGGTCTGTGGACAGCTATCTGCGCACGATCATGAAGCTGTCAGACTCGCTTTACTATGGAGCCCTGAAAAATGCAGATCTGTCTTCCGGACAGATTGGCAGTAATTTTCAGCTGCTTTATGACAACAATAAGGATGCGGTCGCCAATATAGCCCTGTTTTCCAAGGACGGCGAGCTTCTGGAGTCCGTGCCGGCGGCCAGGGTGAAGCCGGGAGTTCTGGTGCGGGAGGAAGGGTGGTTTCAGACTGCCCTGGAGAAGACGGAGAATCTGCATTTTTCCTCTCCCCATGTACAGCAGCTGTTTGACAACCACGAGGGACAGTACCGTTGGGTGATTTCCCTGTCCCGGGCGGTGGAGATCACGAAGGGCTCCACCACGGATCAGGGCGTGCTGCTGATCGACATTTCCTACGGAAGCCTGCAGCAGCTTCTGGACAATATTAACATGGGAAACGGCGGTTATCTGTATGTGCTGGGCACAGAAAACGAGCTGATTTACCATCCGCAGATGCAGTTGATCGATGCCGGGCTTGCCGGGGAGAATTTTGAGGCATTTCCCTCCTACAGGGATGGAAACTGCCGGGAGGTGTTCCAGGGCGAAAAACGTGATATTTCTGTGAAATCCGTGGGATATACAGGCTGGCGCCTGATCGGAGTGACGCCGGAAAAGGGGATCCCGCTAAACAATCTGAAAACAAGACTGTTCGCTGTGTTTATTGTGGCCTTTTTCCTGTTTATGCTGCTTCTGATCAACGGTTATATTTCCACCAGGATCACCGTGCCCATCCAGGAGCTGGAAAAGTCAGTCAACGCTCTGGAGGAGGGGGATCTGGATGTGGAGGTTTATACAGGAGGCTCCTATGAGATTCAGCATCTTGGGCGGTCTATCGGGGACATGGCCCGGCGGATCAAATCCCTGATGGCGGATATTGTGGCGGAGCATGAGTCCAAGCGGAAAAGCGAGTTTGATACCCTCCAGTCCCAGATTAATCCCCACTTTCTGTATAATACTCTGGACATCATTGTCTGGATGATTGAAAATGAACAGAAAAACGAGGCGGTCCGGGTGGTGACGGCGCTGGCCAGGTTCTTCCGCATCAGCTTAAGCCGCGGCAAAAGCATCATCCCGGTAAGGGACGAGCTGGAGCATGTGCGCAACTATCTGATGATACAGCAGATGCGGTTTAAGAATAAGTTTACCTACTCGATTGAGGCAGAGCAGGATACTCTTTTGCTGGCCAGCTTAAAGCTGATGCTGCAGCCGCTGGTGGAAAATGCCGTGTATCACGGCATGGAATTTATGGACGGAGACGGAAGAATCGAGATCCGGGCCTGGCGTCAGGACGGGGATTTGTGGTTTACCATCCGGGACAACGGCCTCGGCATGACGAAGGAGCAGGCGGAGGGGCTTTTGTCCAATCCGGCGCCTTCCCCCTCCGGGCGGGGCTCCGGCATCGGCGTCAAGAATGTAAACGAAAGGATCCGCCTGTATTTCGGGGAGAATTACGGCCTGTCCATCGAATCGGAGCCGGATGAGGGAACCCTGATCCGGATTCATCTGCCTGCGGTTTTGTATGAGGAAATTCTGGAGAGGGAAACAGCATGATAACCAAAAAAGAAAAATATCTGTGCGCCATATATGGACTTGCTCTGATTTTTTTGTTCCTGGCCTCCTCGACGGATCTGATCATCAAGGAGCGGGCGGTGGAGGTGTACCCGGTTTCCGTAATCATCGAGGGCACCTCGGATGAAAATTATGTGAATTTCCGGAAGGGCATGGATCAGGCGGCCATGGAGCTGAACGCGGATGTGAGCTTTATCACTCTTTATGACGAGAACAGCCGGTCCCAGCAGATACAGCTTATGGAACGGGAGAAAGAAGACGGAGTAAAAGCCATGATTGTCATGCCGGTGGACGCGGATGAGATCCGGGCGGCAGTTTCCCAGAGCCTTGCGGCGGTGCCTCTGGTGTTTTTGGGGGATCAGTCGGCGGCCGGACAGGGAGGAGCAGGAGTCACTGCGGATTACTTCAGCATGGGGCAGCAGCTGGCCGCCAGGATCCTGGAGCGCCATGGGACTAAGCTTCCCGTATATCTGCTGCAGGGAGAGACGGGAAATACCGTGGTCAGCCGTTTTGAGGCAGGGATTTCTTCTGAGCTGAAGGCGCGGGGATGCGAGGCAGTGCCCGTCGTCCGGGATCCTGAGGAGGGCTTCCGGATGTTTTTGGAGCAGCTGGCAGAGGAGAATGGGGAGCCGGCGGTACTGGCGGCCCTGGACAGCCAGAGCCTGAAAGCGGCGGCGGATCTTCTGGATGGCAGCAGAGAGCTGTCCGCCGCCGTGGCAGGCCTGTACGGACGCGGAACCTCTGTACAGATTTTGAATTATCTGGACGAGGGGGTGATTGCCGGTCTTGCCGTCACCGACGACTTCAGCGCAGGATATCTCAGCGTAAAGGCGGCTGTGGAGGCTGCGGCCGGACGGCAGAAGAAGGAGAGCCTGGTGCTTGACAGCTTTTATATTGAGAAAGAGGATCTGCGGAGTCCGGAGTATGAGAAAATGCTTTATCCGATAGAATAAAGGGGGATACAGATAAAAATGAACAGATTGCGTGCCGTTTGGCTGGCCGTGGTTCTGGCTTTGACGCTGATGCTTTCCTCCGGCTGTGAACAGGCGAAGCAGCAGGAAGAAAAACAGTCTCTTCGCATCGGCGTCAGCCTGTACCGGGGGGATGATACCTTCATCAACAATATCAGAGCAGAGCTGGAAAAGACGGCGAAGGCCTATGAGCAGGAAACGGGGGTAAAAATCAAGCTGGACGTGCAGGAGGCCAGAGGAAACCAGAACACCCAGAACAATCAGGTGGAGCGCTTTATTTCCCTGGGCTGCGATGTGCTGTGTGTGAATATGGTGGACCGGACCGGCGCCTCCGCCATCATTGAAAAGGCCATGACTGCCGGCGTCCCGGTGATCTTTTTCAACAGACAGCCGGTGGATGAGGATATGGACCGGTGGGATCAGCTTTACTATGTGGGCGTGGATCCGAAGGAGTCGGCTCTTCTGCAGGGGAAGATTGTGGTGGATCTGTACCGGGAGAATCCGGAGGCTCTCGATTTAAACGGGGACGGGCGGATCAGCTATGTGCTGCTGGAGGGCGAGCCGAATCATCAGGATTCCATGATCCGTACGGAGTGGTCGGTTCAGACCTTAAAGGACGGAGGGCTTCCCATTGAGAAGATTGCAGGAGGCATTGCCAACTGGGAGAGAAGCCAGGCCTCCGCCATGATGGAGCAGTGGCTGGAGAAGTACCCCGGCCCTGTAGAGCTGGTAATCAGCAACAACGACGATATGGCGCTGGGAGCTATCGATACGCTGGATCGGAAGGGCATTACAAGCGTGTGCGTGGTGGGGATCGACGGGACGGCGCCGGGACTGGAGGCCGTTAAAGCAGGAAAAATGTGCGGGACCGTTTCCAGCGACAAGGAGCAGTATGCCAGGGCGATTTTTTCCATGGCGGTGGACAAGGCCATGGGCCAGGATATCCGGCCGGAGCTGGAGCTGGAAAATGGGAAATATTACCGATGCCCTCAGGCGATTATCCGATAAAAACATTCATTTGTACGGAAAAATGAAAAAAATCATGAAAAGTGAAAAGAAAATCTTATAGAAAATATCCAAAAAAATGCTATAATATAGTTGTCGCTGATACAAAATGACAGATCGGCGGGACAAACTATATAAGGGAGGATTTTTCTATGAAATTAACAAGAAAAGTAACAGCAATGGCGATGGCATCCTGTATGGCGCTGTCTCTGGCAGCCTGCGGCAGCTCTGATACTGC
>JAUNGW010000225.1 GCA_030524245.1 Eubacteriales bacterium
TCTCCTGGATGGTCTTTCGAGCCTGTCTTGCAAACAGGTCTAAAAGTCCCGGATTAACCTGATCCACCACCAGATAGGCACAGTGACGGGAAGCAGCGCTGTCCTCCGGCATGGGAACGGTCTTTGCCCAGGCTTTGTTGTCACGGGAAATCCGCCCGTCTGCATCCTTATGCTGAATGGTATTGGCGAGGACAAAGTTCATTCGCTCCGGCCCGAATTTCTCCAACACTTCCTGCACCGCAGCGTTGGTATCCAGTCGGTTATCCCCGTAGTGCGCGCTGATCGCCTGCTCAATGGCTTCCTTGCAAGCGAGGCTTGCCTGATAAGAGCTGTGATACTGCGCCATCTCCCCATGCTCAGAAGCATAGGCGGCAGAGTGAATATAGACCAGTGTTGTCCGCAGCTCCTCTTTGGCTCTGCACATATCATCAGCCCGGTTTTCAATGCTGTCCCGAATCATGTCCATGTGGCCAGTCTCCAGCTTATCAAAGTAGCGGTACACATCCATTAGCGGCGAAGAAGATTCCAGAAGAGCCTGGGTCTGGGCATCGTTCAGCTCCAGTTCCTCCATCGCCATCACGATGTCCTCCCGGACAGTATATTCATAGGCGTGGTTTAAGACTTCCTCCGAGGGCTGGCTTTTCAGCCAGTCCCGGAACTTCTCCTGCTCGGCAGCCATCTTTTCATAAAGGGCTGTATTCAGATCGTTGGATTTCATGTTATCGCACCTCCTCATGCTGTTTTGGTTTCTTATCGTTACTGCGGGGCGGCACCGGACGTTTCAGCTCATCCAGTATCGAAGGCCGTGTGCTTTTCGCAATCACAGACTCCGCATGTGCCTGTCTCTTTCCGTCGATATTTAGCAGGGTATCCAGTTCCACCAGACGGGCGTTTTTACTTCCCAGTTCTTCCTCAAAGGGGAATCGTTTTCCAACCTCCTCCTTTGCCGCGGCTTGCTGTTGATAGAGATTATCCAGCTGAGCCTTTGCCGCTTCCAGACGTTGAGGCATCTGGGCGAGGGCATTGTCGATACGGGTAAGGTTGCCGCGAGGGTCTGTGCCAAGGGTTGCCCGGTGGGTCATCTGGCCTTTCAGCAGGAGCGTATACTCCTGTTTCCATGCGGAAAATTCCACGGACATGGCAAAGCCCCGATAGCTGCCGATCTGCACCGGGTCGGAGCTTTTGACCTCCTTGCAGGCATCCAAAAGGGCAGCGCCGGCGTTCTCCTTATCCGTCAGCAGGTCTCCCCGGATCTCCATTCCGGCAAAGCCGTCCTCCGGGTGCGGGTGGGCTGCCAAGACCTCCAGATCCGCTTCAAAGCCCTTGATAAAACCTTTGTGCTTTTCAATCTCCTCCGGGAAGTATCTGAGCAGCTGATCCTCCAAACGGTACTGCTTACTCTGGTGGTCAGCTTTCATCAGCTTCAGGCGGGATACCTCCACATCCAGATCCATGCGTTCCTTGATACGTGGGTCTCCGGCGCACAAAGCCTTGATCTCGGCAAAGGAAAGCGCCGTTTCGTCCACATCATCGCAGGAGCGCACCGGCGATTTGGAAGTCATGATCTGGCTAATAAATTTTTGTTTGTTTTCGACGGTTTGCCACAGGTAGGCATCGAAAGTTCCCTCGGTCACATAGCGGTACACATGGACAAGGGGATTACTATTGCCCTGCCGTTCGATACGACCCTTGCGCTGGGCAAGGTCTCCCGGCCGCCACGGGCAGTCCAGGTCGTGGAGCGCCACCAGACGGTCCTGCACATTGGTGCCTGCGCCCATCTTGGCGGTGCTGCCCAAAAGGACGCGCACCTGACCGGTACGGACTTTGGAGAACAGTTCCTTTTTCCGCACTTCGGTGTTGGCTTCATGGATAAAAGCGATCTGATCGGCAG
>JAUNGW010000226.1 GCA_030524245.1 Eubacteriales bacterium
GAGGATATGACCTTTTCCTTCAGGATTGAGGCGAAAAAAGCAGCCAAGGTGCGGCTGGAGTACGGCATCGATTATGTGAAAGCAAATGGCGGGCGAAGCCGCAGGATATTTCAGATATCCGAGCTTTCCCTGAGGGAAAGCGGGCAGAAATTTTACACCAAAAAACACTCCTTTGCGGACGTAAGTACAAGGAAGCATTACCCGGGCACCCATTCCGTGACGCTGATTGTGAACGGCGTCCAGCGGGGAACGCTGGATTTTGAGGTGGAAGGGCCGGATGGGCCGTGAGATCGGCGGTGACGGGGGCTTGAAATCGGACGTTTTGAGGCGGCGGTGCCTTCAACCAGGCCCGCCGCAGGCGCAAAGCCCCGCAATGGTAATGAATCTCTTTACCGATGTTGTATTTAATTGTCCTGCCCGGTATAATGGTTAATGAACTTTAACGAAAGGGATGGATAATATGAAGCAGCATCGGGTAATAATCGATACAGACAAGTGCGTTGGCTGCGGCAAATGCGCCAGGGTATGCGTGGCGCATAACATAGCGGTGGATCGCAAAAAGGCGCAGACAAAATTGAATGATTGTGTCATGTGCGGACAATGCGGCGCAGTCTGTCCGGTAAAGGCCATTACAATCAGCGGTTATGATACAGGGCAGATTGATAAAACAGGGGATATCCGCCTGAACCCGGAGACGGTTTTAGACGTAATCCGTTTCCGGCGGAGTATCCGGCAATTTAAGGAGAAAGAAATTCCCAGAGAGGTGATCCGGCAGATTTTGGAGGCCGGCAGGCTCACCCACACGGCGAAGAACATGCAGGACGTGTCCTTTGTGGTGCTGGAACGGGAAAAGAAACGCGTTGAGCAGATGGCGGTCAGCCTGTTCAGGAAGATAAAGCCGCTGGCGGATCTGTCCAGCCCCATGGCCAGGAACAACAGGATCGACGACCATTTTTTCTTTTTCAACGCGCCGACTGTGATCGTGATACTGGCCGAGAACAAAACGAACGGGCTTTTGGCGGCCCAGAACATGGAATTTGTGGCGGAGGCGAACGGCCTGGGCGTCCTGTTCAGCGGATATTTCACCATGGCCGCCAACGCTTCCCGCAGGATCAGGAAAGCGCTCCGGGTGACCAAAGGGAAGCGGGTGGCGATGACATTGGTGCTGGGCTATGGGGACGTGAAATTTCTCCGCTCCCCGCAGCGCAGGAAATTGGATGTCCGGTATATGTAGAGGGCTTGAGTATGACAAATGAATGTGAGGAGAAGCTGAAAAAAATCATCGTGGGGTTCAGGTCGTGCAGGAACGCGTTTACGGCCATTGGCGATGAGACGAGGCAGTTGATTTTGCTCGTGCTTCTGGAGAGCGACTTAGCGGGAATCCGTGTGGGAGAAATCGCGCGGAAAGCCCACCTCACCCGTCCCTCGGTCTCGCACCACCTGCAAATTCTCAAGGAGGCCGGGATCGTCGCCATGCGCAGGGAGGGGACGAAAAACTACTATTATCTGAGCGAGGACGAAACGCAATGGAAGGACATTGCCGATCTGATCAATCTGATTTACGCAAGCATCAAACAGAATGGGAGGCGATGACAATGATTCTGTATTTTTCCGGCACAGGCAACAGCGCATATGCGGCAAAGCGAATCGGGGGCGCAATAGACGATGAGGCGGTCAGCCTGTTTGAGAAGCTCCGCGGCCGGGATTTCTCTCAAATGCGCTCAGAAAGACCCTGGGTCCTGGTCGTGCCCACCTACGCCTGGAGGATTCCCCGAATCGTGGAGGAATGGCTGGAGCGCACGGACCTGGCCGGCAGCAGGGATATTTATTTTGTGATGACCTGCGGCGGCAGCATCGGAAACGCAGGCCGGTATGTGGAAAAG
>JAUNGW010000059.1 GCA_030524245.1 Eubacteriales bacterium
CGGCTATCCGTTCCCCGCTGTCCTCCGGCAGCGGTCCGGCCACCTTCGCGTAATACTGCTTATCCACATGCTTCTTCGGCGCCAGGAGCCGGTGCGCCAGCTCTCCGTCATTGGTCAGAAGCAGAAGCCCCTCCGTGTCGATGTCCAGCCGCCCCACAGGAAACAGACCGCGACGCGTTTCACCATCCAGCAGATCGATCACCGTCCTGTGCAGATTATCCTCAGTAGCCGAAACCACGCCCTGCGGCTTATTCATCATATAATATTCAAAGGTATTATAAGAAACCGGCGCACCGTCCAGGCAGACCGAATCGGACGAAGGGCTGATCTTCCGGTCAGTTTTTTTCTCCGTCTGTCCGTTTACAGAAATTCTGCCTTTTTTTGCCGCGTCGCGGATCTGGGATCTTGTTCCCTTTCCCATGTCTGCCAGATACTTGTCAAGCCGTATCAATTTTTCCATTACTGCCACCGCCATCCAGGATAATATTTATTTTTCAGACTGCCGCCGGCGTATTTCGCCCAGCCAAGTCCATAGCCGTCCACACACAGAAGAACCCAGCCCTTTTCCTTTGGCTGCTCTGCTTCCTCCAGAGAAATGGTCTCGCCCTTTAAATACCGGAGCACCCGCCCGTCTTTTTTATCCAGCGACAGAGTCTGCCGGTAATCCGCGGGGCCAAGCGCCATGGCCGCCGCCTGAGACGGCTCGAACCGGTCCTTTTTCCATTCGCCCAGCAGAAGTCCCGTCCGCAGATAGCGGAGACGCCAGCCTTTGTCAAATTCCTCCGGAAGCAGGTAAAGTTGGCTGTCCCGGATCATCATGCGGTCCCGTGGAAACGGCTCCCGGCACATGCTTTCCCACTGCAGGTAATCGCTTTCCTTTTCCAGCCGCCGGCGCTCTGCAGGGGCAAGTCCTGCTTTGCCAGGCAGACGGTCCGGTTTCTGTCCGGCCTGCCCCTTCTTTCTCAAAAGCGCCGCAAAATGCCCCTCTCCGCGGAGTCTGTGTGGAAACAGCCGGATCACCGGCTTTCCGTCGATCCCCGGACAGGCGCCCTCCCACAGAGGAATAGGAACAAGCTCCATATCCGGCTGCTCATCAAGAAGCCAGTCTATGTTTTCCTCGTCCTCAGACGGAGAAAAGGTGCAGGTGGAGTACAGCAGGTATCCGTCGGGCCGCAGCATGGCCGCGGCATGACGAAGAATCTCCCTCTGAACCGGCACATAATACTCAGGACCATGCTCCTCCCAGCTTTTTATCAAATCAGGATCCCTGCGGAACATCCCCTCCCCTGAGCAGGGCGCATCCACCAGAATCCTGTCAAAAAATGAACCGAACACGGAAGCCAGCTTTTCCGGCGTCTCGCTTGTAACGCAGAAATTGGGTATTCCGGCCATCTCCAGATTCTTAAGCAGAGCCTTCGCCCTGGAATTGCTGATATCATTGGAAATCAGGATCCCTCTGCCGTCCAGAGCGGCTCCCAGCTGCGTGCTTTTCCCGCCGGGCGCAGCGCAGAGATCCAGAACCCGGTCTCCCGGCCGAACCGGAAGGATCGCGGCCGGAGCCATGGCGCTGGGCTCCTGGATATAATAAAGACCGGCAAAATAATATGGATCCTTAGACGGCCGATCCTTATCCCCCACATAGTATCCGTTGGGCGTCCAGGGGACACGCGCGGAGCCGAAGGGAGATACTCTCTCCCATTCCGGAACCGATATCTTTCTGGTGTTGATGCGGAGTCCCTGGCAGGGCGGTTCCTGGAAGGAAGCCAGCCAGAGCTCATAATCTGCTCCCAGCAGATCTCTCATATTGGATAAAAATGTTTCCGGCAGCTTCATCCGGTTCTCTCCTTTCGGCTCACCTGACGGTTTGCTAAATGTTCGCTAAGTGTTCACAGTATACCATAAAAAATATGGGGATGGAATCATTTTCCCGGGGTCCGGTTCATAAAATTTGAAAAAACGGCAGGGGGAATCCTGTGAAAGACCGCAGCAGCCCGTCTCTTTTATCCGCCCTTCCTGTTCTGCTCCTCATCCTTCTGCTGGCCTTTCCCGGACTGGCCGTTCAGGGAGCCTCGCAGGGACTTCTTTTGTGGTTTCAGGTGGTTCTCCCCACACTGGCGCCATTTATGATCTGTACCAGGGCAATCTCCGCCATGGGCGGAACCGCTCTGCTGGCACGGCCTGCGTATCCGCTGTTTCACGCCTTGTTCGGGCTCAGCATGCAGGGCTCCTGCGTGCTTCTGTGCGGCCTGCTCTGCGGCTATCCCCTGGGCGCCCGACTATGCGCAGATTTCTGCGGACGCGGAGAATTGTCCCGGGAGGAGGCGGAATATCTGCTCTCCATCTGCAATCATCCAAGTCCCATGTTTCTTCTGGGCTTTGCGGGAAGCCGCCTGGCCGTCCATCCGCTTGTGCTGCCTGCCTGCGTTTACCTGCCGCTGCTTCCCTTATCCAGGCTGTCCGGGCACCGTTTTTTCAGAGAAAAAGCTCTGCCGCAAAAAACCATGCGCAGCCTGCCTCCTGCGGACGCTTTGTCCCTGGAGGAGATGATCCTTTCCACAGCGGAGGCCATGGTCTTAATCGGCGGATGCATGATGCTTTTTTCCATTCTTGCTCTGTGGATTCAAGAACTCCCGTTTCTGCCGGACTATGGAAAAGCCCTGCTGGCAGGCGCGGCGGAAATCACCACCGGAATCGATCAGCTCTGCACGGTATTCCCGGAAGATATCCGGCTTGTCCCCGTGGCGGCGGCCGTGAGCTTCGGCGGCATTTCCGGTATCTTTCAGACACGCGGAGCGCTTTTTCTTCCGTCAGGAAAGCAGGAGGCTTCGCTTTCTGCGGTACAAAAAAATGCCGGACTGTCCATCCGGCATTATGTACTGTGGAAAATTGTTCACGGCTGTCTGTCCTGCATCCTGGCTCTGGCTGTCCTTGCAGTCTCCGGACGGCGGTAAAAACGTCTGCTTACTGCTTTTCCTCCCCGGTGCTTTCCTGCTCTGCCGGAGCGGAAATGCTTCCAGCCAGCTCGCCGCGGTTGCTGGAAACGATATCATAGCTGGACT
Source organism: Eubacteriales bacterium (assembly GCA_030524245.1). GTDB lineage: Bacteria > Bacillota > Clostridia > Lachnospirales > Lachnospiraceae > Brotaphodocola. The sequence continues at coordinate 3,060 of JAUNGW010000059.1, forward strand.
GCATGGAGGACATAAAGGAATCAAAACGTCCCTGCGCGTTCTCCATGGCGTGATTAATGATCGTCTGCAGACTCTTTAACATATCGTCAGTGTAATCGATGGATCCCTGGCGGATTCCGTTGGCCTCCATCACCGCGTTGTCAATGATGGCCTGAGCCTGAGCCTGGGCCTCCTCCACCAGCTGATTGGCCTGGGCATACGCCTGCTGCATGATCTCATGCTCATTGACCAGCTCATTGGTCTGAGCCGTGGCGTCTGCCAGCATGGCGTCTGCCTGGGAACGGGCGTCATTTAAAATAGCGTCCTGATTGCTGATGATCTTCTGATACTTTTTGATCTCATCCGGAATCCTCAGACGGAGCTCTACAAGAAGCTCCTCCAGCTCCTCCTTGTTCACCAGAATCTTGGTGGTGGACAGCGGCTGAAACTTGCAGCTGTCAATATATTCCTCGATTTCACCGATTAACTGTTCTATTCTGCTCATGATTCTTCTCCTTACTTCTATGGTGTACTCATCCGGATCTGAGATTTCAGCGGACGATCCGGTTATGCTCTGCTTTTCTCTTTATTCTGTCTGATTCTTTCCCTGACCTGACAGGCAATATCCGGATGCAGGAACGCATCGATATCTCCGTCATAAGAAGCGATCTCCTTCACAATACTGGAGCTTAAATAGGAATACCGCAGGTTGGTCGTCAGGAAAATCGTGTCAACATCCGGCGCGATCACGCGGTTTGTCTGGGCCATCTGCAGCTCATACTCAAAATCCGTAATCGCCCGCAGCCCTCTGACCACCACATCGGCCCCGCACTGATGAACAAAATCCACCAGAAGGCCGTCAAAAGAACGCACCTCCACATTCTCCAAATGAGAAATAATGCTCCTTACCATATTAACACGTTCTTCCACAGAAAACAACGGAGTTTTTGAATTATTCTGCAAAACTCCCACAATCACATGGTCAAACATCCGGGCTGTCCGCTCAATAATGTCAAGGTGCCCTAGTGTCACCGGATCAAAGCTGCCCGGATAAACTGCTGTCGTCATATTATTCACCCCGATAGACAAACAAATGACGGTTTGTCTTGTATCGTTTTTCCTTTTCCAGAACATACCCCGCAGCGTCAAGATAATCAAAATCCGTCTCCAGGGACGCTTCTATAATAATTGTGCTCTGCTTGTCGATCATGGCGGAGTTCTTCAGGTATTCAAGCATCTGACGCTCCAGCCCCTGGTCATAGGGCGGATCCATGAAAATATAGTCAAATCTGTATTTTCCCTCCAGCCGCTTTAAGGCCGTCAGGGCGTCGCAGTGCATGACAACGGCCTTCTCCTCCAGCCGGGCTGCCTTTAAATTCTCCCGGACAATCTGAACCGCCCGTTCCTCCTGCTCCACAAACACCGCCTGCCCGGCGCCCCGGCTTAAGGCTTCGATGCCGATGCCGCCGCTGCCCGCGAACAAATCCAAAAAAACACAATCCGCCAGCTCATACTGCAGCATGTTAAACAGGGTTTCCTTAATGCGGTCCTGGGTCGGCCTGGTCGCCATCCCCTCAGGCGTTTTAAGCGGCACCCGCCTTGCGCTTCCGGCAATTACACGCATAAATATTCACCTCAAATCTTATCACGTACCATTATATCTTTAAAATTCCGGTTGCACAAGCGGTTTATTTCTCAAATCAGGTACAATTTTGCGTACATTCTTATTTCTGACCGGGAGCGTTCTTATATATTTTTCAATTTTCTGACAAAAAACGCAGAAGATGCTAGTGTATTATCTTTTTTCGGTCACATACTATCAACGTAACAAAAAACAAAGCGGTCGTGAGGCAGGATAAACAAGTAAGCCTGCCCCATGGCAGGCGAACAGAAAGGAGAGTAACTTATGGCAGGCAAATCTTCTAACAGAACTGAGGTACCGGAAGCAAAGGATGCGCTGGACCGCTTCAAAATGGAAGTGGCAAACGAGCTCGGCGTGCCCTTATCCAACGGTTATAACGGGAACCTGACCTCTGCACAGAACGGTTCCGTAGGCGGCTATATGGTCAAGAAGATGATCGAGGCCCAGGAAAAGCAGATGGCCGGCAAGTAAAACGGCTTCACCTGTATTCAGAACGCGTTTGACAGAGCTCCAAAAAAGAAGTCCCGGACGTAAAATCCTCCGGGACTTCTTCTCTTTTGCAGCCGGCTTTCATTCATAGCGGTGATCCGCCTGCGGCGAAGCATGGCCGTTTATTCTGTCGTAAAATGATAAACTGTAGTCGTCCTGTATTCGTCTCCGGCCTTCACTACCGGAGAATCAAACTGGGGCTTGTTGATGGCATCAGGGAAATACTGTGTTTCAAAGCAGTAGCCGCAGCGCGGCTCATAATGAGCGCCGTCCTTGCCGATCTGGCCTTTCAGGCCGTTGGCTGTATAAAACTGTACGCCGGGAAGGTCTGTATAAACCTCCATCACCCGTCCGCTTTCCGGATCCACGGCCCTTGCTGCCAAAGCCAGCTCGCCCTTTTTGTGGTTCAGAGCCCAGTTATGGTCATAGCCGCCAGCCTGCCTGAGCGGCTCATAATCCGCATCAATGTCTCTCCCAATCGTCTTAAGCTCTGTAAAATCCATGGGCGTACCCTTCACAGAAGCCAGCTCTCCGGTGGGAATGGACTCATCGTCGGTAACCGTAAAACGATCCGCGTCAATCCAGGCCTGCTGCCTGAGAACGCTTCCGGCATCATGACCGGCCAGATTAAAATACGCGTGATTTGTGAAATTGGCGATGGTATCCTCATCTGCAGTCATACGATAATCGATTTTCACACTGTTGTCCGGCGTCAGGGTATAGCTGACAGCGATATCCGCATTGCCCGGATAATTCTGATCCCCGTCAGGGCTGAACAGGGAGAAGGTGATCTTCGTTCCCAGCTCGTCCTCCCCCACGGCTGCATCCCACAGGCGGCTGCGGTAGAAATCCGGGCCGCTGTGCAAATTGTTCTTCGTGCCGGAATTGATCGCCAGGGCGTAGGTAACACCATTTAACGTAAAGGCTGCGCCGCCGATCCGGTTGGCATTGCGTCCCACAATCTCGCCCAAATGGCCGCTTTTTGTGAGAAGCCCTTCCACTGTGTCATACCCAAGAAGCACATCCTTAAAATTGCCGTCCTTATCCGGCGTTTTCATCTCCATCCAGGTGCCGCCAAGATCTGTAAATGCGGCAGAAACGCCGTTTTCGTTCGTCAGGGTGTATTTGCTGACCTGGGCGCCGTTGTCCAGCGCACCCAGGATTTCTTTCTTCCATGCCATTTTTCTAAACCTCCCCGGTTCGTTTTAACTATCGCTTATTTTGCGGAAATATAGCCCTTCGCAGTCAGAAGCTCCGCGCAGAGCACCGCTCCGCCAGCCGCGCCGCGGACAGTATTGTGAGACAGGCCCACAAACTTACAGTCGTAAACGGTGTCCTCTCTCAAACGGCCAACGGAAATCCCCATACCCTTCTCGAAGTCCACATCCAGAGAAACCTGAGGACGATTATCCTCCTCAAGGTACTGGATAAACTGCTTCGGTGCGCTGGGCAGCTCAAGCTCCTGCGGCAGCCCCTTGAAGTCCGCAAGCTTCTCAAGCAGCTGCTCCTTTGTGGGGTTCTTTCTGAACTTCACAAACACAGCGGCAGTATGTCCGTTTAACACCGGAACACGAATACACTGGCAGGTAATCACCGGCTCGGCAGCCTTCACAATCACGCCGTCCTCAATCTTACCCCAGATGCGCAGCGGCTCCTGCTCGCTCTTTTCCTCCTCGCCACCGATGTAAGGGATGATGTTGCCCTCCATCTCCGGCCAGTCCTTAAAGGTCTTTCCAGCGCCGGAAATAGCCTGATAAGTCGTCGCAACCACCTCGTAGGGCTCAAACTCCTTCCATGCCGTCAGCACGGGAGCATAGCTCTGAATGGAGCAGTTGGGCTTTACGGCGATAAAGCCTCTTGTAGTGCCAAGACGTTTCTTCTGGAAGGGGATAATATCAAAGTGCTCCGGATTGATCTCCGGCACAACCATGGGAACGTCCGGGGTCCAGCGGTGGGCGCTGTTGTTGGAAACAACCGGAGTCTCGGTCTTTGCGTACGCCTCCTCGATGGCCCTGATCTCATCCTTGGTCATATCCACGGCGCTGAACACGAAATCCACGCTGGCAGCAACCTTCTCCACCTCGTTGACATTCATCACAACCAGCTTTTTCACAGCCTCCGGCATGGGGGTGGTCATCTTCCACCGTCCTCCCACGGCCTCCTCATAGGTCTTACCGGCAGAACGGGGGCTTGCAGCCACGGTCACAACCTCATACCAGGGATGATTCTCAAGAAGGGAAATAAATCTCTGTCCTACCATACCGGTGGCGCCAAGGACGCCTACCTTCAACTTCTTCTCCATAATTGTATGCTCCTTATTCTCCTCATAATAAACGGGCCTCACATGGTCCGCTCCTGGCGTCTTCACATCCAGGACACCTGCTTATACTACTCCTGTTTTCAGGAAAAATCAAGAGGTATTCGCGGTAAAAATACAGTTGTTCGCCTTATAAAAACATTCTCCTTATAACAAGCACATGTGTGCGTGTACGAAAAACATCTGCAAGGCGCAAAACACGCTATAGCCGTACTTTACTGCCCTTTCCGTCCCGTTTTGCCATTTTCAGCCGGTTTAAATGAACTTCCTTCTTCTTGTACTGGATCACCGGCTCCTGGGTGACAAAGTATACGCGTTCCAGCTCGTCTCCGGCGGCAAGCTTCATGCCGCGCACACCTCTGGACGCTTTTTTCATTTCCGGAATCTCATCCATGGAGAACCGCAGGAACATGTCGCCGGCCGTCTGAAGAACCACATCTGTCTCCGCTCCCACAACGCGGATTTCCGCCACCTGATCGCCATCCTGCAGCTTCGTGGCCACAACGCTTCTGTTGTTTGTAATAAATTCCTCCGCCGGAACCTGTTTCACCATGGCCTGCTTTGTCGCGAAAAGAAGCATCTGCCCTGTCAGCCGTCCAAGGCATGTAAGGAAGACAATCTCCTCCCTGCTGCCGTCATACCTGCTCACATTGTCAATAGGCGTGCCCTTGTCCCGAAGCTTTCCGGACGGTATATCCTGCAGCTTTGTCTGGTGCAGGCTTCCCGTATTGGTAAAGATGCAGAGCTTATCCGTGTTCAGGCAGGGAATGACATACCGGTAATCCTGATCCACCGCTTCCTGATTCCGTTCATAGGTCTGCCGGTCTATGATCTTGCAGTAGCCGAAACGGTCCATAACAAAGACAACCTCCTGGACAACGGCAGGCGCTTCTTCGTAAACCGCCTCCTTGCCGTCCTCGATCAGCGTCCTTCTGGGAGAGGCAAACTCCTCCTTAATCTGGGTTAAATCATCCTTAATCACCTGATCCATAGTCTTTCTGCTTTTCAAAATCTTCTCATACCGGGCGATCTTTTTTAAACACTCCTTGTATTCCTTCTCCAGAGCAAGAATCTCCAGGCCGATCAGCTTGTAAAGGCGCATTTCCAGAATGGCCGCCGCCTGCTTTTCCGTAAACCGCAGCTGCCTGGCGTCCTCCTCGAACCCGGGATGACGGAAATGAATATTTGTAATATCTCCATGCATCAGGCAGGCCCTGGCATCCTTGAGATTTTTAGAGCCCCGGAGAATGGCAATGATCAGATCGATCACATCGCAGGCCTTGATCAGGCCCTCCCGGATCTCCTTGCGCTCCAGCTCCTTCTCCAGAAGGGCCTGATACTTGCGGGTGGCATTTTCATACTGAAACTCCAGATAATTAGAGAGAATGCCCCGCAGATTCAGGGTTTCCGGCCGCCCATGGGCGATGGCCAGCATATTGACGCCGAAGGTGTCCTCCAGCTTTGTCTTCTTATAGAGAATATTGCGGATTTTGTCGATATCCGCATCCTTTTTCAGCTCCAGCACAATCCGGATGCCTTCCTTGCTGGACTGGTTGGAAATATCCACCACGTCTGTCAGCTTCCGGCTCTCCACCAGCTCCGCCACATCCATCAGAAACTTGTTGATGCCGGCTCCGATCATCGTATAGGGAATCTCGCTGATCACCAGCTTATCCTTATCGCTCTTGCGCCGTCCGAGCTCCACCTCGATCTTTCCGCGAAGCTTGATCTTGCCGGTTCCCGTTTCATAAATCTCCGCCAGCTCCTTTTTGTTGGCGATAATGCCGCCGGTTGGGAAATCTGGCCCAGGCAGATACTGCATCATTTCCTCCGTAGTCATCTGCGGATTGTCGATGTAGGCCTGCACCAGATCCACCACCTCTCCCAGATTGTGGGGTGGAATGGAGGTGCTCATGCCTACGGCGATGCCCTCGGAACCATTAATCAGAAGATTCGGCACCCGGACCGGAAGCACCTCCGGCTCCTTCTCCGTCTCATCGTAGTTGGACACGAAATTGACTGTCTTGTCCAGATCCTTTAAATAAACTTCTTCCGCAAACTTCTGAAGCCGCGCCTCGGTGTAACGCATGGCGGCGGCTCCGTCTCCCTCGATGGAGCCGAAGTTGCCGTGTCCGTCCACCAGCGCCATGCCCTTTTTAAAGTCCTGAGACAGCACAACCAGCGTATCATAGATGGAGCTGTCCCCGTGGGGGTGGTATTTACCCATGGTATCGCCCACAATACGGGCTGATTTTCTGTGAGGCTTGTCATGTCCAAGCTTTAACTCGCTCATATCGTAAAGCACCCGGCGCTGCACCGGCTTTAAGCCGTCCCGGGCATCGGGGATCGCCCGCGCAGTAATTACGCTCATGGAATAGTTTAAGTAGCTGCGCTGCATCTCCTCGGAAAATTCTGTTCGCAAAATTTTTTCAGCCATGTTTCTTCTCCTTACTCTTTCTCATGCCCCTACGCATCGATCTCCGCCTCGTCGGCGTGATCGTAGATAAACTGCCTGCGGGGCGGCACATCGCTGCCCATCAGCATCTCCGTCACCTCGGAGGCCAGTCTGGCGTCCTCGATCTCAACCCGCTTTAACACGCGCCGGTCCGGATCCAGGGTTGTCTCCCACAGCTGCTCCGGATCCATCTCTCCAAGACCCTTGTAGCGCTGCAGCCGGAAGTCGCCGGTATGAGATTTCCGGTAGCGCTCCAGCTCCTTATCATCGTAGAGATACTGCTCCTGTCCCCTGGAGGGAATCACCTTGTAAAGAGGCGGCATGGCAATAAACACATGGCCATTGTAAATCAGCTCCGGCATAAACCGGTATAAAAAGGTTAAAAGCAGCGTATCAATATGGCTGCCGTCCACATCCGCATCGGTCATCAGAATAATCTTGTGATACCGCAGCCTGGAAATATCAAAGTCATTGCCGTAGCCCTCGGAAAATCCGCAGCCAAAGGCATTGATCATAGTCTTAATCTCAGCATTAGCCAGCACCTTGTCCATGGACGCCTTCTCCACGTTTAAAATCTTTCCGCGGATGGGCAGAATCGCCTGGTACTGGCGGTTTCTGGCGGTCTTCGCGGAGCCGCCGGCAGAATCTCCCTCCACGATGAAAATTTCGCACTTCTCCGAATCCCGGCTCTCGCAGTTGGCCAGCTTCCCGTTGCTGTCAAAGGAAAATCTGGACTTGGTAAGCATGTTGGTTCTGGCCTTTTCCTCTGCCTTGCGGATCTTTGCAGACTTCTCCGCGCAGCCGATAACAGCCTTTAAAACCTCCACATTCCGGTCAAAATAATGCTGCAGCAGATCGCCGCTCACCGTAAATACCGCCTTGGTGGCGTCTGCGCTGGCCAGCTTCGTCTTCGTCTGGCCCTCAAAAATCGGATCCGGATGCTTCACCGCCACAATGGCCGTCATGCCGTTTCTGGTATCGGCGCCGGTGAAATTTGGATCCTTTTCCTTCAAAATGCCCAGCTCCCTTGCATAGGAGTTGATCAGCTGGGTGAATCTCGTCTTAAAGCCCACCAGATGGGTGCCGCCCTCCTGGGTAAAGATATTGTTGCAGAAGCCAAGGATATTCTCCTCAAAGGCATCGACAAACTGGATGGCCACCTCCACCTCAATCCGGTCCATCTCGCTCTTAAAATATATCGGATCGCAAACCGCCGTCTTGCCGTTATTCAGCTCTTTTACGTAAGCCACGATTCCCTCCGGCTCATGGTAGGTGATCTCCTCCTCCTCTCCGGACCGTTTGTTTGCGTAATAAATCGTCAGTCCCGGATTTAAGTAGGCCGTCTCGTGAAGACGGCTTTTCAGCCAGTCCGCCTTAAATCTGGTCTTTTCAAAAATCTCTCCGTCCGGCAGGAAGTTGATCTCCGTTCCTGTTTCCTTCGTCCGTCCAAGAACAGGAAGAAGGCCGTTTTCCAGCTTTACCGTGGGAATGCCTCTCTCGTATGCGTCGTGATGAATATAGCCGTTTTTATAGACTTTTACATCCATACGGGCCGACAGCGCATTAACCACAGAAGATCCGACTCCGTGAAGTCCGCCGCTTGTCTTGTAGGCATCGTTATCAAACTTTCCGCCTGCGTGCAGGGTGGAAAATACCACCCGCTCCGCGGAAATGCCCTTTTTATGCATCTCAACAGGAATACCCCGGCCGCTGTCCCGCACCGTGCAGGAGCCGTCCGCCTCCAAAGACACCCAGATTTTGTCGCAAAAGCCCGCAAGATGCTCATCCACCGCATTGTCCACGATTTCGTAGATCAGGTGGTTGAGTCCCTTGGTGCCCACGCCTCCGATATACATTCCCGGCCTTTTGCGGACCGCCTCCAGTCCCTCCAGAACGGTGATACTGTCTGCATTGTACTGTGTTTTCGCCATGATACTCCTGTACTCCTCCATATCTAGTATAATCCCATGTTATTATACACAAAATGCCATGGAAAAAGCAAGTTCTTTTCACGGGCAGGAAATGAACAGAAAACGGCAGAACCAGAAATTATCCAATCCGTTTCTGCCGTTTTCTGTTCAATATGTTATAAAAATAGTTTTATGATGGGTGTTCAGGGAATTTTTGTCAGAATGACTTTGCGCTCGGCTGCTTTATACTGGACATGAAATCGAATCTCTCCATCTTTTTCAAAATCCGCTTTGTTATCATTATATAATCCCGACAGTCCATCAATTCTTCCAATAGCCGTCCTGTGCATTTTGGCTTTATAATTTTCCCCTTCATATGCTACGCTTATTTCCTTTCCGTAACCCAACTGAAATTTACTCCCCAGACATAATATCTTATATTTTTTATCCGTAGGTGTTAATGTCTTCTCTCCTTCTATGTCCTCTGTCACTTCTGCTTTTCCAGATTTTGATGTGACTGCTGTATTATTGGTCGTGGTAGACTGCCTCAGCACTGTTTTAAAACGCTCCACATCTGTGCCTTTGATTTGCTTTTTACCATCCGCTATGATATCCATAAGCCGATCCATGAAATTGAAGATTTCATCTTTTTTCTCATCTTCAGTGTTCTGATTAATAGCATCATATATCAAACCATGATCATTACAATTATTATAATCATCTTCACTGAACGTATTGATATTCTCAACCAGATAGTTATACACATCTTCATAGGTCAGCTGCAAGCACAGAAGTGCGAATAACAGTGTCCTCTGATTTTCATTTTCATTCTTTTCATAAATCATGGAAATTAATTCAAACGCATTAAACAGCCGCTTCATTGTCCTCGGATTACAGCCAACGGAATTGCGGATCAAATTTACATATGTTTCAATATCCTGATCACTAATCTCTTTATTTACCGATTTTTTTACAAATTTTTTAATATCATAATGAGCCACCGGCATATAAAATGGAAGCTGAATGATTTTATCAAAAAACTGTTTGCCCTGTAAATCGTCTCCGTATTTTTCTTTTACGCCTCTCGTAACGACACCATAGTCAATTGCAAGCACATAAACACAGTTTTCACAATCCAAAAAGAGCTTCAACACTTCAAGTACATCCAGTGCACGGGACGGCTCAAGACGGTCAAGGTCGTCAATAAAAATAACGACTCTATTCTTATTTTCTGCAATTTTATTAATCATTTCCTGGAAGTGGAATTTTAAACTTACAACTGCCGAAAAAAGAGAACAGTCTTCCTGTGTGTTTTTTTCTGCTTGTTTCATAGCATCTTCAGCCAGCAAAGATGCGCCTGCTGCGTCCGCACTATAAGCGGCGATTCTCCACACCGCCGTAGCTACGATATCTTTCAGAGAGCTTTTCATCTCATTTCTGCCAGCACACTTATCCAACTGCTCAGCCAAAGCCATTAAGAGTGAAAAAGATAATTTATCATCCATATCAAATTTGGAAAACTGCCATGTATTAAACCAAATCGTATTTAAGTCTTTGAGTTCATTTTTCACCATATTCATGATGCTGGTCTTGCCGCTGCCCCAGTCCCCCTGTATAGCTATTGTCATTGGTGTGTCACAATTTTTAATAAAATTTGACAATGCTTCAATATAATGTTTTACCTCAAAATGATCATCCTTCAACTCATTAATCGGCTTATCAATAAGTCCTGCCATCTTTCTTCCTCCTCCACATTTTTAACACAAAAGCTCAAAGACTTTGAATTTATCTTGTAAATATATTACTGCTTAAAAAATTTTCTGTCAATATAAAAACAGCCCGGCCGCATGCATATCGCGCAGCCGAGCTGTTTTATATTCTTCTTACAACACCTTATTCAGGAAGCTGATGGTCCGCTCCTCCTTTGGATGAGAGAAAATCTCCTCCGGAGTTCCCTCCTCCACAATATACCCCTCATCCATAAAGATCACCCGGTCGGCGACCTCTCTGGCAAAGCCCATCTCATGAGTTACGACCACCATGGTCATACCCTCCTTTGCCAGCTGCTTCATAACCTCCAGCACCTCGCCCACCATCTCCGGGTCCAGGGCGCTGGTCGGCTCATCGAACAGCATGATGTCAGGATTCATGGCCAGAGAACGGGCAATGGCAACCCGCTGCTTCTGTCCGCCGGAAAGCTGCGCCGGATAAGCGTCCGCCTTGTCCGCCAGGCCAACCCGCTCCAGAAGCTCCATGGCCTTTTTCCTTGCAGCCTCCTTATCCATAAGCTTAAGCTCCACCGGGGCCAGAGTAATATTGTCCAGCACCGTCAGATGAGGAAACAGGTTAAAGTGCTGGAACACCATACCGATGTTCTCCCGCACCTTGTTGATATTCACATTTGGATCAGAAATGGGATGGCCGTCCACGATGACCTCCCCGGCCGTAATCTTCTCCAGCCTGTTTAAGCAGCGCAGAAACGTGCTTTTGCCTGAACCGGACGGACCGATGAGGCAGACAACCTCGCCCTCCGCCACCTCTACGCTGATGCTTTTCAGCACCTCCAGGCTTCCAAAATTCTTCTTTAAATTTTTGACCAGAATTTTACTGCTTGCCATAGGAAACCTTCCTCTCTACCATAATTGCAACCTTGGAAAGGACCGTGCAGATCACCAGGTAATGCAGGGCCACCGCCACCCAGATGGCCATAACCATCATGGAATTGTTGGCGGCGATAATCTTGCCGTTCTGGGTCAGCTCCCGGATGCCGATGATGGAAATCAGGGAGGTATCCTTCAGGGAAATTATAAACTGGTTGATGATGGAGGGCATCATGGTGCGGAATGCCTGAGGCAGGATTACCCTGCGCATGGACTTGCCGTAGGGAAGTCCCAGACTTCTCGCCGCCTCCATCTGCCCCTTGTCAATGGCTTCAATGCCGCCCCGGATAATCTCCGCCATGTAGGCGCCTGCATTTAAGCTTAAGGTCACGGCGCCGGCGGTAAAGCTGCCGCCGATGTCGCCCCAGGAAAACCCGTAGGGGCGAAGGACCTGGCTGATGCCGTAGAAAATAATCATCGTCTGCACCATCAGCGGCGTACCGCGGATAATATCGATATAGATATTGGCAAGCACCTTTAAAGGCTTCATGCCGGAGACCTTAAACAGCCCGAAAATCACGCCGAGAATCGTTGCGAAAATCAACGAGATCACGGTCAGCTTCATCGTCTCGCCAAGAGCCACAAGGAAAGACGGATAATACTTCACAAGAACGTCTAATACTGCCATTTCATCATCACCTTATCAGTCAGTTATTATTTGGAGATATAAGTATTTAAAATCTCGTCATATTTGCCGCTGTCCTTTAAATCCGCAAGGCCTGCGTTGAACATGTCGATCAGCTCGCTATTCTCTCCCTTCATAACAGCGAAACCATAGGAGTTGCCGCTCTCCATGGGAAGCGGAAGCTTGAAGGATACGCCTCTGGAAATCTCATAGCCCAGCACCGGATAATCCTCGAAGCAGGCCACAGAGTTGCCTGCCAGAACATCCTGGTACATGCTGGAGGAATCCTCAAACTGGTTGATGGTAAAGCCGTACTCATCAGCAATGGACTCTGCAAACGCGCAGCCCTCGGTACCGATCTTTGCCGCTACAGTCTTGCCGTTTAAGTCCTCATAGGAATCGATATCAGAATCAGCAAGCACTGCCATGCCAACGCCGGAATCATAGTAAGGATCGGAGAAATCGTACTTTTCCTTTCTCTCATCGGTAATGGACATACCGGCGATCACTGCGTCATACTCTCCAGCCTCCATACCGGTGCAGGCTGCGGAAAAGCCTACCGGAATCAGCTCGTAGGCAAAGCCCTGATCCTCAGAAATAGCCTTTAATAAATCCAGGTCAACGCCGACCATCTCGCCATTATCATTCTCAAACTCAAAGGGAGCAAAGGTGGTGTCCGTTGCAATCTTGTATACCTTGTCGGACGCAGCTGCGGAGCTGTCCTCTGCCTCAGAGCTTTCATCCGCTGCAGAGCTGTCTGCCGCCGTGGTATCTGCTGCCGCAGTTGGATCTGCCGCTGCCGTAGTCTCAGCGGTGTTGCCGC
>JAUNGW010000060.1:0-226 GCA_030524245.1 Eubacteriales bacterium
CCCTATTCGGTGATTCTGAAGGTGGACGGCATGACCTGCTCCAACTGCGTGCGCCGTGTGGAAAACGGCTTAAACCGCCTGGACGGCGTCTGGGCCACGGTGGATCTCGATAAAGGGACTGCGCTTGTACGGATGAAATCCCTGCTGGGAGATCAGATTCTGAAGGACGCGGTAAACGGACAGGGATACCGGGTTTACGGAATCGAAAAGCCGGAACAGAAACAGC
>JAUNGW010000060.1:236-15901 GCA_030524245.1 Eubacteriales bacterium
ATGATCAGATTAAATAAAAGCATTGACACGAATGAGCTAAGTGAGTATACTAAAACAGTAAGGATTATCATTATTATTTCAATGCTTACGAAGGAGGCATTCCTATGGACAAAAAGGTAAGTGAATTATTAAATGATCAGATTAATAAGGAATTCTATTCCGCATATCTGTATCTGGATATTGCGAATTTCTATTCCGCAAAGGGCCTGGACGGCTTTGCCAACTGGTATCAGATTCAGGCGAAGGAGGAGCAGGATCACGCGATGCTGATGTACCAGTATCTGCACAACAACAGCGAGCCGGTATCTCTGGAGGCGATTGCAAAGCCGGATAAGGAGTTTAAGACACTTGAGGATCCGCTTCATGTGGCTTTGAGCCATGAGAAGTACGTGACTGCTCTGATCAACAACATCTATGCGGCAGCGCAGTCTGTCAACGATTACAGGACTGTTCAGTTCCTTGACTGGTTTGTGAAGGAGCAGGGCGAGGAGGAGAAGAATTCCACCGATCTGATCACCAAGATGGAGCTGTACGGCAGCGATGCGAAGGCGCTCTACATGCTCAACAGCGAGCTGGCCGGCAGAACCTACGCAGCGCCGTCCCTGGTGCTGTAATCAGCCGTTCGGAACAGCCATAAAGTACATATACGAAAACCGGGATATTTCCGGCTGCGGGTATTTGGATGCAGCCGGGGATATCCCGGTTTTTTGTGCTGCAAAAAAGAATGTCCTGCAGCACAAAAATACAGTTTGAAAGAAAATACGTTGATGAGGTATAATGAAGTCGGAACAGACAAAATAATGGAGAAAATAAATATGAAGCAGGAAGAAATCAAATATGGAATGATACAAGGCATATATTCAATATCCGGCATCGTGATAATCCTGCTGCTGGGCGGCTTATTAGGGGTTCTGCCAGAGACAATTGTTTTTCTTGCGAATGTTGTACTGCTTTGCATGTATGCAGGAGGCGGTCACGGGCCTGTGCGGGGACGATGTGCCGCTGCGGCATTGCTGGCCGCGGCAGGAGCGCTTGGCATGATTAAATATGTAAAGCTGGATACAGCAGCCTCTCTGGCAGCTGGCCTTGTTGAGGCAGGGCTGCTGTATTATTTCATGGCGGCAGAGAGAACTGAAGAATCAGATGCTTCAGAGCAGGCAATATACAGAGAACGTGGAAGCAGAGTACTTGTTTTGGAAATACTGCTGTTCGTGATTACAATCAATATTCTCGGCGAAGCCTTTATCGCGGCATTTTTTGTGGCTCTCGTTTTTTTGTTATGTGAGAACGGCAAAGGCAATTCAACTCAAAAACGCGGGATACAGGAAGGAAAGGCATTCGGTGTACGGAACAATCGAAAGGTATATATACTTCTCCAGATCATATTCGTGATTGCTGTAATCGGTATCTGTTTGGGCATTGAAAGAGAAAGGGTGATTGCATATGAATGGAATGATCATTTTTTCCCCAGGGCTGATTTAGCTGCAGCCTATGAAGCATTTCCTGATTCCAAAAGAAGTATTTCCATCCAGTCAACGGAAAATGCTGATTTGGAATACCTGAGAAAATGCCGGATTGCCGGAACTGCTTATCAGGAGCCTTCCTCGGAGTTTATATTGGGCTTTGACATGTATGAGGGAGAGCAGCTGAATGAAAAATGGGGGGTTTTGTCTGACACCGGGCAGGTTATCCCGGGGTCGGAATTACCAAATGAAACCCGGATTCGTTTTTTTGATTTTTTGGCGTTGGAATATCATGGCGCGGATTTATGGAATGAACGGCTGATCATTCAAAATGACAGTGAAGACGCTGCCTTTGGCTGTGTGCGCACGGTGTATGTATCAGCTTCCGGAAAAATAAAGTCAGACTGCATTCCGCTGGAAAGCAGTGCAGTTCCGGTAGATACAAAAAAAGGAACATATTTTCTGAAACAGATGTATATATTCTCTGCATATGACCAGGAGACCTATGCATTGCAGGATAAGGTGCTGTATCAGATAAAAAAGGATAAGGATACAACTGCTGAGTTTACCCTGCAGCGTGCAAACCGGTAAGCGCTGCTTACCGGTGCCCGCGGCAGCAGCACTCCAGCGGGGCGGAGGAAAGGCCGGAAGCAGACTGCTTCCGGTATTCTGTAGGAAGCAGGCCGCAGGCGGCCTTAAAGGCCGCCGTAAATTTACTCTGGCTTTCGTAGCCGACAGCCCGCGCGATGTCGGCGATGGAATCAGAGGTGCCGGCCAGCAGGGCGGCGGCCTGTTCCATCCGGTGCTCCTTCATGTGGGCGGCGACGGAATTGCCGTAGACGGCCCGGAACATGGATTTTAAGGTGGTGGGATTGACCAGGTACTTTCTGGACAGGTCCTCAATGGTGATTCGCTGATCCAGATGGCCGGCCAGCTCGTCGTGGATGGCGCGGATCATATCCACCTGCTCTCCCTGGTATCGGGAAAGCTGATCCTTGGGCGAGCAGGAGGGGCCAGCCAGCCAGAATAAAAGCTCCAGCGCCTTTACCCGCCAGATGGCGGGGGTAAACTGCTCCGGCTGATTGTAAAAACCGGAAAACACAGCCTCGGAACCGGCGTTGCCGGCCAGGGAGAGGGAAACGCCGTCTTCGCGGCAGAATTTACGAAGGAGCAGATCCCCGGTGATGCCGGTTCCCTCAAGCAGGACGAAATCCTTTCCTGTCAGGGCGTCCAGATCCACGCAGATCATCAGTCCCTCGTAGAAGCTGTTGGGCAGAGTCATGACAGAATCAGCGCAGGAGGTCCTGGCGTGAACCGAATAGTCTCCCGGTCCCAAATATACGTGGTTTCCCTCCGCCAGCTCCCAGCCGATCCGCCCCTGATGGCAGTAGCTGATCTCCAGAATACGGCTGGAGGACTCGTGGCGGTGGGGCTGCTTATCGGAGTGAAGGGTGAGGAAGGTCAGGCTGATGCCTGGGAAAAGCTGGTGAAATTCGGTATGATTCTGCATGAGAAACCTCTTTTCTTCAAAGGCGGAGAATCCTGCGCAGCAGGATTCTTTTTTAAAAACTGCTCCATTCGGAAATGTTTTTGTCCCGTTTGGACGGGAGTGCTCCGGAGCCGTTGACTTCTTTTTCTGGCAGTATTATACTACAGCCATAAAGATTAAACAAGAGATTGATTGTTTATGTTTATATGGATTTGCTCCAAAAATACAAAGAAAAGCCGGAGGAAAGAAGCGATGAAAAAGACCTATAAAATCGAGGTTGACTGCGCCAACTGCGCAAACCTGATGGAGACTGAGACCAAGAAGACAGCAGGCGTAAAGGACGCTACGGTGAACTTCATGACACAGAAGATGATCGTGGAGTTTGAGGATGGACAGGACGCGGCGGCAGTCATGAAGAACGTGCTGAAGGCCTGCAAGAAGGTAGAGCCGGACTGCGAGATCGAGCTGTAATTTTATAATGCGACGCAGCAGCGTCCCGGAAGAGCACCGTTGAAAACGGAGCCATATCCGGGGCGCAGCTTTCGGGCAAACACATGAACAAATAAGCAAATAAACATATGACAAGATGATGATACCAGGGTGCCAGGTACAGCAATCCGGTATCATAGGAGGTCAAAGCAAGGAGTGTGAAAAATCATGACAAAAAAGCAGAAAAAAATGCTTACCCGCATCATCCTTACCACGGTGATGCTGATTGCCTGGAATTTCGTGCCGGTGGAGGGATTTCCAAGGCTGGGCTTATATCTGATCGCCTATCTGGTGATCGGGTATGACATTCTGAGGAAGGCCGGACAGGGAATTTTAAACGGCCGCATGTTTGACGAAAACTTCCTGATGGCTGTGGCGACAATCGGAGCCTTTGCTCTGGCTGTTTACGACAGGAGCGGGGATTACAACGAGGCCATTGCGGTTATGCTGTTTTACCAGATCGGCGAGCTGTTCCAGAGCTATGCCGTGGGCAAAAGCCGGAAAAACATCAGCGCGCTTATGGATATCCGGCCGGACTACGCCAATATCGAAAAGGACGGGAAGCTGGAGCAGGTGGATCCGGACGAGGTGGCCATCGGTACGGTGATTGTGGTGCAGCCGGGCGAGAAGGTGCCCATTGACGGCATTGTGCGCCAGGGCGAATCCACGCTGAACACCAGTGCTCTGACCGGAGAGAGTCTTCCAAGGGACGTAAAGGAGGGCGATGAGATTATCAGCGGCTGCATCAATATGACCGGTGTTCTGCGGATCGAGACCACGAAGGAATTCGGCGAGTCTACGGTTTCCAAAATTCTTGAGCTGGTGGAGAACTCCAGCTCAAGAAAATCAAGATCCGAGGCGTTCATCTCAAAGTTTGCCCGTGTGTACACGCCAGCAGTCTGCTACAGCGCCCTGGCGCTGGCGTTTTTGCCGCCGCTTGTGCGCCTGGCCTTCCTGGGAATGGCGCCTCAGTGGGAAGACTGGATTTACCGGGCTCTTACCTTCCTTGTTATCAGCTGTCCCTGCGCCCTTGTAATCAGTATTCCCTTAAGCTTTTTCGCAGGCATCGGCGGGGCCAGCCGGGAGGGCATCCTGGTGAAGGGCTCCAACTATCTGGAAACCCTGTCGGAGGCCAGATATGTGGTATTTGATAAAACCGGAACCCTGACGAAGGGCGTTTTCGAGGTGAGCGCGGTTCATCATAACGACATGGATCAGGCGAAGCTTCTGGAGTATGCGGCGCTGGCGGAGTGCGCCTCCTCCCATCCCATCAGCAAGAGCCTGCAGCGGGCTTACGGAAAGGACATTGACCGCAGCCGCGTCACGGATATTGAGGAGATCGGCGGACAGGGCATTATGGCAAAGGTGGACGGGATCAGCGTTGCCGCCGGCAATGACAAGCTGATGAAGCGGCTGGGGATGGCCTATATCGACTGCCACAGCGTAGGCACCATTATCCACATGGCGGTGGACGGACATTACGCGGGACATATTGTCATTTCCGATGTGGTAAAGCCTCATGCGAAGGAGGCCATGGAGGCCCTTAAGAAGGCAGGCGTGAAGAAGACGGTGATGCTGACTGGAGATGCGAAGCGGGTGGCGCAGCAGGTAGCCTCGGAGCTTGGCATTGACGAGGTTCACAGCGAGCTTCTGCCCGGCGATAAGGTGGAGCAGGTAGAGAAGCTTCTGGCGGCAAAGCCGGAGAAGGAAAAGCTGGCCTTCGTGGGAGACGGCATCAACGATGCTCCGGTGCTTTCCCGGGCGGATATCGGTATCGCCATGGGCGCCATGGGCTCCGACGCGGCCATAGAGGCGGCGGACGTGGTGCTGATGGACGATGATCCCATGCAGATTGCGAAGGCCATCCGGATTTCCCGCAAATGCATCGGAATCGTATACCAGAATATCGTGTTTGCGCTGGTGATCAAGTTCGGCTGTCTGGCTCTGGGCGCTCTGGGCGTGGCCAATATGTGGTTTGCGATTTTTGCAGACGTGGGAGTTATGGTGATTGCAGTGCTGAACGCAATCCGCGCCCTGAATGTTCATAAGCTGTAGGCGGAAAGGAGTACGCCAAGGAATGGATGCAAAGATAAATCTTGCGGAGCCGGAGCTTCTGCGGCTGACGGAGTTTTTCAAGTTGCTGGGAGACCCTACCCGGGTCAGGATTTTATTTCTTCTCCTGGAGAAGGAATCCTGCGTGGGGGAGCTGGCGGAGCGTCTTGAAACCACCCAGTCGGCGGTTTCCCACCAGCTACGGATTCTGAAGGCCGGCCGACTGGTGAAGAACCGGCGGGATGGAAAAATGATATATTATTCCCTGGATGATGATCATGTGCAGACGGTAATCGGAAAGGGACTGGAGCACATTATGGAGCGGCAGCAGTAGCTGGCCGCTCTTTTTTCGCTGAAATGAGGATCAGTGCAGAATACTTATAGAAAAGTTAGAATAATACATGGTAATTAATTTTAGAAAAATTTATAATAAATACATCAGGAGTTAGAAAATTCCATGGAACGTGACAATGTAACAAAAAATTTAAAGAGAAGGAGTGGTGTATTTATGAAAAAAATCCTATGGGTGATGGCGGTAGCGGCAGTCGGCCTTTGCGCCTGCGGCGGCAGTGAGACGGCGCAGACAGCGGAGGCTCCGGAAACAGCGGCGCAGACAGCGGCTGCTTCGGAGCAGGCTTTGGCAGAAGGAGAAAAGAAAGACGACACAGGAGAGAAGGCGCCGGAGGACTACACCGGCACGGTGGTCGTATATTCTCCTCATGACGCAGATCCGCTGAACGCCGGCGTAAACCTGTTTATGGAAAAATATCCAAACGTAAAGGTTGAGGTGGTGGCAGCCGGAACCGGCGAGCTGTGCAACCGGATCGCGGCAGAGTCCGCAAACCCGATCGCGGACGTGCTCTGGGGCGGAGGAGCCGATTCCCTGGCGGCATTTAAGGAATATTTCGCCCCGTATGTATGCGCCAATGATGATGTGATCGACGCGGCCTACAAGGATCCGGAGGGACTGTGGATCGGAGAGAGTCCGCTTCCCATGGTGATTTTCTATAACAAGGAGCTGATCGAGAAGGACGGCCTGGAAATTCCGGAAAACTGGTCTGACCTGATTAAACCGGAGTGGAAGGGCAAGATCGCCTACTGCCTGCCCTCCAAGTCAGGCTCCGCCTACACCCAGCTGTGCACCATGCTTCTGGGACACGGCGGTAGGGAAGAGGGCTGGGAATTTATCCGCCAGCTGTATGATAACCTGGACGGAAAGATCGTGGATTCCTCCGGCAAGTGCCATAAGATGGTGGCGGACGGTGAATTCTATGTGGGACTTACCATTGAGAAGTCGGCGATTCAGTATAAGGATGACCCGTCTGTCGGCTTCTCCTATCCGCAGGACGGAACCTCCGCAGTTCCCGATGGAGTAGCGCTGGTAAAGGGAGCGCCCAACGAGGAGAACGCAAAGCTGTTTATCGATTTCGTTACCTCTAAGGAATGCCAGACGGAGCAGAGCGGGAACTGGGGCCGCCGTCCGGTGAGAAGCGATATGGAGGTAGGAGAGGGGCTGGCTCCGCTGTCAGAGTTAAAGCTGGTCGATTACGACTTTGACTGGGCTGCAAACGATAAAGAGCAGATCATCGAACACTTCAATGACATTATGGTGGATTAACCGCTTAAAAAGCAGGAAGATGGGAGGTCAGGGCCGGCGGGCTTTGGCCTCCTGCCGTTTTGGAAAGGAGGAGGCAGAGCATGAGCCATGCGGTAATTATTAAAAAGGCCGTGAAGAAATACGGGGATTTTACAGCCTTAAACGGGGTAGATCTTGATATTCATCCGGGGGAGTTTTTTACCCTTTTAGGGCCCTCCGGCTGCGGAAAAACGACGCTTCTGCGGATGATCGCCGGATTTAATACGGTGGATGGAGGGGAAATCTATTTTGACGACAGGCTGCTGAACCGGGTGGAGGCCCATAAGCGGGACATCGGCATGGTGTTCCAGAACTATGCGATTTTTCCACATCTGACGGTGGCGGAAAATGTGGCCTACGGACTGAAGGCAAAGAAGGTGCCGAAGCCGGAGATTGAGCGGAGGGTGGATGAGGCTCTGGAGCTGGTGCAGATTCAGAAGCTGAAAAACAGAAAGCCCAACGAGCTTTCCGGCGGGCAGCAGCAGCGGGTGGCCCTGGCCCGGGCATTCGTCATAGAGCCGGGCGTGCTTTTGATGGATGAGCCGCTGTCGAATCTGGACGCCAAGCTGAGGGTGCAGATGCGCACGGTGATCAAAAAGCTGCAGCGGAGGCTGGGCATTACGACCATCTACGTGACCCATGACCAGGAGGAGGCCCTTGCCATCTCTGACCGGATCGCGGTGATGAAGGAAGGAAATATCATGCAGGTGGGAACGCCGGAGGAAATCTACAAGCATCCGCAGAATGTGTTTGTGGCCGGCTTTATCGGCGTATCCAATTTTGTGGAGTGCGAGCTTTCCGGAGAGGATCCGGCCCACGCGCAGGTGGATATCAAGGGAGAATGCACGCTGTCAGCGACGCTCAGGCGGCCCTGCAGCGGTCCGGCCAGAATTTCAGCCCGGCCGGAGCAGATGTTTTTCGGAGAGAAGGGACTGCCCGGAGTGATCTCTATCTCTACATTCCTGGGAGATTTCATCGAGTATGAGATCGAACTGGACAACGGGCAGACGGTGCAGCTTAATGAGTACACCAAGGACGTGCAGAATGTGCGGCCGGATGGAACGCGGGTGTTTGTGGACTTTGACATGAGGGCGGTCAGCATTTATGACGCGCAGACGCAGGAGGTGATTTCATGCTGAAAAACCGCAGGCTGGATTTCTGGTTCTGGGTGAAGGCAGCCGTGCTGCTGTTCATGCTGGCGTTTTTGGTGTATCCCTTCTGCACCCTGATTACAAGGAGCTTTTTTTCCTCGAAGGTGAACGGGATAACTCTGGCCAATTACCAGAGATTCTTTGAAAAAAAGTATTATTATTCAGCTCTCGGGCGAAGCCTGCAGGTGTCGGTGATATCCACAGGAACAACGCTTCTTGTGGGCGTTCCCATGGCCTATCTGATGTCCAGGTACAATATCTGGGGAAAGAGGTTCATCCATATTTTTATTATCATGAGCCTGATGAGTCCGCCGTTTATCGGCGCCTACAGCTGGATTATGCTGTTTGGCCGGGCCGGGCTGGTGACGAAGTTTTTCGCGGATACCTTCGGCATTCAGCTGCCGGGCATCTATGGAAGGCTGGGCATTATTCTGGTGTTTACCTTTAAGCTGTTTCCTTACGTGTATCTGTATACCTCGGGGGCCATGGGAAGTATTGATTCCAGCCTGGAGGAGGCTGCGGAAAATCTGGGAAGCAGCAGGCTGCGCAGGCTGTTTACGGTGACGATTCCCGTGATTATCCCGTCCATTATGGCGGGAGCCATTATGGTATTTATGACAAGCCTGGCGGACTTTGGAACGCCGATGCTGATCGGCGAGGGATATATGGTGCTGCCGGTGCTGGTTTACAATGAGTACATGAGTGAAATTGGAGGAAACGCCCATCTGGCCAGCGCCCTCTCCGTGATCGTGGTGCTTTGCTCCACCACGGTGCTGCTGGTGCAGAAGTTTTATGTTTCCAGAAAGAATTATGTTATGACGGCCATGCGGCCGCCGGCGGAGGTGAAGCTTTCCGGCTTCACACGCTTCCTGGCCACGCTTCCGGTGTGCCTGGTGACCTTTATCGGCATTCTGCCACAGCTTGTGGTGCTGGTCAGCAGCTTTGTGAAAAGTGATTTTACCGGCTTTCAGAAGGGCTTCAGCCTGCAGAGCTACGCCACCATCTTCAACCGGCTGGCGACGAATATACGGAACACCTTTACGTTTTCCACCATCGCGATTCTTTTTATTGTGATCATCGGCATGCTGATTTCCTATATCGTTGTGAGACAGAAGGGCTGGTTTGCCCAGGTGATGGATTTGTTAATCATGTTCCCCTTTGTGATTCCCGGCGCTGTTCTCGGTATCAGCCTGATCGTGGCCTTCAACCGGGAGCCGGTGATTCTGACGGGCACGGCGGCCATTATGATTATCGCCTACGTGGTGAGAAAGCTGCCCTACACGGTCCGGTCCGGAAGTGCCTTTCTCCAGCAGATGGATCCCAGCGTGGAGGAAGCCTCCATCAACCTGGGAGTGTCTCCTATGAAGACGTTTTTCAGCGTGACGGCCAGACTGATGGCGCCGGGGGTGCTTTCGGGCGCGATTTTAAGCTGGATTACCTGTATCAATGAGCTTTCCTCCAGCGTGATGCTGTATGGAGGAAAAACCAGCACCATTTCCGTGGCCATTTATACGGAGGTGGTGAGAAACAGCTACGGAACGGCGGCGGCGCTTGCGTCCATTCTGACGGTAAGCACCGTGGTTTCCCTGCTGATTTTCTTAAAGATAAGCAAGGGAAGGGTATCTGTTGTGTAACAAGAGAAGGAGAGACAAAATGAAAGGCAGCAGAGTGGTTTTTGGAACAGGCGGATGGCGGGCGATCATCGGGGAGGACTTTACGAAGGAGAATATCCAGAATCTTGCCCTTGCTCTTGCCCTGAAAATGAAGGCGGAGGGTGTGGCGGATCAGGGAATCGCCGCAGGCTACGACAGACGTTTTCTGTCCAAGGAGGCGGTGATATGGGCCTGCGAGATTTTTACAAAGCAGGGAATTCCGGTGTACTTCGTGAACCGCAGCTCGCCAACGCCTCTGATCATGTTTTACGTGATGAAGCAGCGGCTGTCCTACGGCTTTATGGTGACGGCCAGCCACAATCCGGCTCTGTACAATGGAATGAAGGTATTTACCAGCGGAGGAAGGGATGCGGATGAAAACCAGACCGCAGACATTGAGCGGTGGCTCATAAAGGCGGAGGAGCAGTATCAGCGGGACGACAGCGAGAACGGGAAAATGCCTACCAGCTTTTACGCCCGGTCGGTGAAAAGCGGCATGGTGTCGGAGGTCCATCCCATGAATGAGTATCTGGACAGCATCCTGTCGGTGATCGATGTGGACGCCATCCGGAAGCGGGATCTGCGGGTGGCCGTGGATCCTATGTACGGCGTCAGCCTGAATGCCTTAAATACCATTCTGTCGGCGGCCCGCTGCACCATTGAAACCATCAACGCGGGTCATGACACGTTGTTTGGCGGAAAGATGCCGGCGCCCGGCGCGGATACCTTAAAAGGCCTTTCCAACTATGTGCTGGACCGGTTCTGCCATATCGGCGTGGCCACGGACGGGGACGGAGACCGGCTGGGAGTGATCGATGACCAGGGGAGATTTCTCCACCCCAATGAAATCCTGGTAATGCTCTATTATTATCTTCTGAAATATAAGGGCTGGAGGGGGCCGGCGGTGCGAAACATCTCCACCACCCATATGCTGGATAAGGTGGCGGAAAGCTTTGGCGAGAAATGCTATGAGGTGCCGGTGGGATTTAAGTATATTTCTGCGAAAATGCAGGAGACAGACGCCATTATCGGCGGAGAGTCATCCGGCGGACTGACGGTAAAGGGGCACATCCACGGGAAGGACGGCATCTACGCGGCGGCTCTTTTGGTGGAGATGATCGCGAAAAGCGGAAAGCAGCTTTCCGAGCTTTCCAGGGACATCCGCGGCCAGTACGGGGAAGCCTTCATGGAGGAGCGGTCCTGCCGGTTCAGTCCGGAGGAGCAGGAGCGGATCCGCATAGTGCTGATGGAAAACCGCCAGGTTCCGGATATGCCGTTTCCGGTAAAAAAGATTTCCTGGACAGACGGCTGCAAGCTGTATTTTGAAAACGGCGGCTGGATCAGCGCCAGGTTCTCCGGCACAGAGCCGCTGCTGCGGATTTTCTGCGAGATGGAGGACGCTGAGGCGGCCTGCCGTGCCTGCCAGGTGTTTGAACAGTTTCTTGGGATTTAAGAGTCCTCAGACGGACGTTTACAGGATAATGCTGCCGCAGCGGTTCTGGTAGTCGGAGGGGGACATGCCTGCAAATTTTTTAAACTGGGCGCTGAAATAGGCGGTATCCGTGTAGCCCACCTGATCCGCCGCCTCGTATACCCTGACGCGGCGGTCCTTTAACAGCTCCATGGCCGTCTGAAGGCGGTAGTAGATCAGATAGCTGGTGAAGGTGTAGCTGGTCTCTTTTTTGAAAAGCCGGCTCAGGTAGCCCTCGCTGATCTCCAGCTCTCCGGCGGCTGAGCTGATGGAAATGTCCTCCCGGTAGTGGGTGCGGATGTACTGGATGGCTGCCTCCACGTACTGGCTTTTGCCGGTCGGGGATGGAATGGAGATGCCGCCAGGCGGCGGAGGAGTCTGTGCGTCAGGCGCCGGCAGAAGCTTTCTTACGGCTTCCTCCAGCTCTCCGTTCTTTAAGGGCTTTAACAGATAGTCGCCTACGCCCAGGCGCAGGGCGCTTCTTGCATATTGAAAATCACTGAAGGCTGTGAGTATGATAAACCGGCAGGCACATCCCGCCTGCCGCAGCCTTGTGATCATCTCGACCCCGTCCATGCGGGGCATTTTCAGGTCTGTCACCACAAGATCCGGCTGCAGGCGCAGAATCAGGCTCTCCCCCTCCTCTCCGCAGGAGGCTTCTCCAACCACCATACAGCCCAGGGCGTTCCAGTCGATGGTCAGCACAATGCCGCGGCGGACCGTAATCTCATCTTCTACAATAATAACCTTATACACTGCTTTCCCTCCTTTCCAGAGGCAGGGTGATGGAGACTGTGGTGCCGTCCGGATCAGCGTCGGCGTGCAGTCCGTATTCCTGCCCGTAATACAGCTTTAAAATCTGAATTACATTGTAGAGCCCCAGATGGCCCTCCATCCGTTCAGGGGAGCCGCTGTTGATCCATCCGATCATTTCCCGGCTCATACCGCAGCCGTCATCGGTAACTGCGATCCGCAGCGTTTCATACTCCTCCTGACATGCAAATACACAGATATATCCGTCGGTCTGCCCCTCCAGTCCGTGAAGAATGGCGTTTTCCACCAGCGGCTGGAGAATCATTTTCGGAACAAGGCAGGTTTCCAGCTGATCAGGAACCTCTGTCTCATAGATAAAACGGCCGGAAAACCGGATTTTCTGAATCTCCACGTAGTTGGCGATGGTCTCCAGCTCCTCACCCAAAGTGATGAAGGGGCGGGAGGAAATGCTCTGGCGCAGGATCACGGCCAGATTTTCCGCCAGCACGGGAATCTCTGTATTGTTCTGCATGCGGGCGCTCCACTTGATGGTATCCAGGGTGTTGCAGAGAAAATGCGGGTTCAGCTGGGTCTGGTAAAGCCTCAGCATCGTTTCGTTTAAGGCCTTCTGTCTGTCCACTTCTCTCTGAATATTTTCCTGGAGCCGGGCTGTCATCTGATTGAAGCTTTCGCCCAGCCGCCCCAGCTCGTCAGAGCGGTTTAAGTGGATCTGCACGGACAGATCGCCCTTCCGGACCTTTTTCATGGCTGTATCCAGAATGCTGACAGGCCGGGAAATGCTGCGGCTTAGCAGAAGGGACATGAACAGGGAGACGGCCAGCACCGCCAGGGTCAGCAGAATGCAGATCGCCTGCATGGCCTGAAACACGCTGGCGCTGATGGGAGCGGCTTTTTTCAGAAACAGATAAAAGCCGGTGTCTGGCTCCTGCGCCCAGACAGAGGGTGCGCGGCTTTTGCCTGTTTCATCTGCTGAAAAGAGCAGATTCCGGACTTCTTCCTTCGTCAGCTCTGGATTGGAGCAGTAGACAGGTGATTTCCGGGGATCTGCAAGAATCAGAATATCCCGGTCCGAGTGGTATCCGCCGAAGATCCAGTCCAGCGCAGCTCTGGTAAAATCCATGACAAGGTAGCCGGTTCTGGCGCCGCTTTCTCCAAGATCCAGCGGGTAGGCCGCCTGAAGAAGAATATCATCCCCGGCGGAAAGATAAGGGTCTGTGGCGTAAAGCACAAGCTGCCGGTCAGAGGGAACCATCTGCAGAAGTCCCCAGTACAGGGGCAGACGGCTTTCCCGGGGATGGACGTCCTTTGTGGTGAAGCGGAGCCTGCCGCCGGCATCATAGACAGAAAAATGCGGGTGGCCGCTGGTATTCTGGACAGCCTGATAAAGGAAAAGATAGGAGTCTTTCTGGGAATTGTCAACGGTCTTGTTGTCCAGCAGACTTAAGGCAACCGCATTTTCCTCATTCATGCTCTGGCAGACGGCGAGACAGTCCCCGGCGGCTGCGGAAAGGCGCGATTTCATCTGGTGCAGCTGAAGCTCTCCCTCCCGGGCCGTCTGATGGCTCAGGGAGGAATCCAGGATCCGCGCCATCAAAAAGGCGCAGAACAGAAGCGGCAGGGCCGCCACAAGGAGGAAGGAGGCCGACAGCCGGAATTTGAAGGGCATGCTTTTAAACCATCTCATAGGCCGGCGCCTCCTTTCCTCTCGGACAGAAGCTGTCTCCATTGGGCGAGAAGCATGCTCCGCTCATCATAAAAATCAGGGCCGGAGTCTCGTCTGGGAAGCTGGCTTAAGGCGGAAAGGCCGGGGCTTAGGGATACGTCCCGGCGGACCGGCCTGCGGTTTAAGGCGGTGGATAAGACGCGCTGGGCATCCTGGCTGACGGAGAAGGAGAGAAACTCTGCAGCCGCCTGAGGGCGGGCGCAGTCCTTTATGACGGCGCTTCCATATGGAACCAGGATAAAGCCCTCCGCCGGATAGATATAGTCGATGTCGCTGTGATTTTCTTTCAGGCGCTGGGCATCTGTCTCAAAGGCGATGCCGATGGAGCAGCGGCCCTCCGCCACGGCGTCGAGCGCTTCGCCCGGGGTGTCCATAATCCGTCCATCCAGATTTTCCATAAGCGCGGACATGTAGTTTCCAGATGCAGGGACGGAGGTGACGGCGCTTACGAAAGCGGCGGCGCAGGCTGCGGAATACTCCGGATCAACAAAGGCGATCCGGCCCTTCCACCGGGGCTCCAAAAGGCTGTCCCAGCCATCGGGGACCTCCCGCCAGGTGACAATCCTCGTATTGTAGAGAATGACGGCCGGAAGAGAACAGAAGGGGATCCAGATACGGTCCGGGAGGACGAAGGCAGGATCCAGGGCAGAGCCAAGGGAAGGGTCAGCCTCCAGCCAGTGATCCTCATAGCGGTCCAGGGTAGCCGCGTCAGCTCCGAAAACCAGATCGAATTCCCGGCTCAGGGTATCCCGAAGAATCCGTGTCTCCAGATCCTGGAAGCTGCCCTGGTATACAGAAACTGTCATGCCGGTTCTTATTTCGTATTCTTTTACAATAGGGGCCCAGACAGACTCCTCCTGACAGGAATAGACCATAAGCTCCGGCTCCGGCGCAGGAAAGGGCGCAGAAGAGGCATAGCATCCGCTTAAGGTCAGAACAGCTGCTAAGACGGCTGGCATCAGTCGGCGATAATGAGAAAAAAAGCCCATGGGAACACCCCTCTTTCGTGGATGGACAAGCAGGCTTCCTGTTAAGAAGCCCCGGAGCGGATTCATCCTGCTCCGGGGCTTTAAAGCTTTGATATGTCAGATGATTACAGCTGCGGGCCGGCGGAAACAAGCGCCTTGCCTGCTGCGTTGCTCTCATACTTCGCGAAGTTCTTAACGAATCTCTGAGCAAGATCCTGTGCCTTCTCCTCCCACTGGGAAGCGTCAGCGTAGGTGTCGCGCGGATCCAGAATCTTCGGATCTACACCCGGAAGCTCGGTGGGAACCTCGAAGTTGAAGTGCGGGATCTTCTTGGTGGGCGCCTTCTCGATGTCGCCGTTTAAGATCGCGTCGATGATGCCGCGGGTATCCTTGATGGAGATACGCTTGCCGGTGCCGTTCCATCCGGTATTCACCAGGTAAGCCTTGGCGCCGCTCTTCTTCATCTTCTTAACCAGCTCCTCTGCGTACTTGGTCGGATGCAGCTCCAGGAAAGCCTGGCCGAAGCATGCGGAGAAGGTGGGAGTCGGCTCGGTAATGCCGCGCTCGGTTCCTGCCAGTTTGGCGGTAAAGCCGGACAGGAAGTAGTACTGGGTCTGCTCCGGAGTCAGAACGGATACCGGCGGAAGTACGCCGAACGCGTCTGCGGACAGGAAGATAACATTCTTCGCTGCCGGACCTGCGGAAACAGGACGAACAATCTTCTCAATGTGGTCAATCGGGTAGGATACACGGGTATTCTCGGTTACGCTCTTGTCAGCGAAATCGATCTTGCCCTC
>JAUNGW010000061.1 GCA_030524245.1 Eubacteriales bacterium
TTGAAAACCGTTTGTCCGCAAGGGCGCGTGGGTTCGAATCCCACCCTCTCCGCTGGACAGGCAGAAGGCCTGCCGATGACAATTTTATAGATTTACTGATGTTCAGGCATCGGTACTTTGCAGAAGTACCCAAGAGGCTGAAGGGACACCCCTGGAAAGGGTGCAGGTCGTTAATAGCGGCGCGAGGGTTCAAATCCCTCCTTCTGCGTTGAAAGAAAAGACATTGGAGCAGATTGCTTTCGATGTCTTTTTTTTGTATCACAGGGAAGTTTGTCCTGTGATACAAAAACGCTGCATAGCTATGTTCTTTTCCGGTAGAGGCTGCTGAGACTGATTCCCAGGGCCTGGGCGGCGGCGGGAAGGGAACCGGTCTGCCGGACGGCCGACTGGATATACTGCCGCTCAAAATTCCTGACAGCCTCCTTGAGCGGAAGAATATCCGGTTCGCCGGGCGGCCTGCGCCGGGCTGCTTCTCCCGGCTCCCCGGGGGATGAGAGGGCTGCAGTTTCCCTTTGCGGAAGGGCAAAATCCTTCCACAGGGCGATATAATCGCTGACGGCGCCAGCCGGATCCTCAGAGAGACATATTTTTTGCGCGAAATTATCGATTTCGCGGATATTCCCCATCCACTGAAGTTCTTTTAAGGCATTCATAGTCTTTTCGTCAATTTCCGGCTCATGGGAGCCGCAGTGGTAAATCTCCGCGTATTTTTTTATAAAATTCCGGATGAAAAGCGGAATTTCCTCCTGACGTTTCCGCATCGGGGGAAGATAAAGCTTCGCTACGCAGATCCGGTAGTACAGATCCAGCCGGAAGCTGCCCTCGTCCACCATTTGCCTCAGGCTGCGGCCGGAGATGCAGATGATCCGCGCGTCAATTTGCTTTGGATTCAGGGAACCAATGGGCGTGATGGATTTATTCTGCAGAAAATGCAGAAGCAGCGTCTGGTTCTGAAGGGACAGCTCATTGATCTCATCAAAGATAATGGTGCTGTGGTTGGCCATCTCCAGAAGGCCGGTCTTCCCCTTGCTGGAGGCGCCTGTAAACGCGTTTGGAAAATAACCGAACAGCTCCGAGGCGAACAGCTCTGACGGAATTGCGTTGCAGTGGACGCTGACCGGCGCGTGTCCGGACCGGCTGCCATTCTGATGAATGTATTCTGCAAGATGATTTTTGCCTGTGCCGCTTTCTCCGCAGATCAGGACAGAGGCCTGGTTTTTTGAGAGAATTCTGGCCTTGGCGTAGTTTTGAACCATGGCGGGATCCAGAACCAGCGGATCCTGCGGCTGATGATTATAATCCATATCGTTTCCTCTTCTTTGACAGGGTGGACGAGTCGATGCCAAGCTTTTTGGCTGCCTGGGCCGCGTTGGGGCTGGTTTCCAGCGCCCGTCCGATCAGCTTTTTTTCCAGAAGCTCGACAGAGTCTTTTAAGGTCATGCTTTCCAGTTCGGAATATGAGGTCAGGCTTCTGCCGGCACAGGAGGCGAACTCGCCTGGCAGCTGGTCTGCGGTGATCGTCTCTGAGGGACAGAGTACCACGAGGCTTTCGATTGTATGCTGCAGCTCCCGTACATTGCCGGGCCAGTCGTACAGGGAGAACAGCCGGAGCACGTCGCTGCTTAAATACTTCTTACAGCGGTTCTCCTGATTGTAGTGATTCAGGAACAGGGTGGCCAGAGGCGAAATGTCCGCAGGGCGGTTCCGCAGCGGAGGCAGATTCAGCTCTATGGTGTTCAGCCGGTAGTACAGATCCAGCCGGAATTCGTGATCCTTCACCATCTGGAGCAGGTTCCTGTTGGTGGCGCAGATGATCCGGAAATCCACGGGGACAGCCTCCAGAGAGCCGATGGAGCGCACCTCCCGGTTCTGGATCACCTGGAGCAGCTTTGCCTGGATATCCAGCGGAAGCTCGCCGATCTCATCCAGAAACAGGGTTCCCTTATTGGCCAGCTGGATCAGGCCGATCTTTCCATGTTTGGAGGCCCCTGTGAAGGAGTGGGGAGCGTAGCCGAAAAGCTCAGATTCAAACAGGGATTTTGGGATGGTCGCCATATTTACATGAATAAAATTTTCATCCTTGCGCTGGCTGTTTTTGTGAATGAAACGGGCCAGCACGTCCTTTCCGGTTCCGGATTCTCCGGTGAGCATGACGGAAACGGAGGTATCCGCCAGCCGCAGCGCTTTTCCGTAAATATTAAACATCTCTTTGTCAGAGATAATAATGTCCTCGCCGATTTTCTGTTCCAGCTGCAGGGTGCGCAGATGGGTCTCCAGCGCCAGGGCCCGCATGGAGGAACGGGACGCCTCTTCCTGAAGATTCATCAGCTCGCTGTAGTTGGTGATGCTGTAGATCACAAAGTCGATATCTTCGCCGGCATTTAAAATCGGGATGGCAGTGGTAAGCACATAGTCGGTGGTGCGGTAGCGGACAACCTCGGTTTGGGGCTGTTTTGTCCGCATCACCGTATCGATGATGTAGGTTTCTGTAGGCAGGGAGACGTCCTCGCGGCGGGAAATCTCCCGGACGTTCCGGCCGAAGTAGGTGCGGATGTCAAACTGGGCCAGCTGGCTGTAATAGCGGTTGCCCCATATAATCGTGCCGCTGTCATCTGTGATAATAATGCCGATATTTAAGGAGTCATACACCCGTGATACATCGCGCATCCGGATATAGGGAGATTTATATTTCATTGCGGTCATTCTTCTTTCTTCTGCTGAGATTCTGGCTGAAACATGGTATTCGTGAAAAAAATCAATTTATTTATCAATTTTAATAATTATATGGAAAAATGTCAACAAACAAAAAGGAAAGGACGGGCAGGGTCAGAGAAAAATCATCCCATAGAAGAAAATAAATGGTCAAAAAAATAACGATAATACAAGACGGAGGCGGGATTGAAAAATCAAATAAGGAGAATTTATGGTTTTTTGGCACAGCAGTTGCTAATTATATCAGTGACGATATTTATTTAATGTCTGTTCCGCAGAATAATCCACGCATCATATTGACAAAAATATAACAATTGAGGCACGGCAGGGGCGGGAGACGGACATATAGAACAAGCAGGAGGGTTTACATTATGCATTATGAACATCATCGTTACGTGGGGAAGATTTGTGTGGTAACAGGCGCCGCCAATGGTCTGGGACTTAATCTGGCTAACCGCCTGGTGGAGGAAGGGGCGCTGGTAGCGGCTCTGGATCTGGAGCAGGAATCTCTGGAACAGGCGTTTTCCGGCTGTAAGGACCGGGTATTTACGGTGGCCTGCGACGTTTCCTCCAAGGCAAGCGTGGATGCGGCGATACAGAAGGTCCTGGAGCACTACGAACGGATTGACGCTCTGTTTAACATCGCAGGGGTGATCGGCCGCCAGTCCCTGCTGGATACGACGGAGGAGCAGTGGCGCAGAGTCATTGACATCAACTTAAACGGAACCTTTTTCGTATCCCAGGCCGTGCTGCGGCACATGGTTGACAAGGGAATCAAAGGCGTTGTGATAAATACCAGCTCTGTGGCCTCCCAGATTGTTTCTCCAAACACCGGAGCATATTCTGCCAGCAAGGGCGGCGTGACGATGTTTACCAAGTTCGCGGCGCTGGAGATGGCAAAATATGGAATCCGCGTCTGTGCCATTGGACCTGGAACCCATGCAACCCGTCTGACCGAGGGCACCAGATTAAACCCGGAGCGCTGCGAGATGTTCCTGAGAAATATTCCGCTGGGACGCTTTGGCGAGCCGGACGAGGCTACGAGCGTAGCGCTGTTTTTAGGATCAGACGAGGCCTCCTACTGCACCGGACAGACATGGATCGAGGACGGCGGAAACACCCTGTTCTAAGGGCGGGCGATGCTCTGCAAAAACAGTTGTGAAATCTATAAAAAAGGAGCGAGTATATATGGACTGGCATGAGAAATATAAGGACAAAATGACTACGGCGGCGGAGGCTGTCAGCCACATTAAATCCGGAGACAAGGTGATTTTTGCAGACTGGATCGGCGAGCCGCCGGCCCTGGTGCAGGCACTTGTAGACCGGTATCAGGAGCTGGAGCATGTGGAGATCATTCATGGCATGAGTCCGGGGCCCAACGCTTATCTGGATGAGAAGTATACGGGGCATTTTCATCATACCTCGCTGTTTATCGGACCGAAATCCAGAGCAGCCTATCATGAGGGAAGAGTGGATTATCTGGGGGGAACGACCTTTTCCCGCTGGCCGGATATGTTTGAAAAAAATCCGGATCTGAATCCTCACTGGGCAATGATACAGGTGACGCCGCCGGACGAGAACGGCATGTGCAGTTACGGAAATACATGCTGCTTCACAGAACCGGCTGCCCGGACAGCAAAGAATATTATCGTTCAGATTAATGCCAACATGCCCTTCGTGGGCGGTAAGCTGTTTGAGCTTAACAGGGCGGATTACATTGTGGAGGAGAATTCGCCGCTGTATCCCATCGGCAGGGCGGAGCCGAACGAGAAGATTCAGAAAATTGCCGATTACTGCGCCGGACTGGTGGAGGACGGAGCAACGATCCAGCTGGGAATCGGCGCCCTGCCGGACGCTATTGCAAGAAATCTGATGGACAAAAAGGATCTTGGCGTTCATTCGGAAACACTGACCGAGGCGATGATGGAGCTGGTTCAGGCCGGCGTCATTACAAATAAACGAAAGACCATAAATCCGGGCATCTGTGTGGGCGCACAGGCAGCAGGAAGCGAGGCCTTTTACAGATTTATTGATCACAATCCCATGTTCCAGATGCAGCCGGTGGATTACGTGAATGATCCGTATGTCATCGGACAGAACTACAAGCAGACGTCCATCAATGCCTGTCTTGAGGTGGATCTGCAGGGGCAGGTGAATTCGGAAACCGTAAACGGCCGGCAGTACAGCGGCATCGGCGGGCAGCTTGATCATGTGCGCGGGGCAAGGATCAGCGAAGGCGGGAAATCCATTATTGCCCTGAACTCTACGGCAAAGAATGATACGGTTTCGAGAATCGTACCATATTTCCAGCCAGGCAATGTCACGACAATTTCCCGTTATGACGTGGATTATATCGTGACGGAGTACGGCGTAGCGCAGCTTCGTTATAAAACAGTGCGTCAGCGTGCAGAGGCGCTGATTGCGGTGGCACATCCGAAATTCAGAGAAGAGCTGACGGATAAAGCAAAAGAAATGGGACTGATTCCGATGAAAGGATGAGCTTCTCCATGAATGAGAAAAAGATAAAAAACAGATGGCTGGTGCTTTTCTGCATCTGCTGCAACACCTTCTGCTTCGGCGGTGTTTACGCCTGGAGCGCCTTCTCCGGCGGGCTGGCTGAATATATGGGCTGGGATTACGGAAGGGTAACGGTCGCGTATTCCATCATGCTGATGACCATTGCCGTTATGGGGCTGGCAGGAGGAGCGCTTCTGCAGAGGTTCGGAGCCCGGAGGCTGATGATGGCGGCCGGTGTGATGTGGGGGCTTGGATGGCTGTCCACCGGCTTTGCAGGGAGCATTCCGGCGCTTTATGCAAGCATTGGCCTGCTGGCTGGCTGTGCCTCCGGATTTGGCTACAATCCCGGTGTGGTGACGGCGGTGAAGTGGTTCCCGGACAGAAAGGGCTTTGCCTCCGGAATGGCTGTGGGCGTCTGCGGCGTGGCATCACTGATCGTAGCGCCCTTTGCAAACTTTTTGCTGACACGCTTTGACGTAATGACGGCGTTCAGGATTGTCGGAGGCTGCTTTCTTTTCATTTCTCTGGCTACTTCCTGGTATATCGACGGGCCGCCGGAAGGATGGCTGCCGGAGGGCTTCCAGGCGCCAAAGACAGCGGAAAGCACCGGAAAAACCTGGCGGGAGATGCTGGGGGATCCCCGGTTTTATCTGCTGTGGGCAACACTTTTGTGCGCGTCTGTGGCCGGGCTGATGCTGATCGGCCATGCGTCCATGATCGGCCGGGAGGTGGCTGGGATTACTGCGGGCCAGGCTGCGCTTTTGGTGGGAATTATGGCGGCAGCCAATTTCTGCGGCCGTTTGGTGCTGGGTTCTCTGTCTGACTGCCTGGGCAGGCACCGGATTGTGATTTCTGTTATGATAACCGGCGCTCTGGACATGGTGTTTTTATCCAGGGCAGAAAGCTTTGCAGGCTTTGTTGCGGCCATTGTGATCGCGGGCGTCTGCTTTGGCGGAACTCTGGCGACCTTTTCCGCCATAAGCTCTGACACCTTTGGCTCGAAATATAACGGAATCAATTACAGCATTATTTTTACTGGTTACGGCATTGCGTCCATTGTGGGGCCAAATGCGGCAACCTGGATTAAGAATTCCAGCGGCAGCTATTCAAAGGCGTTTCTGTTTGCCGCTGTGTGCAGCATTCTGGCGGCGGGGTTATGCATGGCCGCCGGCAGAATGAATCGAAAAATGGAGGTAAAATGATATGTTAAGTGTTTTGGCAATAGTGGTTCCCCTTCTTCTTCTTGTGGTTCTGATCTGGAAGAAGGTGAATATTGCGGTATCCGCGCTGATCTGTACAGGCCTCATGGCGCTGCTTTCCGGCCTGAATGTATATGACTGTCTGACAAATGACTATATGGACGCGTTCGTGGGTTACATAAAAAGCTACTGGCCCCTGATCTTTCTTGGCGCCAGCTTCGGAAAGGCGATGCAGCTGGGCGGCGGCGCGGAGGATCTGGCAAATCTTCTGACCACGAAGTTCGGAACAAAGTACACA
Source organism: Eubacteriales bacterium (assembly GCA_030524245.1). Lineage (GTDB taxonomy): Bacteria > Bacillota > Clostridia > Lachnospirales > Lachnospiraceae > Brotaphodocola. Next base: position 6,727 of record JAUNGW010000061.1, read on the forward strand.
GTTGCGGTGCTCTGTCTGACCACTCTGGTTCTGGGCTATGGCGGCGTGTCCTGCTATGTTATTGTGTTTGTAATGTATCCGATCGCTTTGAACATGTTTAAAAAGGCGGATCTGCCCAGACACCTGATTCCGGCTATTGTTGCGGCGGGCTCGTTCACAGCTGTAAACATCGGCCCGGGTTCTCCGTCTGTGGTAAACAATATTCCGGTTAAATATCTGGGAACATCCGCTACAGTGCTTCCCGTTTACTCTGCAGTGCTTGCGGCCTCCTTCTTTCTGCTGGCGACAGCCTACTGTGTGTGGCAGGAGCGGGTGGCAAGAAAGAAGGGCGAGCATTTCAGCGCTGATGCAGCGACGCTTAAGATGATGGAGGAATATGAGAAAAAGGAGCATGGAAACGGTCTGATCGCCTTTATTCCGCTGGCTTTGGTAGTTGTTCCTCTGTTCTTTGGCGTGGACGTGCTTTACACCCTGCTTGCCGGCTGGATTGCGATTGCAGTTCTTTATTGGAAAAAGATTGAAAACAAGGTTGAGATTTTAAACTGCGGCGTCGGCGACGCTATGGGCGCGATTGTGGCTGTATCCGCGGTTGTGGGCTTCGGCGGCGTGGCAAAGCTGACGGAAGGATATAATACGCTGATCAATGTGGCAACCGGCATGGGCGGTTCTCCGCTGATTTCCTTTGCAGTAGGAACCTCTCTTTTGTCGGCGGCATGCGGCTCCGGCTCCGGCGGGCTGACGCTGGCATTGGAGACGCTGGCTCCGAAATATCTGGAGATGGGCGTAATGCCTGGAGTGCTTCACAAAATCGCTTCTGCAGCCTGCATTACCCTGGATTCCCTGCCCCACAACGGCGTTATGGTGACGGTGCTTGCCTGCTGCGGACTGACTCATAAGGAAGGATATAAGCATCTGTTTGCTATTACAGTTGTAGGATCCATTATTATTTTGATAGAAGCAATCGTGCTCGCGACGATCCTTTATCCTATAGGCGGGTAAGGGCGCCGGGAGCTGTGACAGGAGACGGCTATGAAAGGGTTCATGAAGGACCGGTTGGAGGAGCTTAACCGGCTTTATCCCGTATGGGAGAAGAAAACGATCTGGGACTTTTTTGAAGCTACAGGAAAACGGTTCCCAAACCGGGTGTTTATCGGGATGGAAAACCGGGAGAACGTAACCTACCGGGAGACGGCGGAGCGCGCTCTTTATGCGGCTGAGGGACTTTCGGCCATGGGCGTGAGGCCAGGAGATCATGTGGCGGTGCAGATGGACAACAGTGTGGAGCAAATTACGCTGTTTCTGGCGCTTTCTGCCCTGGGAGCTGTAAAGATTCCGGTGAACCCGGCGCTTTCCGCCGGGGAGCTGGAATACGTGCTGAACCAGTCAGAATCCAGATTCTGCCTGAGAGAGCCGGTATATGGAGACAAGCCGTTTCATCCGGAAAAGGGAGACAGCGGCAGTATCAGTGATATTATTTATACCTCCGGAAGTACGAATGCGCCGAAGGGCGTTATGCTGACTCACGACATGCTGATGCGTTCCGCCTGGTCCAGCTGCCTGAACCGGGGATTCGAGTCAGGAAGGAAAATTCTGGTGCCGATTCCGCTGTTCCATGTGTACGGTTATGTGGAGGGACTTTTGACGGCCATTCTGACCGGAGGAGCCGTGTACCTGCGGGGCGGGAAGTTTACAGCGGAGCCTGTGGCGCGGTACATAAAGGAAAGCGGCGTGAACGATATTTTAAGCGTTCCTGCCCAGATGATGGCGCTGATCCGCTTCCTGAAGGATAATCCTGAAAAATTTCCGGAGCTTCATTCCGTATACTGCTCGGCCTCTGTGTGTCCTGCATGGGTGTGGCCCGGAATCCGGAGCGTTTTTGGCGTGGAGGATGTGATTACCGGCTATGGAATGACGGAGGTGTCCGGCGCATCAATGCAGACGGCGCCTGGAGACGGAGATGAGATTTTAAATACCCGGGCAGGCAGACTGCTTCCCGGCGGAGCCGGAGGGCTTCCGGAGCTTGGAGGGCGCCAGATTCAGTATCGTGTGGTAGACAGAGATACAGGAACGGACTGTCCGGCAGGCAGGGCGGGAGAGCTTTGGTGCCGGGGACCTGTGGTGACCTGCGGATATTACAACAGGCCGGAGGAGAACCGCAGGGCATTTACAGAGGACGGCTGGTTTAAAACCGGAGACTGCGGCTGGTTTGACGAAGCCGGATATCTGGCGATGGAAGGCCGGCTGGACGATATGTATAAAATCAACGGTGAAAATGTGTCGCCGAAATTTTTGGAGGACGTGCTGGGCGGATGTCCGCAGATTCACAGTGTGGAGGTTGTCGGGACGCCGGATGAAAAGCACGGGCAGGTCGGCGCCGCATTCATCCAGCTTAAGTCTGATTCAGCGGAAAACAGGCTGGCGGCGGAGGCTTATGCCAGAGAGCGGCTGGCGAAATTTCAGGTTCCAAAATATTTTATCTATATGAAAGCGGAGGACTGGCCGCGGACTTCAACGGGAAAGGTACAGAAGTTTCGTTTGAAGGAGCTGGCGGCGGAAGCTGCGGAAGAAAAGAAAAACAAGGAGGAGATACAATGAACAACAAATATGCATTGACAGAGGATCAGCTGATGATTCAGGAGCTTGCAAAAAAGTTTGCGGACGAGGTGGTTGCGGAGACGGTTACCGATCTGGACCGCCGTCACGAGTTCCCGATGGACGAGGTGAAGCAGTGCGCGGAAATGGGATTTCTGGGAATCTGCGTTCCGGAGGAGTATGGCGGAGCGGGAATGGACCATCTGAGCGATATTCTGGTGATGGAACAGATCGCCCGTCATTCTTCTTCCCTGGCATCGATTATTGACGCTCATGCTTCTCTGGGAAGTACGCCGATTCTGATGGCTGGCACGGAGGAGCAGAAGGAGAAGTTTCTGGTTCCGGCGGCCACAGGGGAAGCGCTCTGCGCCTTCGCGCTGACGGAGCCCCAGTCCGGATCGGACGCAGGACAGATCCGCACCAAGGCGGTTCTGGAGGGCGATGAGTGGGTGATCAATGGAACTAAGGCGTTTATCACCAACAGCACCTATGCGTCTACGTTCCTGGTGGCGGCGAAGACAGACCTGGAGGCGAAGGGAAGCAGAGGTATTTCTGTATTTATCGTTCCGGCGGATACTCCAGGGCTGGAGGTAGGAAAGCCGGAGCAGAAGATGAGCAACCGGAGCTCCTATTCCTGCCCCTTAACCTTTACGGATGTCCGCATTCCGAAGGAAAATCTGCTTGGAGAATTAAACAGAGGATTCCCCTTATTCATGAAATGTGTGGACCGGGGCCGTATCGCAATTTCCGCGGTGGCTGTGGGCATGGCGCAGGGCGTGCTGGAGCGGGCCGCCAGATACTCAAAAGAGCGGGTGACGTTCGGAAAGCCGATCTGTGAGAACCAGGCCATTGCCTTCAAGCTGGCAGAAATGGCAACGGAGATCGAGGTCGCGAGAGCGATGCTTTATAATACGGCCAGATTAAGCGACAGCGGACTGCCTTACGGCACGGAAGCAACCATGACGAAGATGTTCTGCTCCGAGATGTGCGTGCGCATCTGCGATATGGGCCTGCAGATCATGGGCGGCTACGGACTCTGCGACGATTATCAGGTGGAGCGCATGTACCGTGACGCGAAGCTTCTGACCATCGGCGAGGGAACCTCTGAAATCTGCCGGATGGTAGTGGGCAGAGCTGTGCTGAAGGAATATTAAAAACCAGATAAAGGAGAAGAGAAGAATGAAGCGTTCTTATTATTACTTAAGTGAATTTCAGGTGGGAGATAAGTTTACAACGCTTTCCCGTACCGTGACGGAAACAGACGTGGTTCTTTTTGCCGGAATTACCGGCGATAACAATCCAATCCATACGGATAAGACCTATGCAGAGAGCCTGCCCTTCGGGAGCCGTATTGCCCACGGGCTTTTGGGCGCAGGAATTGCAACGGGCCTGTGGGGGCGTATGGGACTGGTAGACGGTTCCGCCATTGCAGCTCTGAGTACAGAATGGAAGTTTGTGGGCGCCATCAAGATCGGCGACACCATACACTGCGAGATCGAGGTGCTGGAAGCGAAGCGGTCGAAATCAAAGCCGGACCGGGGCATTTTAAATATTCAGTATACGATTGTAAATCAGGACGGCGCGGTCTGCCAGGTGGGCAGCATGGCGACCATGCTCTACTGGGAGGAGCCGGAGAAGGAACAGGCATAAGGACAGATATCAATACACGGAAAATGAGGTGCTTATAAAATGAATATACTTGTATGTGTGAAGCAGGTTCCGGACACTACGGAAATCAAAATTGATCCGGTCACCAATACACTGATCCGGGCGGGAGTCCCCAGCATTGTAAATCCATTTGACGCTTATGCGCTGGAGATTGCGGCCAGAATTAAGGATGTACAGCCGGGAACGTCCATTACGGTGCTCTCCATGGGACCGCAGCAGGCGGTGGCGGCCCTGAAGGAATGCCTGTCTGTTGGGGCGGATAAGGCGGTGCTTGTCAGCGACCGTGCCTTTGGAGGGGCCGATACCCTGGCGACCAGCTATACCCTGAAATGCGCCATTGACAAGCTGGAGGCGATGAATGGTAAATTTGACCTGATTTTCTGCGGAAAGCAGGCGATTGACGGAGATACCGCCCAGGTAGGGCCGGAAATCGCGGAGCACATGGATTGTCCTCAGATCACCTATGCGGTGGAGGTAAAAACAGAGAATGGAGAAGCATTGGTGAAGCGGGAAACGGGAGACGGCTATGAGATTCTGGCGGCGAAGCTTCCCTGCGTCATCACCGTGACAAAGCCCTCCTTCAATCCACGTTTCCCTACCATTAAGTCGAAGCTGGCGGCAAACCGGGCGGTAATTACCACACTGACGGCAGCGGATCTTCCGGTAGACGCGGCAAGAATCGGTTTAAAGGGATCGCCTACAAAGGTAAAGAAAAGCTTCACGCCACCGAGAAAGCAGGGCGGCGTAAGGATTGCCGGAGAAACAGGCGAGGAATCGGCCGCAAAGCTGTTTGAACTTTTAAATACTGCCAATGTGATTTGATGGAGGGACAACATGGAAGCGTTAAGCAGGGACTTATGGGTTTTTATTGAAACCGGGGAGGACGGAAGGGCAAAAAATGTAGGCCTGGAGCTTCTTAATCCGGGAAGAAGACTGGCAGACGCCCAGGGCGGCGCATTGACCGCGGTGGTGATCGGTCATCAGACAGAGCCGGCGGTAAAGGAAGCGGCAGCCTTCGGCGCAGATAAGATTATCGTGGTGGACGGGCCGGAATATAAGCATTACACAACAGACGCGTATACAGACGCTATGTACGGGCTGGTGAAAAAATACGGGCCGACTACGATGATGATTGGCGCCACAAATGTAGGAAGGGACATGGGGCCGCGGCTTTCCTGCCGTTTAAAAACCGGCCTGACTGCCGACTGCACCGCAGTGGACTATGATGAGGCAACAGGCAATATCGCGTGGACAAGGCCTACCTTCGGCGGAAATTTAATGGCTACGATTATGTGCCCGGAGCACCGGCCGCAGATCGGAACCGTGCGTCCCGGCGTATTTAAAAAGGGAGCGCGGAATGAGGAAAACAAGCCGGAGGTGATCCGCGAGGAGATTCATATTCCGCCGGAGAGGATCCGCACCAGAGTTGTGGAGATCTTAAAGGAGCTGGATTCAGAAAATGTGAATCTGGAGGGCGCGGATGTTATTGTGGCCGGCGGCTGGGGCGTAGGCGGGCCGGAGGGCTTCGCGCCGTTAAAGGAGCTGGCTGACCTTTTGGGAGGCGTTGTGGGAGCCTCCAGAGCGGCAGTGGATGCCGGATGGATCGGTCATGTACATCAGGTGGGACAGACGGGAAAAACTGTGGGGCCGAAGCTTTATATTGCCTGCGGTATTTCCGGCGCGATTCAGCATGTGGCCGGAATGAGCGGATCCGGTACGATTGTAGCCATCAATAAGGACCCGGACGCGCCGATTTTCGGCGTTGCGGACTATTCCGTGGTGGGAGACGTAAAGCAGGTGGTTCCGGCGCTGATTAAGGAAATCAGGGAAAGCAGAAAATAAACGGAATATGATGAAAGCATATACAGAACAGGTTCTGGGGAACACAGGCTGCCTCTTTTTAAGGGGCAGCTGTATTCCTTTTTACCGTATACAGGAAAAGCAGTGGATTTTGATGGATTCCGGCTCCAGATATGTGCGGGAAGAGCTTACGGAATATCTGGATGCGCATGGAATCCGGATACGGGCGGTGCTCTGCAGTCACGCTCACTATGATCATACGGAAAATAACAGATATCTGCAGGAAACCCATGGAGCTGAGGTGATTGCCACGGCTCTTGACGCGGGGATTCTGTCAGACCGGACGGCATTAAAGGCCTGCTTTTACTGCTATACAGGGAAGGAAAACAGTTTTTACAATAAAGAAATGCTTTGCCGGGCAGACCGGATTATTCTGCCCTGGGAAAGCTGCGTTTCCGTAGACGAAGCAAGGTTTCAGATCATTGGGCTGCCTGGTCATGCGGCGAGCCACATTGGCTTTATAACGCCGGACAGAGCCGTATATCTGGCAGACAGCATATTCAGCGAAAAGGCGCTGGAATCGAAGCCTCTTTTTTATATGCTGGACTGGGGCAGATGCCTGGAAACCATGGAAATGGTACGGGGGCTGGATTATCCGGCGTATATCATTGCTCACAGCGGCATTTATTCGGAAATACAGACTCTGGCAGAGAAAAATCTCTGTTTTTTTAAACAGCAGCTGATGGAACTTGGAGAGCTGTTTGAGGGAGAGCTGCCCCTGGATCTGATCACGGAGCGGGCGGCAGCCGCATATGGATTTACGTCGGATATGTATGAGAAGGTGCGGAATTTTGAACGGATTGTCCGGTCTGTGACAGAGTACCTTCTGGAACAGGGGGTCATCCGGCGGTTTGTGAAAAATGGTGTGATTATGTACAGGAAGGCAGAGGATAATGATGACAGGAGAAGGGAATTGCATGGACCGCATGTACAGGAAACTATTTGAACCGGGGAAAATCGGCAGGCTGGAACTGAAAAACAGATTGGTTATGCCGGCAATGAACAGCCATTATGCAGACGCCGGCCATTACCTTACGGAGCAGGCCTGCAATTATTATGGAGAACGGGCTCTGGGCGGTTTTGGCCTTTTAATTACTGAGTTTTTGTGTGTCAGCGAGGAGGGGCTTGCGTATCCGCGGCAGGCGGCGATTTATGACGACTGCTACATTCCGGCGCTGGCAAAGCTGACGGCCCGGGTTCATGAAAATGGAGGAAAAATATTTGCCCAGCTGCAGCATTCCGGAAGAATGCAGGGAAAGGGAAGCACGGAGAAAATGGCAGCAGGCGCCACGTCTATTCCGGATCCGGCCAATATGATACCGGTTCATGAGCTGACAGAAGCGGAGATCCGGCAGGTGGAGCAGGCGTTTGCGGACGCGGCGGTACGGGCGAAAAGAGCCGGCTTTGACGGAGTGGAGGTTCATGGAGCGCATGGATATCTGCTGGCACAGTTCCTGTCAAAGGGGATTAATAAGAGAACTGACCGCTATGGGGGAGGCATTTCCGGCAGAGCACTGATTGTCTGTGAAATTGTGAAACGTATCAAGGCAGCCTGTGGAGAGGATTTCCCGGTCAGCGTCCGCATCAGCGGAGAGGAAACCTTCAGCGGAGGAAACAGTATAGAGGATGCTGCAGGGCAGAGTCTGCTTTTCGAGCAGGCAGGGGCGGATGCGGTTCATGTTTCCCATGGAATTCCGATCCATTCCTATTATTCCGGCAGCGGCTTCAACAGAAAAAATATAAAGGTTGTGAAGGATACGGTTTCCATTCCTGTGCTGGGCGTGGGACGTTTTAATGATCCCTCTCTGATCGCGGCGGCGCTGATCTCCGGCTCCATGGATTTCGTGTCTCTGGGCAGGGAATCTGTATGCGATCCTCATCTTCCGGAAAAGATCCAGACGGGAAGACTGGATGAAATCCTTACCTGTACCGGCTGTATGCAGCGCTGTCTCTATACGGATTCTTTTGAGGAGGGATTTGGAATATCCTGTATGATCAATCCGTTCAGCGGAAAGGAAGGAATCTGGAGGATTCTCCCTGCAAAAGATCCGAAACGGATCGGCATTGTGGGGGCGGGCCCGGCGGGACTGCAGGCGGCCTGGATTCTTGCAAAGCGCGGACACAAGGTAACGGTGTACGAAAAAGAGGAGACGCTGGGAGGCCAGTACCGGCTGGCGGCAATACCGCCCATGAAGCAGGACCTTGCGAAAACTATTTTCACGTATGAGGTGTTCTGCAAAAAATATGGAGCTGATATCCGGCGCGGAGTAACGGCGGACCGGAAGCTGCTGGAGGCGGAAAATCTGGACGCGGTAATACTGGCCTGCGGCGCCGTGCCGGTTGTTCCCCGAATTGCGGGAATAGAAGGGGAAAATGTGTATTTGGCCGGAGACGTCCTTTCCTTTCATGTGAGACTGAAGGATGAGGAGGTGCTGGTTCTTGGAGCTGGCCTTGTTGGGGCGGAGACGGCTGAGGTGCTGAGCGGATATGGAAATCGCGTCACTCTGGTTGACAGAATCAGCGAGATTGCGCCGCTGGCGCCTGCCCGTCCAAGGGAAAATCTTCTTGCCCGCCTGAATGCAGCTGGAGTTCAGTTCCTGCCGGAACGCAGCGTCCTGGAGATTCTTCCGGATGGGATCCGCTGTGAGCATAACGGGGAGACAGAAACCATGGGAGGCTGTCAGGCTGTTGTGCTGGCCTTTGGTTCCAGACCAGACAAGTCTCTTTATGAAACGCTGACGGACTGGACAAACGTATATCAGATTGGCGATGCCCTGGAGGCAGGAGACGCGAAGAAGGCAATCTATGAGGCTGCAAAGCTGGCAATGGAGCTGTAGGAAGCACACGGAACACGGCGCGTATCTGCCGCAGACATGGCGTCTTTTAAAGCAGGCGCTATGTCTGCGGAGAATGACAGAGCTGTAGCCCGGAAAGCACGGTGAAAAAGGTGGTGAATTGAAAAAGTAACGTCCACCTTGAGAGGGTAAATTCCACTTTGCGAAG
>JAUNGW010000227.1 GCA_030524245.1 Eubacteriales bacterium
ACAACAGCTGGAAACAGAACGGAACGGTTCTGGTATCTTTTGGCGGGCAGCGGATTGAGGAGGCAAAAGAGACAGCGGTCCGTGCGGAAATCAGCTATATCGATGGCAGCGGAAAGGAAGAACTGATCGAAACCATCCTGCTGTCCGGAGAGGAGGCGGCAGCGGCTGCAGCCAGACTGGATGATGACGAGGCGGACAGTTCTGAGCCGGAGGGCGAGGAGGATTTCCTTGCGGATGAGGAATCATTTTTTGAGGAAACGGAGATCTGTTTCGAAGCGACACATTTTTCTGTGTATCGACTGACCTTTGTGGAGCGCAGGACGACGGAGACGGGAAATTTGGATGCGTATCTGCTGGAGGACACGGTAAGCCCGGCGGATGCAGAGCTGAATCTGTTTCATTATGTGACGGAGGATGAAGAGGAGAACCCGGGGAGTGGAAACGGGTCGGGTAATTCTAAAAATCCTCTGCAAGATCTTCTTGATCCGGATACAGAACTTAATGATGCGTCCCTGCAGCAACTTTTCGATCCGAATCTCAATGTGAAGGGGAAAACTTCCCACGAGGATGTGAAAGGGCTGTTTCAGAAGGATGGGAAAAGTAACTACTATTATAGCAGCAAAATAGAGTATGCGGTGTATGATACAGAAGAAAATACGTTCCGGCTGTATAGCGGGGCTGCCGAAATCGGTGGCACAGCACAGTTCCTTCCGTTTACACCGGCAGAAGATGTTTTTGAGGAAGCTGATTCAGCACTGCAGGTCAGGCAGGGTTTTAATTTATCAGAGATCAAGTACAACACCGGTCTGTCGCTGAAGGTGGATTTTTATCAGCCTGACGGAGGTAAGGTGGAGACAGGTGAAGGCGACAAGGAGCCTATGGTGTTTCAGCTCTCCGGAGATGATGTGTGGGTGTATGTCGACGGCGTATCGGTAGTTAATTCCGGCGGAAATTGGACGATTAACTTTGCAACCGGGGTGATCAGCAATGGAGACGGGATTTCTGACAGCCTGCAGGAGAAGTTTAAGAATGCAAATGAAAGTGCGGATTTTTCTGATGATGGCACTTTCCAAAATGGCACGCTCCACACGCTGGAGTTCTTCTATCTGGGGCGGGGTGAGCAGGCGGTTCCTTTAAGTCTCTCCTACAATGTTGTCTACCCCAAAGCAGAGCATACGGTGGTCGTGCTGGATCAGGACAATCAGCCGATGGAGGGAGCGGAGTTTGAACTGTACAGAGCCGACGAATCATATGAGACGTCAGGGAAACCGCTGGCTGTATTTACAACGGATGAATCCGGAATCTGTATGTTGGTGGATGAGAGCGGAGCGCCATATGACTTTAAAGGCTGTTATGAAGCAGATCGGGATCAGAAAAAATATGTTTTAAAGGAAACGAAAACACCGGAGGGCTATCGGCCGGTACCGGATATTCTTCTGGAGTACGACCCTGAGGACAATATTTTAAAGGTGATGAATCCCTGGACGACCGGCGCGGTGGGAAACTTTTCCGCTGAGGTTTATCGGATGGGAGAAACTCTGAAATATCAGAATGAAGATGGGCAGGGAGCTTCTCAGGAGATTACCCCGGAGGAGGCTGAGAAGGGAATTGTACTGGCTGTTCCTATGACGATGGTAGACAGGAACGCGGATGATGCGTATAGTGCAGGCAATTGGCGTCCAATCTACGGCACGAATCTGGAAACTTTTGTGATGGCCGATACGGATAAGCTGGTTGAGCCTGATACGAAGACAGGGCGTAAGCGAATGCTGAAGGCGGCGCTGTATCAGATACACGCAAGTCAGAATGACCCGGAGCATTATCAGAGCTGGTATCTGTCATGGTCAGATG
>JAUNGW010000228.1 GCA_030524245.1 Eubacteriales bacterium
CTCTATTTCATTTCCCGGTCATAGACGCAGAAACAGGATCTGCCCATCTCCTTTGCCTTGTAGAGGGCCGTATCGCTCTGCTGAATCAGCAGATCGATATCCACGTTAAAATCCTCGCTCTGCACGATCCCCACGCTGGCCGACAGAATGCTCAGAGGTTCAATAGCCCCAAAATTCTCCTTCATCCGTTGGATCAGGTCCTGGGCGCCCCGCTCCAACTCCTCCCGCTCACAGTACCCCAGCTTGACAACAAGAAATTCATCGCCTCCGATCCGGGCAATAAAATCGTTCTTAAAAGACTCGCGCAGCAGCTTTGCGGTTAAAATCAGCGCCTCGTCCCCCACCTTGTGGCCATACGTATCGTTGACTCGTTTAAAGTAGTCCAAATCCACGTAGAGGAGACTGACTTTCTTACCGGAGCTGTTGTTGTGGAGATACTGGTAAAGGCTTCTGCGGTTGTAAAGACCTGTCATAAAATCCGTATTGGAATTGCGCAGAATCTGCTCCTCCATCTGGCGCTCCAGCGTGACGTCCCGGTAAATGCATATCTTTCCCACATTGTTATGGAAAATGTCGTAGATACTGTCCTCGTGAATCTCCAGAACCTTGCCCTCATTCTCCTCCAGGCGGACCCTTGCCTCCACAAAGCCCTCGTTGTTAACCGTGCGCTCCTCATAGAAGGCCCCGGCGTTCCACTCGTCGAACTGTCTGCCTAAAACCCCCTGCTTCTTCACCCCAAAGTATTCCTCAAACCTGGCGTTGACATTTAAAATGCGCTCCCGGTTATCCTTAAGCAAAATGGCAAAGGGCATACTGCTGAGCAGGATTTCGATCTCCGTGCTCATATTCTCCAAATCCGTCACGTCATGGCCGATTCCCACCGTGCCCAGAATCGTCTCCCCGTCCGAGTCAAACAGCGGCGACTTGTAGGTGCGGAACTGTCTGAGCCCCTTCTGGCTCTTTACCATCTCCGTGAATTGCAAGGTCCTGCGCTCCCGCATAACCGCGTCCTCAGTCTCCTTGCACACCCCCTCGCCCTTCTCGAAATCTTCCTTGGAGACATCCCATATATAACAGTGGTCCCGCCCCGTCACATCCTCCCGCGTCTTTCCCACGGTGGTGCAGAACGCCTTGTTCACCTTCACATGTGTTCCGTCCATTGCTTTAAACCAAACCATATCAGGGATACTGTCAATGGCCGTATCCAGGTAGGTACTTGTCAGATACAAATCTTTTTCCAGTTTGATCCGGCGCAGCAGACGGCCAAACCGATACCTTATGTATTGACCGTTTAAAGGGCGCTCCCAAAACTCATCGGCTGCCTCCAACTCCGCCTCGCTGCAGCCGTCAATCGCCTGACGGTCCCCGCAGAACACAAGCGCGGCCCCTTCCCTGCAAGCTGCGCGTACCTTTGCCGGGGACATCGCATCCGCAATATTCCAGATCAAAATATCACAATCCGCTGCGGCGCGGCAATCGAATGTATCAAATGATGCCACAGCATGATCGAACCGGTCCAAAGGCGTTATGTCCCGGATCAGATTCACCAAATCAAAATCCGGGCTGAAAACCGCAATTTTCAACACACAGTGATACATACAATTCCCCCCGTTACATTGATTAAAAAATATTAGATATATTATAACTCCTACACATCTTTTAATCCAGCAGAATATACAAAAGTCAACAAATATTCGCATCTAACAATCATAAATCAAAGTTAATGCCGCAAAACGAATAATATTTATTTCTCCACAACAAAAAAGCACCTATCATCATCTGATAAGTGCTTTCGTGCCCAGAGCCGGAATCGAACCAGCGACACGAGGATTTTCAGTCCTCTGCTCTA
>JAUNGW010000062.1 GCA_030524245.1 Eubacteriales bacterium
GGTAGAGCACTTGACTTTTAATCAAGTTGTCCCGGGTTCGAATCCCGGCACGCTCAGGTCGTGAAAAGCAGCTTAAATCCTTAATCTCAAGGATTTAGGCTTTTTTTGTATTATAAAAAAGTTTGTCGCAGGATTCTTTTTATCTTCAAAAGTGGGGACGCCATGTCGATAATATGCCATAAACCTTGTCAAAAGTGGAATTATTTGCTAATATGGAGACGAATGGAAGGATAAGGGTAATGGAGATGAAACAGCAGGACGGCGCCATGGAGTCTTCATGGACGGAGGAATTTGAAAATCTTTATATTACAACCTATCAGGCATTATACCGGCATGGAAGTTTGATTTTTAACCAGAAGGAGAAAGTGAAGGAGCTTTTGATCCTTACCTATGCAGAGGCATATCAGCGGGATGAGCAGCTTCAGAAGGAGAAATCTCCGCTGGAGTGGCTTTTAAAGCGCATGGATTTTCTGGCAGAGACGAAGTTAGAGGCCACGAAGGAGATGCTGGAGGCGTCCTATGCCGAAGAGAAGATGCAGTCCAAGGAAGCAAAAAAAGAGGTAAGATCTTCTCTGGATGAGGCTACGATTCTTTTGGAAATTGAAGACCGTCTGGGCATTATGGATAAGCCGGCGCAGCCGGAGCAGAAGGAGGAGCCCCAGCCGGCGGCAAAAAGTATTCTGTCTGTTATTCTGGTGGTTCTGGCGCTGGCTGCCATTATCATTGGAATTGGAAAGCTGAAGCACCAGGTGGATTTGTTAAGGGAGCCGTTTCAGAAGCGTTTTGTTGAGCCGTCGGAGGATGAAAGCAGCCAGCAGGCGAACCGGGTTCAGGTGGGAGATAAGGTAGTATATCTTTCAGACGTGGGACAGGTTTTGTATTCTCTTCCGTTGGATGAGACCGATCTGGCCGGCGCTGATGAGAATAATCCTGAGATTCAGGTGAAGGACGGCTGGACTTATTATCTTCCGTGTCCGGAGAGAAAGAACAGTCAGCTGTCGCAGGTGTGGCCGGAGCTTTTCCATACGCTGTACCGGATGAAAAACGGAAGCGGCAGAATCGAGATTATAGCTCAGGAAGTGGACAATTACCAGCTCGGAGAGGATGCCGTTTATATTTCCCAGTATGACCGGGTTCAGCGGGTTGATATGGATGAGAAGTTTGAATCCATGAAGCCTGGATATTATGCGGTGGAGAAGGATGAGGAAATCTATATTTACGACATGCTTGGCCGGACAATAAAGACAGAGGCCAATGGAAATATTCATTACGGAGACCGTATATTTGAGATGAGCTCCAACCGGATCGTGGAGGTGCGGCCGGATGTGCGTACAAAAGGAAAAACCACCTACTATTTGAAGGAAACAGAAGAGGGAAAGGCTGCAATTTACTGCAGTGTCAATGGAAAGGAAACCCTGTTTGAAGAAAAGGGAAGGTCGATTGACTGCTTCTGTATTGCAGGAGACAGTCTTTACTACAGCGCTTTTATGCGCAGAGGCAAGTCGGGAGCCCAGTACAGCGAGATTTTTTGCAGATCGCTGACAGATCAGGAGAAAAAGTCAGAATCTCTGAGGGATGAATTTTCGGGCAGGATCAGCCAGATGTATTATTCAGAGGAGACCGGACAGATTTATGGCAGCTATTTTCCCAAAAGCTGGAAAAATCATCATGGAGTGATTGCAGTGATTTCTCAGTCAGGCCAGATGAGTTATATAAATGATGAGATGCTTCGGGCGGATCAGGAGACGTCGGGAAATGATTTTCTGGAGTTTGTTCTGATACAGAACGGAGATGTCTATTGCTACTGGAAGGATTGTTACTGGGAGCCGGATGAGAATCCCATTGTCAAATGGAGGAAGGTTCTGGTTATACCGGATCATAACAGAATTATGGTAAAATAAGAAAAGATACAGGATAGCCTGCCTGATCCGCGCAGCGCTTATCCTGTATCTTTTTATTCATCAAATTCTGCAATGATGTAGAAGCCCCGGTCATTTTCCGTGATGTCCCGGATAATGCCAGATCTTGATTTCAGCCGGTCGCGGGACTTGTAGCAGCCGGACATGGCTACAGCCGGTTCGATAATATAGCTGTAGTTGACGCCTTCCCGCTCAACCACCTCTACCTTGTCGCCGATATTCACCAGACCCTGGCGTTCCATTTTAAATTCCATCTGACGCAATGGATATCATCTCCTTCCTCTGTATTATAGAGAAAAGAATGTGGAATGTAAAGATATTCTATGATACAATTCATAGCAGAAACGTGAAAAGATGAAATGGGGAGACGAATGAAACGGGAAGAGCTTCTGCTTACAAAATTGATGGAATACGGAAAATCGGACATAGCGCCTTTCCACATGCCGGGGCACAAGCGGCAGCTGGGGGAGCAGGTGACAGGAGCGTTTCCGAATCCGTTTTCCATTGATATTACGGAGATAGAGGGATTTGATAATCTGCATCATGCAGAGGGAGTTTTGAAGGACTCCATGGACTGGGCAGCCGGTGTGTACGGGGCGGACAGAAGCTGGTATCTGGTAAATGGAAGCAGCAGCGGAATTTTGAGCGCTGTTTTTGCTGCGGTAAGCAGGAACGGACGGATTTTGATGAGCAGAAACTGTCATAAGTCGGCTTACCATGGAGTTATCCTGAAAAATCTCCGGGCGGAGTATATTTATCCACAAATCATTCCGGAATTGGGGATACAGGGAGGGATTTTGCCGGAGGATGTGGAGAAGCAGCTGGAGCGGTTTCCGGACACGGAGGCGGCGCTGATTGTTTCTCCTACTTATGATGGGATGGTTTCAGATGTGAAGGCCATAGCGGAGACTGTTCACAGACATGGGATTCCGCTGATTGTGGATGAGGCTCACGGAGCGCATTTTTCCTTTGGAAACGGCGTATTTCCGGTTTCAGCGCTTTTGTGCGGAGCGGATCTGGTTATTCAGAGCCTTCATAAAACGCTGCCGTCCTTTACACAGACGGCGATGATCCATATGCGCAGGGGGCTGATTCAGGAAGAGCGGCTGGAGCAGTATCTTCAGATGTTTCAGAGCAGCAGTCCTTCCTATGTGTTTATGGCAGGCATGGAAAGCTGTATTTTTGAGATGGAAAGCCGGGGAAAGCAGTGGATGGAAGTGTTCGGAGGCCGGCTCAGGACGGTGAGAAGAAAGCTTGAAGCTTTAAAGCAGCTGAGAGTTTTGGGAGCGGAGCAGGCCGGAAAGCATGGAATTTATGCGGTGGATCTCTCAAAGCTGATCATATCCTGCAGAGGCTGCTTCAGGCAGGAGGACGGAAGGGCGGTTACCGGAGAGACGCTTGGAAGCTGGCTCAGGGAGGAATTTCATCTGGAGATGGAGATGTGCGGAGTGGATTATACGACGGCGATTCTTACGGTTATGGACAGCCAGGAAAGTCTTGACCGGCTGGTCTGCGGGCTTCTCTCCATAGACAGCCGGCTGAGAAGGGCTGAGCTGCAGGATCAGACAGAGCTGCAGAGTCTTCCTGTTCCGAAAATCTGCATGAGGCCGGGGGAGGCAGCGGAGGCCGGAAGGTGCGTGCTTCCCCTTAAGCGGTGCGCCGGAAGGATTTCAACGGAGTTCATCTATCTGTACCCTCCGGGAATTCCGATTGCGGCGCCTGGAGAGCAGGTGACAGAAGGGATTATAGCGCTGATGGAGCAGTATAAGGCGATGGGGCTTCCTGTTCAGGGAATGGCGGATAAAACGGCGTCCAGTCTGGCCGTTGCGGAGGAGGATTTTTGATATGGGACGGATTTATTATCTGATGGGAAAAAGCGCGTCCGGGAAGGATACGGTTTATAAAAGACTTTTGGCGGCGCACGGGGATCGTCTGCGGACGGTGGTGCTTTACACAACCAGGCCCATGCGGGATGGGGAGAAAAATGGGGTGGAGTATTTTTTTACTACGGAGAATCGCCTGGAACAGCTGAAGCAGCAGGGGAGGATTGTGGAGCTGCGCACCTATCAGACCGTTCAGGGTCCCTGGAGCTATGCCACGGTGGACGATGGGCAGATTGAGCTGGACAAGGCGGATTATCTGGCTATCGGGACGCTGGAATCCTATGAAAAGGTAAGAAATTATTATGGGGCGGAGCAGGTTGTGCCTCTTTATATTACCGTGGATGACGGACTTCGTCTGGAAAGGGCGATCGGGCGGGAGAGACAGCAGGCAAGGCCGGATTACGCGGAGCTCTGCCGTCGGTTTCTGGCGGATGAGGCGGATTTTTCTGTGGAAAATTTAGACAGGCTGGGGATTAAGCTGGCCTATTCCAACGAGGATCTGGACCGGTGCGTGCAGGAACTGGAAAGAACAATTTTCTATACAGAACTATGAATTTGTGCTATACTTCATTATATCTGCAAACAGAAATTCCGTAAGGAGCAGGGGGTGTCAGGATGCTGAGCTTTCATGATATTATTGGACATGACCAGATCAAGGAGCATTTTCAGAGGGCGATTGAGAACAATAAGATTTCTCATGCATATATTCTGACCGGCGAGGCCGGGATGGGAAGAAAGTCCCTGGCCAACGCATTTGCCCTGACGCTGCTCTGTGAAAAAGGAAAAGGCGAGCCGTGCATGGAGTGCCATGCCTGCAGGCAGGTGTTAAGCGGCAATCATCCGGATCTGATTTATGTGACCCATGAAAAGCCGGCGGCCATCGGCGTGGATGATATCAGGGAACAGATCAACGATACCATTATGGTGAGGCCGTACAGCAGCTATTATAAGATTTATATTGTGGACGAGGCGGAGAAGATGACGCCTCAGGCGCAGAACGCGCTGCTTAAAACCATAGAGGAGCCGCCGTCCTATGCGATTATTATTCTGCTGACCACCAATCAGGAGGCATTTCTGCCGACGATTTTATCCAGGTGCGTCCAGCTGAAGTTAAAGCCGCTTAAGGACTTTGTGGTGAAAAGCTATCTGACAGAGAATATGCACGTGCCGGAGACGGACGCGGAGGTGTATGCGGCATTTGCCAGGGGCAACCTGGGACGGGCCATTTCCCTGGCGTCCTCGGAGGACTTCAGGCTGCTGCGCCAGGAAGTGCTGCATCTGCTTAAGCACATTAAGGATACTGATATTTCCGAGCTCCTGGACTATGTCAGGAAGCTCAAGGAGGAGAATCTGGATATTTATGAGTGTCTGGATTTTATGCAGCTCTGGTACAGAGACGTGCTGCTTTATAAGGTGACGAGGGATGTGAATCTGCTGGTATTTAAGGACGAGTACCGGTCGGTCAATGAAATCAGCAAAAACAGCGGCTACGACGGACTGGAGCGGATTCTGGACGCCATTGACAAGGCAAAGACACGGCTGGAGGCCAACGTCAATACGGAGCTGGCCATGGAGCTGATGCTTCTGGTGATGAAGGAGAACTAAAAGGAGATAAGGATAGATGACGAAGGTAATCGGAGTCCGGTTTCGGAACGCGGGAAAGATCTACTATTTTTCCCCGGGAAAGCTGGATATCAAAACAGGCGATCATGTGATTGTGGAGACGGCTCGGGGCGTCGAGTACGGTCATGTGGTGCTGGGCAGCAGGGATGTGGAGGAGGACAAGGTGATTCAGCCCTTAAGGTCCGTGATCCGCATGGCAGGAAAGGATGACCGGAGCCGGGAGGAAACGAACCGGAAGAAGGAAAAGGAAGCATTTAATATCTGCAGGGAGAAGATCCGCAGGCACAAGCTGGAGATGAAGCTGATCGATGTGGAGTATACCTTTGATAACAACAAGATTCTGTTTTATTTTACAGCGGACGGAAGAATCGATTTCAGGGAGCTGGTGAAGGATCTGGCTTCCGTGTTTAAGACGAGGATCGAGCTGAGGCAGGTGGGAGTCCGGGACGAGACGAAGATCGTGGGCGGAATCGGTATCTGCGGGCGGTCTCTCTGCTGTCATTCTTATCTGTCGGAGTTCATTCCGGTGTCCATCAAGATGGCCAAGGAGCAGAATCTGTCCCTGAATCCCACGAAGATTTCCGGCGTCTGCGGGCGCCTGATGTGCTGTCTGAAGAACGAGGAGGAGACCTACGAGTATTTAAACAGCAAGCTGCCGGGGCTGGGAGATTATGTGACCACCGACGACGGATTAAAGGGAGAGGTGCACAGCGTCAACGTGCTGCGCCAGACGGTGAAGGTGGTTGTGATCGTGAACCGGGACGAGAAGGAGATCCGGGAGTACAAGGTGGAGCAGTTAAAGTTTAAGCCCCGCCGGAGAAAGGGCCGGGTCGAGGTAGACGATTCGGAGCTTAAGAAGCTGGAGGCTCTGGAGAAAAAGGAAGGAAAGTCCAAGCTTGATGAGTAGCGGAGAAAAAGAACTGTGTTTTGAGGATGAGCGGATCGATGATCTGCAGCGGAACGGCTACCGGATTATTCAGAAGAAAAAGGGCTTTTGTTTCGGCATGGACGCGGTGCTTCTGTCCGGCTTTGCGAGAGTGAGGCAGGGGGAGCGGGTACTGGATCTGGGAACAGGAACGGGGATTATCCCGATTCTGCTTGAGGCGAAGACAGAAGGGGAGCATTTTTCCGGACTGGAAATTCAGAGGGAGACGGCGGATATGGCGAGGCGCAGCGTCCGCTTAAACGGCCTGGAGGAGAGGGTAGAGATTGTGGACGGAGACATAAAGGAAGCCAGCCGGATATTCGGCCGGGCTTCTTTTGATGTGGTGACCTCCAATCCGCCGTACATGAACGACAGCCATGGACTGAAAAATCCGGACCTGCCAAAGGCTATTTCCCGCCATGAGGTGCTTTGCACTCTGGAGGATGTGGTGCGGGAGGCGGCGCTTCTTTTAAAGCCCGGCGGCAGCTTTTTTATGGTTCACCGGCCCCACCGGCTGGCGGAAATCATATCTGTTTTAAGAGATCATAAACTGGAGCCGAAGCGGATGAAGCTGGTTCATCCCTTTGTGGACCGGGAGGCAAATATGGTTTTGATT
This sequence comes from Eubacteriales bacterium, assembly GCA_030524245.1. Classification (GTDB taxonomy): domain Bacteria; phylum Bacillota; class Clostridia; order Lachnospirales; family Lachnospiraceae; genus Brotaphodocola. The sequence continues at coordinate 6,967 of JAUNGW010000062.1, forward strand.
GAAGCGGTCCGGGGCGGGCGCTCCATGATGAAGGTGGAGGCGCCGGTTATTGTGTACCGGGAGCCGGGGGTGTATTCGGAGGAGATTTATACGATCTACGGTTATTGACAGGAGGGATCCATGGAGGAAGAAAAGAAAAAGGCGGAGCCGGGAAAGCTGTATCTGTGCGCAACGCCCATAGGCAATCTGGATGATATTACCCTTCGGGTGCTGGACACGCTGAAGGCGGTGGATCTGATCGCGGCGGAGGATACCAGGCACAGCATCAAGCTTCTGAATCATTTTGATATTAAGACGCCGATGACCAGCTATCATGAGTACAATAAGTTTGATAAGGCGCGGTATCTGGTGGAGCAGCTGAAGGGCGGCGCGAGCATTGCCCTGGTGACAGACGCGGGAACTCCGGGGATATCGGATCCGGGGGAGGAGCTGGTGCGCCAGTGTCATGAGGCGGGCGTTCCTGTGACCTCTCTGCCGGGGCCGGCGGCCTGTGTGACGGCGCTGACCGTATCCGGCCTTCCAACAAGAAGGTTCTGCTTCGAGGCCTTTCTTCCTGCGGACAAGAAGGAGCGGCAGTGGATTCTGGAGGAGCTTTCCAGGGAAACAAGAACAATCATTCTTTACGAAGCGCCTCACCATCTGGTGAAAACCTTAAAGGAACTGGCGGCCGTTCTGGGCGGGGACCGGAAAATCACTTTGTGCAGGGAGCTGACAAAGCGGTACGAGGAAGCTTACCGGGCAACGCTGAAGGAGGCGCTGGAGCGGTTTGAGCAGGAGGAGCCGCGCGGAGAGTGCGTGATTGTGGCAGATGGAAAAAGCATCCGTGAGATCCGGCAGGAGCAGCAGAAGTCCTGGGAGGAATTAAGCCTCGAGGAGCACATGGCGGTTTACGAGGACCAGGGAATCAGCCGCAAGGAGGCCATGAAGCTGGTGGCGAAGGACCGGGGAGTGGCTAAGAGGGATATTTACCAGGGGCTGGTGGCGGAGGAAAAATAAGACGGTTATAATCTGCAGAAAAAAGAGGATTTGTCGAGAAAATTTGCTTGACAAATCCTCTTTCTTTATATAAGATTAGGGATGGCATAATACTTTGAATATCAAAACATTTGAAATTAAAACTAAACGTAAGAATGAATCTCAAAGAAAACAGGCAGGGAAAGATGACAGGCAGAATAATTGGCACCGGTTCTTATGTTCCGGATCATATTGTTACGAATGAGGATTTGGCAAAGCTGGTAGATACCAGCGATGAGTGGATCGTTACCCGGACCGGGATTCATGAGCGCAGGATTGCGGAAAACGAGGGCACAAGCGTTATGGCGGCCATGGCGGCCAGACGGGCGCTGGAAAATGCGGGCGTTGCGGCAGAGGAAATCGATATCATTCTGATGGCAACCTCTTCTCCGGATCACTGCTTCCCGAACGGGGCCTGCGAGGTGCAGGCGGCTATTGGGGCGGCAAGGGCAGTGGCCTACGATATCAGCGCGGCATGTTCCGGTTTTGAGTTTGCTTTAAGTACCGTTCAGGCATTTATCCAGGCCGGAATTTATAAGACGGCTTTGATTATCGGCGCGGACTGTCTGAGCAAGCTGACGGACTGGACAGACCGGGGAACCTGCGTGCTGTTTGGAGACGGAGCCGGAGCAGCGGTTATCCGGGCAGAAGAAACCGGAGTGATCCACAGCGTTATGGGGTCGGATGGCGCAAAGGGAGCGGTGCTTTCCTGTACAGCCAGAAGCGAGGGAAATTTCCTGAACGGGAAGACGCCGGAGCTGGGATACATATACATGGACGGCCAGGAGGTTTTCAAGTTCGCGGTGAAGAAGGTTCCGGAGTGTATCCGGCAGGTGCTGGAGGAGAGCGGCACGGATATGGACGAGGTGAAGTATTTCGTTCTGCACCAGGCCAATTACCGGATCTGCGAGGCGGTGGCCAAGCGGTTAAAGCAGCCCCTTGAGAAGGTTCCCATGAACATTGGAAGCTACGGCAATACGTCCGGCGCTACGGTGCCGATTCTTCTGGACGAGCTGAACCGTCAGGGAAGGCTGAGTCCCGGGGACAAGCTGGTGCTTGCCGGATTCGGCGGCGGCCTGACATGGGGAGCGGCCCTGATTGAGTGGTAATTTCAGGCGCTGCCAGCTGTAAAAAAGGTAGTTATAAAAATTAAAATAAAAATAAATTTAAAAGGAGAACAAAGACATGTTAGAGAAAATGAAAGAAATGATTGCAGATCAGTTAAGCGTGGATGCAGATTCCATTACCGAGGAGTCTTCCTTCAAGGAGGATCTGGGAGCAGATTCCCTGGACCTGTTTGAGCTGGTAATGGCCCTTGAGGATGAGTATTCTGTAGAGATTCCTTCTGATGACCTGCAGAATCTGCTGACTGTCGGCGATGTTATGAATTACCTGAAGGAAAAAGGTGTAGAGGCGTAATGCCCTGCACCTTTTCAATAAGGATTTGAAGCTTTTTGGAGGAATGGACATGAAAACAAGAGTTACGGAACTGCTGGGAATCCAGTACCCGATTATTCAGGGAGGTATGGCCTGGGTGGCGGAGAGCCATCTGGCGGCAGCAGTATCAGAGGCCGGCGGCCTCGGTTTAATCGGCGGAGCCAACGCGCCTGCAGAGGTGATCCGCGATTATATCAGAAAGGTAAAAGAGGCTACGGACAAGCCCTTCGGCGTGAATGTTATGCTGATGAGTCCCTATGCGGACGATGTGGCGAAGGTTGTTGTGGAGGAAGGCGTGAAGGTGGTTACCACCGGCGCCGGAAACCCTGAGAAATATATGGATATGTGGAAGTCAGCCGGTGTGAAGGTGATCCCGGTGGTTGCTTCCGTGGCTCTGGCAAGAAGGATGGAAAAGTACGGCGCAGACGCGGTGGTGGCCGAGGGGATGGAGTCCGGCGGACACATCGGCGAGGCTACGACCATGACTTTGGTGCCTCAGGTAGCTGACGCCGTGTCCATTCCGGTGATTGCGGCAGGCGGAATCGGCGATGGCCGGGGCATTGCGGCCGCGTTTATGCTGGGGGCTGAGGCGGTGCAGATGGGAACCAGATTCCTGGTTGCCAAAGAATGCATCGTGCATCAGAACTATAAGGATCGTGTGCTGAAGGCGAAGGATATTGATTCCACTGTAACAGGAAGAAGCCATGGGCATCCGGTCCGCTGCCTGAGAAATCATATGACAAGAGAGTACATCAAGCTGGAGAACGAGGGAAAATCCTTCGAGGAGCTTGAGTATCTGACGCTTGGAACCCTCCGCAAGGCAGTTCAGGAGGGCGATGTGGTGAACGGCACCGTGATGGCGGGCCAGATTGCAGGTATGGTAAGCAGGGAACAGACCTGTAAGGAAATGATTGAGGAAATGATGGGACAGGCGGAGAGCCTGCTGGGAAAACGGTAGGACCGGCTGGAAAACGGATTTTGATTTAGAAAGATTTTTTGACGCAAAGGAGCAGGAGTGATGAGTAAGATCGCATTTATTTACCCGGGGCAGGGCGCGCAGGTCTGCGGTATGGGACAGGATTTCTATGAGCAGACAGAAACGGGAAGGCAGGTATTTGACCTGGCAACGGACATTCTGGGATTTTCCGTTCCGGAGCTGTGCTTTACGGAAAATGACAGGCTGGATATCACGGAGTATACCCAGGCTGCCATGGTGACTGTCGGCATTGCCATGACGAAGGTGCTCAGAGAGCACGGCGTGAAGCCGGATGTGGCTGCGGGCTTAAGTCTGGGTGAATACTGCGCACTCTATGCTGCCGGCGTGATGAATGAGAAGGATGCCATTGCCACGGTAAGGCAGAGAGGCATTCTGATGCAGGAGGCAGTTCCGGTGGGCTTAGGCGCGATGGCAGCGATTCTTGCCATGGACGCAGAGGCCATTGAGAATGTGATTGCGGATATGGACGGCGTGCAGATCGCCAATTATAACTGTCCGGGACAGATTGTTATTTCCGGAAAGAAGGAGGCTGTGGAAGCAGCCTGTGAGAAATTAAAGGAAGCCGGAGCAAAGAGAGCCATTATGCTGAATGTAAGCGGCCCGTTTCATTCCCGGATGCTGACAGAGGCAGGGGAGAAGCTTGGAAGGGTGCTGGAGAGCGTGGAGGTTCGGACGCCGGAGATTCCTTATGTGGCAAATGTTACCGCGGCCTATGTGACAGACGCGGAGGATGTAAAGCCGCTTTTGACAAAGCAGGTGTCCTCTTCTGTCCGCTGGGAGCAGAGTGTTCGGACTATGCTGGCGGACGGTGTGGATACATTTATCGAGATCGGGCCGGGCAGGACGCTGGCTGGATTCATGAAGAAGATTGACAGAACCGCAAGGGTTCTTAATATAGAGAAGCTGGAAGACGTGGAGAAGGCTGTGGAGGCCTTACAGGCTTAATTGGGAGGTTTATCAGATGCTGACAGACAAGATTGCAGTAGTAACAGGAGCAAGCCGCGGAATCGGCCGGGAGATTGCAAAGACACTGGCAGCCCGCGGAGCGGTCGTGATTGTAAATTATAACGGATCCGCGGCGCGGGCCGAGGAGGCTGTGAAGGAAATCGAGGCAGCCGGAGGCCGGGCCGAGGCAGTGCAGTGCAATGTCTCCGAGTTTGACAAGGCGGCGGAGCTGATGGACTATGTGGTGAAGAAATACGGCCGTGTGGATATTCTGGTCAACAACGCGGGCATTACCAGGGACAACCTGATCATGAAGATGAGCGAGGAGGACTTTGACGCGGTAATCAACACCAACTTAAAGGGCGCCTTCAACTGCATCAAGCATGTTTCCAGACAGATGTTAAAGCAGCGGGCAGGACGGATCATAAACATTTCCTCCGTATCCGGCGTGGCCGGAAATGCAGGACAGGCCAATTACAGCGCCTCCAAGGCAGGCGTGATCGGACTGACAAAAACCGTGGCAAGAGAAATGGCCAGCCGCGGCATCACCTGCAACGCCGTAGCACCGGGATTCATTGTGACAGAGATGACGGATGTGCTTTCCGACGGAGTAAAGGAAGCGGTCATCGGGAACATCCCCATGAAGAGATTCGGCCAGACCGCAGATGTGGCGAACGCCGTTGCATTTCTGGCCTCTGAGGAAGCCGGATACATCACCGGCCAGGTCCTCTGCATAGACGGCGGAATGTGCATGTAACGCAGGCATGAGCCGTGCGGCAGCAGACAAAAGAAGCCTGATCGGAAAGCTTGCTTTCCAGGCAGGATTCTTTTGTCCGCTGCCATAGGGCGAAGCCCGATATGAATAATTTTGCGAAGCAAAATTATGAATAGCACAGCGGGAAAGCTGTGCCAATCAGCACGGCGGGAAAGCTGTGCTGTCAGCACGGCGGAAGAAATAATTTTCAGAACAGGAGAAAGAATATGAGCAGAAGAGTTGTTGTTACTGGACTTGGCGCCATTACCCCTATCGGAAACAGCACAGAAGCATTCTGGGAAGGCTTGAAGGAGAAGAAGGTGGGAATCGGCCCGATTACAGCGTTTGATACCACGGAATATAAGGCGAAGCTGGCGGCAGAGGTGAAGGATTTCGATCCGAAGGAGTATATGGATCCCAAGGCGGCCAAGAGAATGGAGCGGTTCTGCCAGTTTGCGGTAGCCGCGGCCAAACAGGCAGTGGCTGACGCAGATCTGGATATGGAGAAGGAGGATCCCTTCCGCGTCGGCGTCAGCGTTGGCTCCGGCATCGGAAGCCTGCAGGCTGTGGAGCGGGAGTACAAAAAACTGCTGGAAAAGGGACCGGGACGGGTAAATCCGATGCTGGTGCCGCTTATGATTTCCAATATGGCGGCAGGAAACGTGTCCATCCAGTTTGGCATGAAGGGCAAATGCATTAATGTGGTGACGGCCTGTGCGACGGGTACCCACAGCATCGGCGAGGCATTCCGTGCAATCCAGTACGGCGAGGCGGACGTGATGTTGGCGGGAGGAACAGAGGCAAGCATCACGCCGATCGGCGTGGCTGGCTTTACAGCTCTGACCGCGCTCAGCACCTCCGAGGATCCCATGCGCGCGTCCATTCCCTTTGACGTGGAGAGAAATGGCTTTGTTATGGGCGAGGGCTCCGGTATCGTTGTGCTGGAATCCTTAGAGCACGCTCAGGCAAGAGGCGCAAAGATCTACGCAGAGATCGCCGGCTACGGCGCTACGGCGGATGCATACCACATTACCTCCCCGGCGGAGGACGGAAGCGGAGCTGCAAAGGCTATGGAGATGGCAGTGGCTGACGCAGGCCTTAAGATGGAGGATGTGGATTATGTAAACGCTCATGGGACAAGCACCCACCACAACGACCTGTTTGAGACGAAGGCAATCAAAATGGCCTTCGGCGATCATGCGAAGAAGCTGAAGGTCAATTCCACCAAGTCCATGGTGGGACATCTTCTGGGAGCGGCAGGCGGCGTGGAATTCATCACCTGCGTGAAGTCCATTGAAGATGGCTTCGTTCACGCGACGGCAGGCCTTCAGAACGAGGATCCGGGGTGCGATCTGGATTACGTGAAGGGCGAGGGCGTAAAGATGGATGTGAACTGCGCCATTTCCAATTCTCTGGGCTTTGGCGGACACAACGCAACGCTGCTGGTGAAAAAATTCCAGGGCTGATGGAAACAAAAGGAGAACAGGGTCATGACGATTGATGAGATTGTAACGCTGATCCAGGCCGTTTCTGACAATGGCCTGACCAGCTTTGAGTATGAGGAAGGGAACCAGAAGCTGGTTCTGAAGAAGAAAAAGAAGAAAAATGCGGCTCCGGCTCCGGTTGTGATTTCCCAGCCGGCGGCTCCGCTGATGAGTCCGATGGCTGTCCCGATGGCGGCTCCGGCCATGGATATGGCGGCGGCAGGCGCCGTGGGAGCAAGCGCGGCGGTAAGCGCAGCAGCGGCTCCGGCAGACGGGGCGAAGGAGGACGGAGTGGACATCGGCTCTGACCGGGTGGTGGTTTCTCCGCTGGTGGGAACCTTCTACAGCTCCTCTGCTCCGGATGCGGAGGCATTCGTGAAGGTGGGCGACACGGTGAAGAAGGGCCAGGTGCTCGGCATCATCGAGGCCATGAAGCTGATGAATGAGATTGAGAGCGAGTATGACGGAGTGGTGGAGGCCATTCTTGTAAACAATGAGGATGTGGTGGAATACGGTCAGCCGCTGTTCCGCATCCGGTAAGGAGATTCGTAATGAGACTTGGTATTAAGGAAATTCAGGAGATTATTCCCCATCGCCATCCATTCCTGCTGATCGATTTTATCGATGAGCTGGAGCCGGGCGTGCGGGCTGTGGGCTATAAGTCCGTTACCTTCAATGAGCCGCAGTTTAACGGGCATTTCCCGGGACAGCCGGTTATGCCGGGGGTGCTGATGATCGAGGCGCTGGCGCAGGTAGGCGCGGTGGCGATCTTAAGTCTGGAGGAAAATAAGGGAAAGACCGCGTTCTTCGGCGCGATCAACAATGCGAAGTTTAAGCAGATGGTGCTGCCGGGCGACCGGCTGAAGCTGGAGTGCGAGATTATTAAGCGCAAGGGACCGATCGGCGTTGGAAAGGCGGTGGCCACCAACGCGGAGGGTAAGGTTGCCGTATCGGCGGAGCTGACCTTCGTGGTAGGACAGTAGGCGGCGGAAGAATACGGAGTTGAGGTGCAGTCATGTTTGAAAAAATCTTAATCGCCAATCGTGGCGAAATTGCAGTGCGAATCATCAGAGCCTGCCGTGAAATGGGAATCAAGACTGTGGCGGTTTACTCTGAGGCGGACAGAGACTGCCTGCACACGCTGCTGGCAGACGAGGCTATCTGTATCG
>JAUNGW010000063.1 GCA_030524245.1 Eubacteriales bacterium
TTCAGGCTCTGCACAAACTCCCTAAGCGCCGTCAGATCCTCCTCCTGATCCGTAAGGCCAGGAACCAGCACCCGGCGGATCCACATGTCCGTGCCGCTGTCAGAAATGCATCTGGCCATATCCAGGATGTTGCTGTTTTCACAGCCGGTCAGACCCCTGTGCCGGACCGGATCCATCTCCTTCAGATCCAGCATCACCAGATCCGTCACCTTCAAAAGCTCCTGAAATTTCCCGAAAAACGGCTCCTCTCTGGTAAAGGGATTTCCCGATGTGTCCAGAGTCGTGTGAACGCCCTTTTTCTTCGCCAGCGTGAAAAACTCTGTCAGGAAATCGATCTGCAGCAGGGGCTCCCCGCCGCTGACCGTGATTCCTCCGTTGTTTTTCCAGTAATTCCGGTAGCGGTACACCTTTTCAAACAGCGCCTTCGCCGTCCACTGCTCCCCGCCTGTCATGCTCCAGGTCTCCGGGTTATGGCAGTACTGGCACCGCATCCGGCAGCCCTGCAGGAATACAACAGTCCGCACGCCAGGGCCGTCCACCAGGCCAAAGGTCTCCAGGGAATGCACATACCCCGTCCGTCCATGTTCCATTGTATTCATTCTGCAGGTCTCCTTTTATTTCATGTAACAGTTTCTCAATGACTTACATCTGTCCGTGGCAGGTTCTGGAAATTACATCCATCTGCTGCTCCTTCGTCAGGTCGATGAACTTCACCGCATATCCGGAAACGCGGATCGTAAAGTTCGCGTACTCCTCCTTCTCCGGGTGGTTCATGGCGTCAATCAGCTTCTCTGTGCCGAACACGTTGACGTTTAAGTGATGAGCGCCCTGATCGAAGTAGCCGTCCATAACCTGTACCAGGTTGTCGATACGCTCGTTCTCGCTGTGGCCCAGAGCGTCCGGGTTGATAGTCTGGGTATTGGAAATACCGTCCAGAGCCCACTCGTAGGGCAGCTTCGCAACAGAGTTCAGGGAAGCTAAAAGTCCGCTCTTCTCTGCGCCGTAGGACGGGTTCGCACCCGGAGACAGCGGCTCGCCTGCACGTCTTCCGTCAGGCATGTTGCCGGTAGCCTTTCCGTACACCACGTTGGAGGTGATGGTCAGGATGGAGGTGGTCACCTCGGAATTTCTGTAGGTATGACGCTTCTTCAGCTTATCTAAGAAGGTCTTTAACAGCCATACGGCAATATCGTCCGCACGGTCGTCGTCATTTCCGTAACGGGGGAAGTCTCCCTCAGTCTCAAAGTCCATGATCAGGCCGCTCTCATCGCGAACCGGCTTAACCTTCGCGTACTTGATGGCGCTTAAGGAGTCAACCACATGAGAGAAGCCCGCAATACCGGTAGCAAAGGTACGGCGCACATCGGTATCGATCAGAGCCATCTCCGCTGCCTCGTAGAAGTACTTGTCGTGCATGTACTGGATCAGGTTCAGGGTGTTCACATACAGGCCTGCCAGCCAGTCCATCATCACATCGTACTTGCGGATCACCTCGTCATAATCCAGATACTCGGAGGTAATGGGCCGCAGCTCCGGACCTACCTGCTCCTTGGTCTTCATGTCTCTGCCGCCGTTCATGGCGTACAGAAGGCACTTTGCCAGGTTTGCGCGGGCGCCGAAGAACTGCATCTCCTTACCGGTCTGCGTAGCGGATACGCAGCAGCAGATGGAGTAGTCGTCGCCCCATACCGGCTTCATCACATCATCGTTCTCGTACTGCACGGAGCTGGTGCGGATGGAAATGTCGGCCGCATACTTCTTAAAGCCCTCCGGCAGAGCAGAGGAATAAAGAACCGTCAGGTTCGGCTCCGGGCTCGGTCCCATATTCTCCAGGGTGTGCAGGAAACGGAAGTCGTTCTTTGTTACCATGGAGCGGCCGTCCACGCCGATGCCTGCCATCTCCAGAGTCGCCCATACCGGGTCGCCGGAGAACAGCTGGTTGTAGGACGGAATACGCGCAAATTTTACCATACGGAACTTCATAACCAGATGGTCGATCAGCTCCTGCGCTTCCTTCTCGGTCAGGGTGCCGTTTTCCAGGTCACGCTCAATGTAAATGTCCAGGAAGGTGGAAATACGTCCCACGCTCATGGCAGCGCCGTTCTGGGTCTTGATGGCGGATAAGTAGCCGAAGTACAGCCACTGTACAGCCTCCTTCGCAGTCTTTGCCGGCTGGGAAATATCATAGCCGTAGGACTGAGCCATCACCTTCATCTCCTTCAGGGCGCCGATCTGGCGGGAGATTTCCTCTCTCTGACGGATGATATCGTCTACCATGGTGCCGTCGCCGCAGATAGACAGGTCATGCTGCTTCTCCTGAATCAGATAGTCAATTCCGTACAGAGCCACACGGCGGTAGTCGCCGACGATACGTCCCCGTCCGTAGGTATCGGGAAGACCCGTAATGATCTTGTTGTGACGTGCCTTTTTCATCTCCGGGGTATAGGCGTCGAACACACCCTGGTTATGAGTCCGGCAGTACTCGGTGAAAATCTTGTGAAGCTCCTGGCTGGGCTCGTAGCCGTAGGTGCGGCAGGCCTCCTCAGCCATCTTGATGCCGCCGTAGGGCATGAAAGCGCGCTTTAACGGCTTGTCTGTCTGCAGACCTACAACCTGCTCCAGATCCTTGTCTGCCTCGCTGATGTAGCCGGGGCCATGGGAGGTAATGCCGGAAACGATATCCGTATCCATATCAAGGACGCCGCCCTTGGCACGCTCCTCCTTCTGAAGGCCCTGCAGGATTCCCCACAGCTTATCGGTAGCCGCGGTGGGTCCCTCTAAGAATGACGCGTCCCCGTCATAAGGCTTGTAATTGTTCTGAATGAAGTCGCGTACGTTGACTTCCTCTTTCCAGAGACGGCCTTCAAATCCGTCCCACTGATCAAAATTTGTCATCTTGATTCCCTCCTTATTTTATTGTATTTATTTTGTATACTGTATACAATCTAGCCCGAAAAAAATATAACTCATCATCCTCTTTCGACTCGTTATATGTATTCTCCGGCAGTCATATATACAGCCTGTACCATGCACTGCATCTCTGCCATATACTGTCACGCTTGTTAAATTCATGACAATTTATTGTGCGCACCGACCATTTCTGATCTGCCTATAGAATACCATATTTTTTCCAAATTGCAAGATGTTTAATTGAGGGTTTTTCTCATGTTTCTCATTATATACAATCGTGGTTTGCGGCGCAAAAGCAGGAGTCCGCACTCCCCGCCCGCCTCCTGCCCCTGTGTTACAATTTTTCTGTTTCCGGCCGGTTTTCTCCGGCCATTTTCCTCATTTTCTCAGCTCCCAGCCTCGCCAGCTCCCTGTTTTTCTCGTTCATGGGACCAAAGGCCTTAACGCTGCAGATCACCTGCCCGCAGCCTTCCATAACGGCCAGAGCCCGCCGGTATGTCTCCTCCCGGACCGGCATGTACGCCTGCTCTTCGATCACCTCTGCCGCCAGCGCCTTTGCCACCGGGTAATCCAGATCATTTTCATGGAGGATCCCCGCCGCGAAGGGAATTCCCTGACGCTGCAGCCTGCGGTACACAGCAATCCCGCTTCCGCCTCCGCCGATCACAAACACCTGTGGCTTTCCCCGGACCGGCTCCAGCTCCAGACACCCAAGCTCCGCCTGATAGCTTCCCCTGGTGATGCCGTAAAGCTTCCGGATCACCGGCGAGGTGAAAATCTCCTCCGGCGGGCCGCAGGGGCCGATTCCCGTATCGCTCACACAAACCACATAGTCCGATACCTTCTGCGCCAGATCCAGCTCATGGAGAGACATGAAAACCGCCACATTCCTGGTTTTTACCAGCTTCTTTAAAATATCAAGCAGCTCCAGCTTGTGACGGATATCCAGAAAGGAGGTCGGCTCGTCCAGCACAAGCGCCTCCGGGTCCTGGCAGATGGCGCGGGCCAGAAGAATCCGCTGTCTCTGCCCGTCGCTGACCTCCGAAAACAGCTTATCCGCCAGGTCAAGTCCATTGACCAGCTCCAGCGTCTCCTCCACCCTGCTCTTATCCTCCCGCGAAAGAAGGCCAAGCCGTCCGGTATAGGGATACCGTCCCATGGCCGCCACATCCCGGCAGGTCATAAGCTCCGGCCGTATCCGCTCCGTCATCAGCGCCGAAAGCCGTCTGGCGATCTCAGTGTCCGTCATGGCCCTCATGGATTTTCCATCCAGAAGCACCGCGCCTCCCATCAGCTCCAGCTGACGGATCACGCTCTTTAAAATCGTGGATTTTCCGGAGCCGTTGGGGCCGATCAGCGAAACGATCTCTCCACGTTTTACCTGAAGCGCAATATCCCTTATCAGCGGCGTTTTTCCGTAGCCAACCGTCATATGCTCCGCGGAAATGTACCCCTGGGCCTTAAAGCCTTCCCGCTCCTCAAAAACTTACCGCTCCATAAAATCTCCTCCTGTCCGGTTCGTCCGTTCTTACGGTTCTGTCCTCTGACGTCTCCGCACCATCATATAAATCACCACCGGTGCGCCAAATACAGCCGTCACCGAGCTGATGCTGATCTCCGTCGGCGCAAAGGTCGTTCTTGCAATCAGATCGCAGAACAGACAGAACACTGCTCCGCCCAGAAAGCAGCCTGGAATGGCCAGAACCGGCTTTCCTGTTTTCAAGAGCCGCTTCACCAGCTGCGGCACCGCAATGCCCACGAAGGAGACAGGTCCCGCAAAGGCAGTGACGCAGGCGGATAACAGGCTGGACAACAAAATCAGCTCCACCCGGAACCGCCGGATATTCACGCCCATGGTTCTGGCGCAGACCTCCCCCAGCTGGTAGGCATCCATCGGCTTTGCCAGCAGAAAGGCCAAAATCAGCCCGGCCGCTGACACTGCCGCAAATACCCGCACATTCTCCCAGGAGATTCCGGAAAAGCTGCCCAGGGACCAGTTATGCAGATTCACAATATTGGCATCGTCTGCAAAGGTCACGGCAAAATCCGTCGCCGCGGAGCAGATGTATCCGATCATGACGCCGCAGATCACCAGCATGGACATGCTTCTCACTCTCCTTGAAATCAGCAGCACAAAGCCCATGGAAATCATCGCTCCGGCAAAGGCCGCCAGAATCATAAAGCCGGAGCTCATCATAATCCCCCGCTCCAAAAGCGCAATCATCACCATGGAAACCGCCAGCTTGGCCCCGGAGGATATCCCCAGCACAAACGGCCCCGCAATGGGATTTGCAAAAAACGTCTGAAGCAGGAAGCCGGAAACCGACAGCGCTCCGCCCAAAACAGCCGCCGCCAGAACCCGGGGCAGACGGATGTCCCAGACAATATGCCAACCCGCGTCCTGCTGCCGCCGCGGTGAAAACAGAATATCCAGGATCTCCCTGGCCGGAAGCTCCACGCTGCCGGCGCCGATATTCCAGAATGCCAGCAGGATCAGAAGCAGAATCAGCGCCGCAAAGGACAGGCTCCAGCGGAAGCGCCGGTCACCGCAGCCTGTGCAGATACCGCATTTTCTGTTCATCCGGCTCCTCCTCCGTCAGCATCCTGTGCATATCCAGAATCATATCTCCAAGCCCCATAGTTTCCTGGAACATATTTTTCCCGGTGCACCAGACATGCCCCTCCTTCACTGCCTTAAAATCCGCCAGAACCCGGCTTTTCTGCAGAAGCTCATCCAGGCTCTTCAGCTCCCCGTCTATGGCGCTGTTGTAAATCAGATAATCTGCATCCTTCGCCGCCGCGTAAAAGGCCTCCATCTGCATATTCATGGTGGAGAGCGCACTGTCCGTTTCTGAAGGCTGCTCCGGCACATAGACGCCGCCGGCCATGGCAATCATTTTCGATACGTAATCTCCGGATCTGCGCACATTCACCGCTCCGGCGGAATTCACATAAAAAAATGCCACGGTCTTTTCTGACGGCTGCTGGTCTTTCAGGGCGCTCAGCGTCTCCAGCTGCCGGTCAAACAGCTGCTTCGCCTCCTTCTCCCTGTCAAACAAAACGCCGTAGAGCTTGATCCATTCCAGCCGTCCCAGGGGACTCTTCTCATAGCTGGACCGTTCCACAAAAACAGGAATCCCCAGCCTCTCCAGCTGCTCCTTCACCTCCGGCGCGTGATAAATCATCGTGGATTCGACCGCCAGGCTGCAGCCCTCCGACAGGATCCGCTCATAATCCGGTGCACTGTATTTTCCTGCGTAAATCATCCGCCCCTCTTCCATGGCTTTCTTCGCCTCATCGATGTACCAGCCGGAAGCCTCCGTCCCGGACAGCGTAACCTGATCCACGGCGTCCAGGGCGCAGATAAAATCCATGGCGGAGGTGGCCGCCAGGTATACATGATCCAGCGGCTGCCGCAGCACGGTCACTTGCTCCGGCAGTTCCTCCGGTATCCGCCCTCCCTCCGGAACCACCAGAAAATCCCCGCTTTCCTTCACATGAATCAGCCGGCAGCCGCCCTCGTAATCCTCAACAGAAAACTGCTCCGCGAAGGAAAGATCCACAGCGCCTGTTTCAGCTGCCGGAAGCAGCGCTTCCTCATCCCCGGCCTTCTTTAAGCTTTCTGAATCAAACTCCAGCGTGTAGGAAATCTCATGGGGCTGGCTCATGGCCACCGTATCCGCGGTCACCGGAAGCTTCCAGTCAAATCCCCTCACCGGAATCTCAAACACAGAGCCCTCCTGCCCTTCGCCCCGCTCATACCGCACTCCGTCCACCTTCATGTAATCGTAGCTGGAGCTGTCCCAGACAATGACTGCGTACACCTGTCCGTCCTCCACCCGCAGCGCCGCCGGCGACTGGATCTTTGCCCGCCCGGAGCCGCCCTCCAGAGTTACCTCCGCGGTGTACTGTCCGTCCTCCAGCCCAAGACTCTCCGCCGTCTTCACCGTCCCTTCCGCAAATGCTTCAGGCGGCAGGGAATCCGCCCGGAACACCAGCGTCCGGTCGTACCATTTTTCCTTGTTTTTGCTGAATGCGGTGCAGGCCGTCTTCTGATTCAGCGCCTCCACCGGCACGGTGAAGGTGTGAGCGCCGTCCTCTGTCTCCACGTAAGGAATAAACTGATCCTCGCCGGCCTTCACAGCCTCCTCTCCGGTTCCCATAAACAGCTTCAGGTATCCCTTGCCGCTCATGGTCATCACCGCCTCCATGGAGCCGTCCTTCACCGTAAGCCGGCAGCCGGTGATCTTAAACATGGCGGAGCTGGAATCCACCGTCACAGGGTAAACCCCGTCCTTTAAATCCTTCCCGTATACCGGCGTCATGTCCTCGCTGCCCAGATCACTCTGGCCGATGGTTTCATCGCCGGAAGCCAGCTGCTCTGACTGCCTGTTTTCCTTCGTCTGCACAGCCTCTGTCTGTCCGGCAGCCGGCTGTACCGGCTCGTTTCTGCCGCAGCCGGCCGCAAGAAGCATTGCCGCAGCCAGCGCTGCCGCCAGCCGCACACTTGTTTTTTTCATCTCCGCTCACCTCGTCCTGCCACTGTCAAAACAGGCGGCCGGATTGCTCCTGACCGCCTGCCTTACAGCTGCAGCATATCTCCTACTGATCCAGACTCTCCATCGCAGCCCTGGCATGCTCCACAAACAGCTGCTGAACCGGCTCCAGCTCTCCCAGTCCCCTGAGAATACAGGTCACCTCGTAGCCCGCGTCCTCAAAGGCCTTTTTCCAGCTTCCGTCCTCGTCGCCCGCCATATCGTTGTTGGCATGGTCGCCTGCCACAATCATCAGCGGCTCCAGCACAACCTTCTTATAGCTTCCGGCCTTTACCGCTTCCAGCACATCGTCCAGCGTGGGCGCAGCCTCTACGGTACCTACATAGTAGTTGTCATAGCCCGCCGCCGCAAGCTTCTCCTGCATCCTTCCGTAAACCGCGTTGGAATCCGCCTCTGTGCCGTGGCCCATGAAGCAGATGGCCGTCTCTCCGTCATCATACTCCGCCGTGGCTTCCGTAATCGCCTTAATCACCTGATCGAAATCCTCATCCGAGGTCAGCAGCGGCTTTCCTACGGCCACCTTCTCAAAGGCGTCGGAATACTCAGCGACCTCATTGACAAGATCCGTATACTCCAGGCCGTCCATCAGATGGGTGGGCTGAATCACCAGCGTCTTTACGCCGTTGTCCGCCGCACGGTTTAAGGCCTCCTCCACATTGTCGATGGAAACCTTGTCCCTGGACTTCACATGGTCGATAATAATCTGGCTGGTAAAGCCCCTTCTCACGGAATAATCCGGAAATGCCTCTTCCATGGCTTCCTCAATGGCGCCCACGGTCAGTCGGCGGCTGTCGTTATAGCTGGTGCCGAAGCTTACCACCAAAAGCTCGTTGTCGCCGATTCCATCCTGATTTCTTGTATTGTCCAATGACGCATCCCCCGTATCGTAGTTTTCCTCGCCGGCTTCCTCTGTCTCCTCCGCCGCCGCAGTCTCTTCTACCGCCAGCTCTTCCTGCTCCGCTGCCGTTGTCTCCGTTTCCGTTGTCTCCGCCGCGGCTTCAGACGCCGCTGTTGTCTCCGTCTGCTCCTGTCCGGCACATCCTGCTGCCGCCGCCGTCAGGGCTGCCACCGCAAAAAGCAATGCAATTTTTTTCATCTTCATGGTGTTTTTCCTCCTCTGTTCCTGATTGTTTTATCAAGGATACGGTCTGAGACAGCCGACCGGGCCGGAGGAATTGAAATAAGAACAGGGCAGACTGCGGCCCTCGTCTAAGTCAGAAATTTCGCGAAAAAGAATCCTGCCGGGCAGGATATAAAAACGAAACTGGTACGGCCAATTCCTCGTAGCCCGGAGCGCACGCTCCTGTACCAACAAACGGCAGGTTTCCTGGCTTGCAGATCCTCGCGCATCCCCCGCCTTCCCAGCCATAACGGCCAGTGGCTCTTCGGAAATCCACTCCCTGCTTACAGTGACGAGATCGTACAGGATTTTCACCTGTTTCCCTTTTACCTCCCGCCGGATACTCCCGGCGGCAGCACCGTCTGCTCACTACTTGATATGCTTTATCCTATCATGAAACACAGGAAAATGCAATCAGCTTTCATCCGTTTATAACGGAAAAGCTGCCGGCCGATATTCTCAGCCGACAGCTTTCCCGTTTTGGGCAACCCAAAAAACAATACTTAGAAAGGATAAAACGATGAAGCCATTTTTAATGGCAATGCCCGCCGCAGTCCTTGCAATTGCAACCGCACTGCAGAGACTTTCCGCTTTTCTTATCCCGGATCATACTCCGGACAATCAAAGCCACAACTCCGGCCAGCAATGCTCCTACAACAACCGTACCCATAACAGATACCTCCTTTTGTCCATACAGGCCGCCAGGAATTATTTTGCACCTGCAACACCCTTTAAGTCAACTTTCAGGGTTGTGCTTTCCTTGTACGGTCTTACCAACAGGTAAATAAATCCAATTACCAGCAGGAATGCCACAATCGTGCCAATTCCGAAAGCGCCGGTAGTAATCATGGTTCCGATCTGGTAAATGCAGAGGGATACCACATAAGCCAGTCCGCACTGATAGCCAATGGCGAACCAGAACCACTTGGTATTGTTCATCTCACGCTTGATCGCGCCCATAGCCGCGAAGCAGGGTGCGCACAGCAGGTTGAATACCAGGAAGGAGTATGCAGCCACAGTGGTCATGCTGCCAGCCAGCTGGCCCCAGATCTCTGCGCCGTCTTCAGCAACCTCGGTAAAGCCATACAGGATACCGAAGGTACCAACTACGTTCTCCTTTGCAATCAGGCCGGTAACAGCAGCCACAGCCATCTTCCAGTCGCCCCAGCCAAGCGGTGTAAAGATCGGTGCGATCACGCCGCCGATAGCCGCCAGAATACTGTCGTTTAACTGCTCTGCCTCCAGCATGCCGAAGGAACCGTCAACCCAGCCGAAGCTCATCAGGAACCACAGCAGGATGGTAGACAGAAGGATGATGGTACCAGCCTTCTTGATGAAGGACCAGCCGCGCTCCCACATGCTTCTCAGTACGTTGCCGACGGTAGGCATATGGTAAGCAGGAAGCTCCATAACGAAGGGAGCCGGATCACCTGCGAACATCTTTGTCTTCTTCAGGATAATACCGGAGCAGACAATGGCTGCGATGCCTACAAAGTAGGCGCTGGGAGCCACCCAGGAAGCGCCGTCAAACAGAGCGCCCGCGATCAGGGCGATGATCGGCAGCTTCGCGCCGCAGGGAATAAATGTAGTAGTCATAATGGTCATCTTACGGTCTCTGTCGTTCTCGATGGTTCTGGAAGCCATAACGCCGGGAACGCCGCATCCGGTACCGATCAGCATCGGAATAAAGGACTTTCCGGAAAGACCGAACTTACGGAAAATACGGTCCATGATGAACGCGACACGGGCCATGTAGCCGCAGGCCTCAAGAAATGCCAGGAAGATAAACAGCACCAGCATCTGCGGAACGAAGCCAAGCACGGCGCCAACGCCTGCTACGATACCATCCAGGATCAGGCCCTGCAGCCAGTCAGCACAGCCAACGGCAACAAGCGCACTTTCAATGGCCGGCGGAATGATCTCGCCAAACAGAACATCATTGGTCCAGTCGGTTACAAAAGCGCCGACAGTCGTAACGGACACATAATATACGAACCACATCACAACCGCGAAGATCGGCAGCGCCAGCCAGCGGTTTGTAACAATACTATCGATCTTGTCGGAGGTTGTCAGCTGTCCCTTCTTCGCAGCCTTGGTAACGCACTCTCCGATAATGGAGGAGATATATACGTAACGCTCGTTGGTGATAATACTCTCCGTATCATCATCAAAGCTGTTCTCCAGCTCCTTAATTTCAGCAGACACATCCACGCTTCTCGTCATCTGCCCCTGGATCTTGTCATCCTTCTCCAGAAGCTTGATAGCGAAGAACCGCTTCTGCTCCTCCGGCACAACGCCTGCAAGGCGGTCCTCAACGGACGCGATCACGTCCTCCACCTCTTTGGCGAACTCATGAACCGGAGTCACCGTTTTCTTGCTCTGCGCCAGAGCCACCGCCCTGTTGGCTGCTTCCTGAATGCCGGTTCCCTTCAGAGCGGAAATCTCAACAACCTCACAACCCAGACGCTTGCTCAGCTTGTCAATATGTATCTTGTCTCCGGCCTTTGCAACCAGATCCATCATGTTGACAGCCATGACAACCGGAATACCCAGCTCCATGATCTGTGTGGACAGATACAGGTTTCTCTCGATGTTCGTACCATCCACAATATTGATGATGGCGTCCGGACGCTCGCCGATCAGGTAGTTTCTTGCAACCACCTCCTCCAGCGTGTACGGAGACAGGGAATAAATTCCCGGAAGGTCCATGATGATAACATCCTTCTGGCCCTTTAACTTTCCTTCTTTTTTCTCAACAGTTACTCCAGGCCAGTTTCCTACAAACTGGTTGGAGCCGGTAAGCGCGTTGAACAGGGTAGTTTTACCACTGTTCGGGTTACCTGCAAGTGCAATTTTAATTGACATGTTTTTTCTCCTTTATACCAACCTTTTCCCTCCGGATGTTAGAGTCTCCTAACCCCCGGCCAAAATGATTCTGTAAATTATTCTACAAGGATCATCTCTGCATCTGCCTTCCGCAGAGACAGCTCATATCCTCTTACAGTTACTTCCACCGGATCTCCCAGCGGAGCTACCTTTCTCACGTAAATGGAAACGCCCTTGGTGATTCCCATATCCATGATTCTTCTCTTTACAGGACCATCTCCGGTCAGTTTCGTCACCGTTACGGTCTGCCCGCAGGCAACTTCCCTTAAGGTTTTCATCTCTCTCATTCCCTCTTTTCCTGTTCCATATTCTTGTGCCGGTGCAAATCAGGGACTGCAGCGCTTACACCATGATTTTATTGGCCATCTCCTCGCCAATCGCCACTCTGGAATCCTTCACATTGACAATCAGGTTACCGTTGGTTTTTGATATAACCGTAACCTCGCTGCCTGTTACAAAGCCCAGGTTTTCCAGAAACCTTCTTGTTTCCTCTTTTCCGCCTATGTGCTTTACAACATTCACCTTGCCAGTATCCACCATCGTTAACGGCATCATCTTCATCCCCTTTCTGCGTAATTGAGAAGCATTTTCAATTTGCAAAGTTAGTGTAGTCTAATTATTGAGAAATGTCAACTATATTATTGATAATGTTTTTCAATAAGTAACAACATCAGAATCGCCGCACACATATTCCCTCCCGGGCGTGTCTGCGGCGATTGCGTTTTCGCAGCTGTTCAGGGCAGCGCTTCTTATTATTCTTCCACCGTCCTGAACAGCTTTTTCTTGATCCTTATGCCAGGGCAGCTCCAAGAGCCTTGCAGGCCTCCAGCGCGTCATCGTCCGGCGCCTCGTTGCAGATAACGAAGTCGCACGCCATGTTGGCGCCTGCCTCCACGCAGCTCTCCTCCCAGTCGCGCATCCACTGTCCGTCTCCCCATCCGTAGGAACCGAACAGAGCAATCTTCTTTCCGCTGAGAGCCGGCTTACATGCCTCGAACATCGGCTCAAACTCGCTCTCCTCCAGCACCTCTGCTCCCATAGCCGGGCAGCCAAATGCGATGCCGTCATACTGATCTACCATGGAAGCGTCGAACTCTGCGCTGGTCAGCATAGAAACGTCTGCGCCCTTTCCCTTTGCTCCCTCTGCAACCGCATTTGCCATTGCCTCTGTATTGCCTGTACCACTCCAGTAAACCACTGCAATCTTGCTCATAATGTAAATATCCTCCTGTTTGTTTTATATAGGTCAGGCAGCCACGGTCAGCTGCCGAACACTCCTTCCCTCCCGCCAGAGACGTGCATATACATTTTTGCACTTGTTGAACTTCTCAAAGGTCCTCACGGTTTCTCCCACGTTGGTGTAAACCTTCCAGTAGCCCCGGGCCATGTAATTCTTCCCTTCATTGATCATGAAGCCGATCACATCGCCGAGAGGATAGCCGAGGAATACTCCGATCTCATGGGGAAATCCCTCCTCAGCCTGAAGCTTCGTGCGCAGCCTTGCAAGGGCCTGCACGGGATTCAGATCCTCATAGCCGCAGTATCTCAAAAAATCCTCCGTTCCCGGCTGCCGCATATCCCGCTCCAGCCTGGACATCCTGCAGACATAGATCAGGGCCGAACGTCCGTCCATCCGCAGAACCGACATGAAGATTCCCTTTTCCGCCATCTGGCTGTTCCAGTCATCCACGCTGTCCATCAGCTCCTCCTCATCCGTATAACGGTAATTAAACAGATTTGCTGTTTTCAAAGATGCAAGAGTTGGTGCACAGTATTCAATCAGTTGACGTTCCAGCATGGCCGAAGTTCCTTTCTTAACGGGTTTCGTTGATTAGCTTTATCTAACCATTATGGTTAGTATATTCTAACAGCAAAAAAAAGTCAACTGCCAGGCCATAAAAAACGCCTTCCAGAGTTGAGAATATTTATCATCTTTTCAGGGCGGCGGAGAAATCCTCCTGCCCCGGGTGTCAAGCCCGCTTAAAAGCCGCCGCCCCATTCATTCCTGCCGCAAAACCGCATGAACCACAAATCTGGCATCGTCAAACTCATAGCTGCAGGTAGACAGCGTAATCACCCGGTCTCCCTCTCCCGGCAGGACGTCCGCAGTAAAGGCGGACCGTCTCTGCCGCTCCTTCACCCAGGCGTCAAACTCCTCCTCCGAAGAAAAATCCTTCTGCCAGGCTCCCGCGTTCACATCCGCCACATAGGCGGCAAATACCTCCAGCCGGTATCGTCCCGTCTCCGTAAGATACCAGAGCTCCGGATGGGCCTCATACCACCCCCGCTCCCTGTATTTGGAAAGCGCGGCAAACATCGTCCCGTTTTTCATATGGTGCCCGTAAATGCAGGTATTCCGATCTGACAGGTCTGGCTCATTCCATCCATCCAGGAAAATACAGCCGGAGCCATTTCTCCGTCCGTCAAACATATGGTTCAAATAATAGGTGTTGTCCTCCCTGCGGTAAACCACCGGATAGCTGATCTTCGTCCCGGCTCCCCAGATCCATCCGGTAATATCCTGATTTTTGCCTGCAAGCGCCGCAAAATCCACCTGCGGCGGCGTCAGCTCCTGCACTTCCTCTGCGTATTCCTCCGTCTCCGGAGCCGCCGCGTCTGCCTCCTCTTCGCCCGCCGCCGGCTCTGGACGCTCCCTTGTCTCCTCTTCCGAAGAAAGATAGACCTCCAGCCCGTCATAGGCGGAATCCGCCTGCCAGTAGCGCCACAGCTCCCTGGCCGCGTTCCCTCCTCCCACGATAAAGCCTGTAAGAAAAAGGGCCGCCAGCGCTCTGTAGCCCCATATGTTCCATCTGTTTTTCATGCAGATACCTCCATAAATATTACCTTAATTCCTCCGATGGGAAAGCAAGGCCCAGAACGGGTTTACAAGCGAGCTTGACACCCTGTTTAAGCTGCTCCGTACGGCGTGTCTTCTTGCCCGGCTGGGCCGGACAAGAAGCATCGGAAATTCCTCCGATGTGAAAGCAAGGCTCAGAACGGGTTTACAAGCAAGCTTGACACCCGTTCTGGGCCTTGCTTTCTCGCCGTACTGAATGATTAATCATTATTATATTTATTCTGAGGGGGGACGTCAAGGAAATGAATGGATTTCTTGTGATATGAAAAACTCCGCAGCCGGAATATATGCGGTTCCGGATACGGAGTTTTGTATCATAGGAAAGTACAGTTTACAAGGGACTACACAGGGTAGGTATCTGACGGGAGGGGTGCC
>JAUNGW010000064.1 GCA_030524245.1 Eubacteriales bacterium
TCTTAAATTCTGTCTTGAACATTGTCTTTTCCTATGGTATTATACAAGGATGAAAGTACGTCTGTCTGAATGATAAGGAGGAATCGACATGTCAGCTTTAGCAGTGAGCTTTTTGGGATATGCCTTCAAGGCAGTTATTTTTGCAGCTGTCGCTTATGCAGGGATCATCAGCGGGAAGAAGTTCCGCGATCATCGGACGGCAAAGCTTAAGGAGAAAGAATAAACAGTACGGAGGAACATAAGACGTGAAGAAGTATGGTGTAAATGAATTGAGACGGATGTTTCTTGAGTTTTTCGAGAGCAAGGGACACCTGGTGATGAAGAGCTTTTCTCTGGTGCCGCATAACGACAACAGCCTGCTCCTCATCAATTCCGGTATGGCTCCCTTAAAGCCGTATTTTACGGGCCAGGAGATCCCGCCCCGCAGGCGCGTGACCACCTGCCAGAAGTGCATCCGCACCGGCGACATCGAGAATATCGGAAAGACAGCCCGCCATGGCACCTTCTTTGAGATGCTTGGAAACTTTTCTTTCGGCGATTATTTTAAAACTGAGGCGATTCACTGGTCCTGGGAGTTTTTGACAGAGGTGGTGGGACTGGATCCCAACCGGCTGTATCCGTCTGTGTATCTGGAGGATGACGAGGCCTTTGACATCTGGAACAAGCAGATCGGTATCGCGGCAGACCGGATTTTCCGTTTTGGCAAGGAGGATAATTTCTGGGAGCACGGAGCAGGCCCCTGCGGCCCCTGCTCGGAGATTTACTATGACCGCGGCGAGAAGTACGGCTGCGGCAGGCCGGGCTGTACCGTCGGCTGTGAGTGCGACCGCTATATCGAGGTGTGGAACAACGTATTTACCCAGTTTGAGAACGACGGCCACGGCAATTACACCGAGTTAAAGCAGAAGAATATTGATACCGGCATGGGACTGGAGCGTCTGGCTGTTGTGGTTCAGGATGTGGATTCCCTGTTTACGGTTGATACCAACAAGGCGCTTCTGGACGCCGTATGCGCACTGGCACATACGCAGTACCAGGTGGAGCACAAGACAGATGTATCTCTCCGCATCATTGCGGATCATATTAAGTCCTGCACCTTTATGATTTCTGACGGTATCATGCCCTCCAACGAGGGAAGGGGCTATGTGCTCCGCCGTTTGCTCCGGCGGGCCGCCCGTCACGGACGGCTTCTTGGAATCGAGGGCCGGTTTATGCCGGAGCTTTCTAAGACGGTGATTGAGCTTTCCAGGGACGGCTATCCGGAGCTGGAGGAGAAGAAGCCGATGATCTTAAAGGTACTGGCCGAGGAGGAGGAGAAGTTCAACAAGACCATCGACCAGGGACTGGCCATTCTTTCCGACATGGAGGAAGAGATGGCGAAAAAGGGCGGGAAGGTTTTGTCCGGGGCGGATGCTTTCAAGCTTTACGATACCTACGGTTTCCCGCTGGATCTGACCATTGAGATCCTGGAGGAGAAGAACCTGACCGTTGATCAGGACGGCTTTGCGGCAGCCATGAAGGAGCAGCGTGAGAAAGCGAGAGCTGCGAGAAAGACGACGAACTACATGGGGGCTGACGTGACCGTATACCAGTCCATTCCGGCGGAGATTTCCTCTTCCTTTGTGGGCTACGACCGTCTGACCCATGATTCTGAGATTACAGTTCTGACTACGGACACAGAGCTGGTGGAGGCGCTGACTGACGGCCAGCACGGGACGATTCTGGTGAAGGAAACCCCCTTCTATGCCACCATGGGCGGCCAGATCGGCGACACCGGCGTGATTACCGGAGCCCACGGCACCTTCCAGGTTGAGGACACCATTCATCTGCAGGGCGGCAAGATCGGCCATGTGGGAAGGGTGACAGGCGGTATGTTCACCGTAGGCGAGACTGTGACGCTGAAGGTAGAGGAGTCCGCCCGCCGTTCCACGGAGAAGAACCACAGCGCCACGCATCTGCTTCAGAAGGCGCTGAGAGTTGTGCTTGGCAACCATGTGGAGCAGGCAGGCTCTCTGGTAACTCCGGACAGGCTGCGCTTTGACTTCACTCACTTCTCCGCCATGACGCCGGATGAGATCAGGCAGGTTGAGGATCTGGTGAACAAAGAGATTCAGGAGAGCCTGGATGTTGTGACACAGGAGATGACGCTGGATGAGGCGAAGAAGACGGGCGCTATGGCGCTGTTTGGCGAAAAATATGGTGAAAAGGTTCGTGTGGTTAAGATGGGCGATTTCTCCACAGAGCTTTGCGGCGGTACTCATGTCAGCAACACTGGCGCAATTCACGCATTCAAGATTGTTTCGGAGGCAGGAATCGCAGCCGGCGTCCGCAGAATCGAGGCGCTGACCGGCGACGGCCTGATGTCATACTATCATAAGACTGAGGACGAGCTCCGTGACGCGGCCAGAGCGGCAAAGACAAGCCCCTCAGAGCTGAAGACGAAGATCGAAGCCATGATGGCGGAGATGAAGGCTCTGCAGGCGGAGAATGAGAAACTGAAGAGCCGTCTGGCAGGCGAATCCCTGGGAGACGCCATGAGCCAGGTGCAGGAGATCGGCGGCGTGAAGGTTCTGGCTGCAAGGGTAAGCGACGCGGATATGAACGGACTGCGCAGCCTGGGCGACCAGCTGAAGGATAAGATGGGCGACGGCGTGATTGTTCTGGCTTCTGTTCTGGACGGCAAGGTGAATCTGATGGCAACAGCCACGGACGCAGCCATGAAGAAGGGCGCCCACGCAGGAAACCTGATCCGGGCCATTGCGGGCCTGGTTGGCGGCGGCGGCGGCGGACGGCCGAATATGGCTCAGGCCGGCGGAAAGAATCCGGCAGGTGTTGACGAGGCGCTGAAGAAGGCATATGAGGTTGCCGCAGAACAGCTGAACCAGTAGTCCGGAAAGAAAACGTGAAAAGTTGTGCGGGATTTGAATAATTTTGCAAAAAGGTGTTGACGAATGGGAATTTTATGCTATAATCAGTTCAGTGCTATAAAATACCCAAACAGTTGTATTATGCACAAGTACACAACTGGAGGGAGGTCAGGTGTGAGCTATGTCAAACGTAATCGTTAAAGAAAACGAAAGTCTGGACAGCGCGTTACGCAGATTCAAAAGAAACTGCGCTAAGGCCGGTATCCAGCAGGAGATTCGTAAGAGAGAGCATTACGAGAAGCCAAGCGTAAGACGTAAAAAGAAGTCCGAAGCTGCAAGAAAACGCAAATTTAATTAATGGTTTTCAAATCCCCAGTCATATGGCTGGGGATTTTTTCGTAGTATAGATAATAACGCGGGCGTCAGGAAATGAAAATTGCTGGAACAGGTGAAACAGGCGGCTGCAGACAGTCTGAAGCTGCCAAAGGACGTGGTCTGCGGCGAGCCGCTGCTGTCCTTTGTGGGCCGCTGCAGCGTTACCATTGAAAATTACCGGGGAATCCTGGTTTATGACGACAGCACCATCAGGCTTCAGGCAAAGCACGGCAGAATTTTAATCTGCGGAAAACGGCTTCATATCGATTATTACACCCATGAGGAAATGCGGATTACAGGACAAATCCAATCGCTGGAATTTGAGTCTTAGGGCGGGGGTGGCACATGAAGGAGCGGGCAGAGTATTTTTTGGGCGGATATCTTCTGATCCGCCTTACGGGATTTTCTAAAGAGCGTTTTTTGAATCTGTGTATGGCAAAGCGGCTGGCAGTCAGCAGACTGGAATATCAGGACGGAGGCTGCCAGTTCATTATGCCGGTAAAGGATTTCAGGCGCGTCCGCCCGCTGGTGAAAAAGGCGGGAGTACGGCTGCGGATTATGGGAAGGTACGGACTTCCCTTTTTTTTATACAGGAACAGAAAACGAAAGCTGTCTGCGGCCGGCGCGGCGGTATTTTTCCTGATACTGTTTGTCATGTCCCGGTTTATATGGAATATCGGACTGGAGGGAAATTACAGACTGACGGATGATATGCTGCTCCATTATCTTGACAGCATGGACATACGGTATGGCATGAGAAAAAGCCTGGTGGACTGCGATGCGCTGGAGGAATCCATCCGAAGCCGGTATCCGGAGGTGGTCTGGATATCGGCCCGTGTTTCGGGAACCAGGCTGCTGATCCGGATTCGGGAAAGTAACGCGGCCGGAGAGATTCCGTTAAAGGATGAAACGCCCAGGGATCTTGCGGCGGATTGTGCCGGAAGGATCACCCGCATGATTGTGCGCGGCGGAAAGGCGCTGGTGGGCCCCGGAGATGAAATTTCACCGGGAGATATCCTTGTTTCCGGACGGATTCCTGTTCTGAACGATTCAGGAGAGGAGGTAAATGCGCTGTATGTGAGGGCGGACGCGGATATCTGGGTAAAAACAGAGGAAACCTATGCTGCGGAGGTGCCGTTTCTCACATCGCAGAGAACCAGAACCGGCGCTGTCCGGCGGGGAATACGCATCCGACTGCCAGGACTTGGCTTTCTGCTGATGCTGCCGGCCGGAAAGGAGGAAAACTGGGAGATATCCTGCGTTTCCAGGCAGGCGGTGATTCTGGGAGATTTTTATCTTCCTGTATGGACAGACCGTCTGACTGCCTGCCAGTACAGCTTAAGCCAGCGCCCGTGGACAAGGGAGGAGTTGGAAACCATAAAAAATCTGATTCATGAGAGAAAAATGCAAAATTTTACGGAAAAGGGGGTACAAATAATTGAAAATGATGTTAAAATGATAGAGAAAGACGGCGCCTGGGAGGTGCAGGGACGCTTTGTCCTGGAAAGACCGGCAGGCATCGGGCAGAATATCAGACAGGAAGAGGAGACGAGATTACCGGATGAGCGTAATTGAGACCATGATCGATATACCCGCTGAGCATGAGAAAAATGTGTGCGGGCAGTTTGACAGCTATTTAAAGAAGATTGAGCGCACCCTCCATGTAACCATTGTGGCCAGGGACGGAGCCATTAAGCTGATTGGCCCGGAGGAGATGATCCGCCGGGCAAAGAGCGTGTTTAATAACCTGGTGGAGCTTTCCAAACGGGGGAATTCCATCACGGAGCAGAATGTGGACTATGCGCTTTCCCTGTCGTTTACAGAATCAGACGATGCGATTCTGGAGATCGACAGGGATATTATCTGCAGAACTGTGGCGGGAAAGCCGGTGAAGCCGAAAACCCTGGGACAAAAGCAGTATGTGGACACCATACGGAAGAAGATGATCGTATTCGGCATCGGTCCGGCGGGAACAGGAAAAACCTACCTGGCCATGGCGATGGCCATATCCGCTTTCAAAAACGGCGAGGTGAACCGGATTATTCTGACCAGACCGGCCATAGAGGCAGGGGAAAAGCTGGGCTTTCTTCCCGGCGATTTACAGAGCAAGATCGATCCCTACCTGCGTCCCCTTTACGACGCGCTTTATCAGATCATGGGATCGGAGAGCTTTCTGCACAACTCGGAAAAGGGGCTGATCGAGGTGGCGCCCCTGGCCTACATGCGGGGACGCACCCTGGACAATGCCTATATTATCCTGGATGAGGCACAGAACACCACCCCGGCCCAGATGAAGATGTTCCTCACGCGGATCGGCTTCGGCTCCAAGGTGATCATTACCGGCGACAGAACTCAGAAGGATCTGCCCGGCGGAGCGGCCTCCGGCCTGGACGTGGCCATGAAGGTTCTTGGAAGGATCGACGATATCGGCTTCTGCACCCTGACCAGCGGCGACGTGGTCCGTCATCCGCTGGTACAGAAGATCGTAAAGGCCTATGACGATTACGAGCAGCGGGATACGCGGCAGGAGGAACGGATGGCGGGAAGTGTGCCCCTGAGAGACCGGCTGCCGAAGAAGGAACGGAAACAAAAGCGTACAAAGGAGAAATCATGACCATATCCATTGAGTATGAGACAGAGAAAAAGCTGGAGATCGACTGGGAGAGGATTATCCGTCAGATCATCCCGGCGGCCCTGGATTACGAGGGCTGCCCCTATGAAGCGGAGATCAGCGTCATTCTGACGGACAACGACGCCATTCAGGAGATCAACCGTGATTACCGGCAGATCGACGCGCCTACGGACGTGCTGTCCTTCCCGATGATCGATTTTGAGCGGGAATCCGATTTTTCCCATGTGGAGGAGGCTGCGGAGGATTATTTTAATCCGGAGACAGGAGAGCTGGTGCTGGGAGACATTATTATTTCCGTGGAGAAGGTTGCGGAGCAGGCGGAAAAATACGGTCACTCCATGGAGCGGGAGCTGGCGTTTTTGGTGGCTCACAGCATGCTTCATCTGTGCGGGTACGACCATATGGAGGACGGCGAGCGGGAACGGATGGAACAAAAGCAAAGTGAAATTCTCACAAAAGAGGGATATTGCCGATGACTATATACAGGAGAATGGGAAAATGGCTGACGGTTTGCATGCTGTGCGTTTTTGCGGCGGGCTGCTCCGGGCCTGCCCATGTTCCTGCCGCCGCGCCGGAACAGGAACGGATTCTTCAGACGGAGGCCGCGCCGGAGACGGAGCCGGTTGTGATAGAGCAGGAATCCGGACCGGCGCCTGAGCCGGACGATGAGGTCATCCAGCAGCGGACCGAGTCAGACGGGATGGTTCACAGCTATCTGACCGGAGAGCTGGTGCCGTCTGCTCAGGGAAACAGGCGACCGCTGGCGGTTATGATGAGCAATGACAAGGAGGCGCAGCCCCAGTACGGGATCAACCGGGCCGGCGTGGTTTACGAGGTGCCGGTGGAATCCGGCATGAACCGCTTTATGGCGGTGATGGAGGATTTTGACGGGCTGGAGCGGATCGGCTCTGTGCGCAGCTGCAGGACTTATTATATTTATTTCGCCAGAGAGTTTGACGCGGTATACGCGCATTTCGGGCAGAGCACCTTTGCCCGTCCATATTTAAAATATATCGACAATATCAACGGCATTGAGGGCGTGGGCGGAACAGCCTTTTACCGGTCCGGGGACAGGAAGCGGCCGCATAATGCCTATACGAGCTTTGCAGGCATAAACAGAGCTATGGAACGGCTCGGCTATACCTGGAGCTATGACGAGAGCTATCAGGGACATTTCCGCTTCGTGGCGCCGGGTGCCTCTGTCCGCTTAAACGGGGCCGATGCCAGGGAGGCCTGGAAGGTGACGCCGGGATACGTGTACAACCGTCCGTGGTTTGAATACTGTGAGGACGATGGCCTTTATTACCGGTATCAGTACGGCGGCCCTCATAACGGGGACGAGGGGCAGATCGCCGTGCGCAATATCATTATCCAGTACTGCTCCAGCGGCTATTACGCCACGACGGCCTACCGGAATCTCAATGTCCACGAGCCGTCCTGGGGGTATTTTATTACAGGCGGACAGGCGGAGGATATTACCTGGGAGAAGGACGGAGAGCTGGGAGTGACCCATTATTATGATGCCTCCGGACGGGAAATCGTGCTGAATCCGGGAAAAACCTGGATCTGTGTGGTGCCGGTCAACGACATGTCTCCGGCTGTGATCGAAGGCAGGCCGGAAAGCGCACAGAATGGATAAAAAAGTAAAAACAGGCAGATACTATGCTTACGGAGGTTTTCGTTTATGAAAAAGTATGGTATCTGCTTATTTTTGTTTTTATTGGCCGGCGGCATCTGCCTTGGCATCGGCGCCGCCGCGGGAAGGCAGCATGAACGGGCGCAGACGGAGCTATCTGCGCAGGTGAAGGAAAACGGACAGGAAGCGGCAACGGAGGGCCTTCCTGCCGCCAACAGCCGCGTGTCGTCCACGGCGCAGGAAACGGCTGCCGCGGAGGAGTACTATCTTGTGTCGGAGGACGGCTTTCTGCTGGTATTCCTGAAGGATCAGAAAACCATCTGCCTGTATACCCATGTGCCTCTGATGGATTTTCCGGAGAAGGAGCAGGAAAGGCTGCGGGAGGGAATCTGGTTTTCTTCCATGATGGAGGTATTTCATTATCTGGAGTCCTACACGAGCTGAGAAAATGCTCCGGGCGGGATGAAGAAAAATACACTTGAAAAGAACCGGGAAACTGGATACAATAGGAAAGAATAAAAATGACAGTACGGAGGATGTCCATGGGAAGACAGGTGATCATTACGGGCGGCGGAGCCTCGGGTCTTGCGGCGGCCATTGCGGCAGCGAGGGAAGGCGCACAGGTGACGGTGCTGGAGCATATGGACCGGGTGGGAAAGAAGATCCTTTCCACCGGAAACGGCAGATGCAATATGACCAATCTGTCCCTGAAGGCGGAGCATTACCGGTGCAGCCAGAAGCAGTTTCCCATGAAGGTGCTGGACCGGTTTTCCGTGTGGGATACGCTGACTTTTTTTGATGAAATCGGAATTATCACGAAAAGCAGAAATGGATATATTTATCCGAATTCAGATCAGGCCTCATCAGTGCTCGACAGCCTGCGGCTGGAGGCGGAACGTCTGGGTGTCCGGATGGAAACAGGATGCCGGGTAGCCCGCCTTGCACAGAATGGAAAAAAGGGCTTTCTGGCAGAGACGGACCGAGGGGATTTTTTCGGGGACAGGCTGATTCTGGCCTGCGGAAGCAAGGCGGCGCCGAAAACCGGCTCTGACGGCAGCGGCTATGAGCTGGCCAGAGGCTTCGGACACCGGATTATCACGCCGCTTCCGGCGCTGGTGCAGCTGCGGTGCAGAGGCGCTTTTTTAAAGCAGCTGGCGGGAATCCGCTGCGACGCGGTGGTGAAGCTGGCTTCAGAGGGACGGATCCTGGCGGCGGATGCGGGAGAGCTGCAGCTGACAGATTACGGCGTGTCCGGTATTCCTGTGTTCCAAGTGAGCCGTTTCGCCTCCGTTGCGCTTCATGAGGGGCGCAGGGTGTCTGTCCTTATTGATTTTCTGCCGTCAAAAAGCATGGAAGAGACGCGGCAGTTTTTAGATCAGAGACAGAAAAGACTTGGATACCGGGAGGCCGGAGATTTTCTGACCGGCGTATTTTCAAAGAAGCTGGCCCAGGTGCTTTTGAAGGAGGCAGGCATACCGCTCTCCCTTCCCGTAAGCCAGATACGTCCGCGGCAGGCGGGGGAGCTGGCCGGGCTGATCAAGCAGTTTTCCATGGAGGTAACGGCGGCAAATTCCTTTGACCAGGCTCAGGTCTGCTGCGGAGGCGTGGATACCAGAGAGATCCGGCCGGATACGCTGGAATCCAGGCTGGTCCGCGGCCTTTATCTGACCGGCGAGCTTCTTGACGTGGACGGCGTCTGCGGCGGATACAACCTGCAGTGGGCCTGGTCTACGGGAATCACAGCGGGAAGATGTGCAGGAGGAACAGACCAATGATACGGATCAATCAGCTGAAGCTTCCGGCAGACCACAGGCCGGAGGACTTAAAGAAAAAAGCCGCCGCGGCCCTCAGGCTGCGTCAGGAGGATATAAAGAGCCTCCGTGTGGTCCGCAGATCCCTGGATGCCAGGAAAAAGCCGGAGCTTTTTGAAATCTACACGGTGGACGTGGAGGTAGAGAGGGAAAAGCAGGTCTTACATAAAGCGGCAAATCCGCAGGCGGCTGTCTGCAGGCAGGAGCGTTATCATTTTCCGGAGCCGGGTGAGGAAAGGCTTGCCTCTCCGCCGGTGATTATCGGCACGGGACCGGCGGGACTGTTCTGCGGTCTGATGCTGGCCAGAGCCGGCTACTGCCCGGTGCTTCTGGAGCGCGGTCAGGATGTGGATGCCAGAAGAAGGCAGGTGGATCATTTCTGGAGCACAGGAAAGCTGGATCCGGAGAGCAATGTGCAGTTCGGCGAAGGAGGAGCGGGGACGTTTTCCGATGGAAAGCTGAACACGCTGGTGAAGGATCCGAACAGGCGCAATACTCTGGTGATGGAGCTGTTTCATGAGTTTGGGGCGGATTCTTCCGTGCTTTATGAGAGCAAGCCTCATATCGGAACGGACGTGCTGGCGGGAATTGTAAAATCCATGCGGCAGGAGATTATCCGCCTGGGCGGCCAGGTGCGCTTTTGCTGCAGGGCTAAGGAGCTGGACATTCAAAACGGCTGTATGCGCGGCGTTTTTACGGAGACGCGCCTTGAAGACGGAACGGTAAAGGAGGATTACATACCGGCGGAGGCGGTGGTTCTGGCTGTCGGCCACAGCGCCAGAGATACATTTTTCATGCTTCGGGATAAGGGGATTCCCATGAACGCCAAGTCCTTTGCCGTGGGGCTGCGCATCCAGCATCCCCAGCGGCTGATTAACAAATCTCAGTACGGCATGGAGGAGCCGGGGCGGCTGGGGGCAGCCAGCTACAAGGTGACGAGACAGACGTCAGGGGGCCGCGGCGTTTACTCCTTCTGCATGTGTCCTGGAGGATATGTGGTCAACGCCTCCTCGGAGCCGGGGCGGCTGGCGGTCAACGGCATGAGCTATCATGACCGGTCAGGGGAAAACGCGAACAGCGCCCTGATCGTGACTGTGACGCCGGCGGATTTTCCGGATCAGTCGGCGCTTGGCGGGATTTTGTTTCAGAGAGAGCTGGAAGAGCGGGCCTTTGCGGCGGCAGGCGGACGGATTCCTGTCCAGCTTTACGGTGACTTTAAGGAGAACCGGATCAGCAGCCAGGCCGGCGCTGTGAGCCCTCAGATGCGTGGACAGTGGGCGTTTGCCGATGTGCGCTCCATCATGCCGGAGGCGCTGAATCTGGCGCTTTTGGAGGCTATGGAGGGCTTTGGCAGGATGATCCAGGGCTTCGACCGACCGGACGCCCTGCTTGCGGGCATTGAGAGCCGGACCTCGTCGCCGGTAAGGATCTGGCGCGGCAGCGCCATGGAAAGCGAGATCCGCGGCCTGTATCCCTGCGGCGAGGGCGCCGGATACGCAGGAGGAATTACCTCGGCAGCCATGGACGGCGTAAAGACAGCGGAGGCCGTGGCGGGCCGTTTTAAACGGCCCGGGACAGCCGGGTGACAAAAAGGCAGAGGATGGTTACAGAAAATGAAAGAGAGAGAAGGACTGAAAGAGAAGAAACGGATTGTCATCAAGATCGGCTCGTCTTCCCTGACGCATCCGGCCACCGGAGAGCTGAATCTGTGGAAGATTGAGCGGCTGGTGCGGATTATCTGCGATCTGAAGGGGGAGGGCCGGGAGGTGGTTTTAGTGTCCTCCGGCGCCATAGCGGCGGGACGTCAGGCCCTGGGCGGCCAGAAACGGCCTCAGACCGTGGCAGAGAAGCAGGCCTACGCGGCGGTGGGCCAGGCGAGGCTGATGATGGTATATCAGAAGCTGTTTGCAGAGTACAACTGCGTGGCGGCTCAGGTGCTTCTGACGAAAAACACCATGACAAACGACGATTCCCGGTACAATGCCCAGAATACCTTTGACGAGCTTTTAAATCTGGGGACGGTGCCGGTGGTCAATGAAAATGACACGGTTTCCACCCATGAGATCCAGTTCGGAGACAATGACCGCCTGTCCGCCATTGTGGCGGCTCTGATCGGAGCGGATCTTCTGATCCTGCTTTCTGACATAGACGGACTTTATTCCGATGATCCGAGAAAAAACCCGAAGGCGGAGTTTGTCAGCCTGGTTCCTGAGATCACGCCTGAGCTTCTGGCTATGGGAAAGGATTCCTCAGGCAGCGATGTGGGAACCGGCGGCATGTCAGCCAAGCTGGCGGCGGCCAGAATCGCCACGGACAGCGGCTCCGATATGATTATCGCCAACGGTGAGGACGTGGGGGTTTTACATGAGCTGATGGAGGGAAAGGATAAGGGAACCCTGTTTATGGCGCACCCGAATCTGGACTTTGACCTGATGGACTATATCAACACAAAGTATTAAATAACAGACAGCATAAGGAGGACAAAAACATGGACGACAAAAAAATCGCAAGAATCAACGAGCTGTACCGCAAATCCAAGGCAGAGGGCCTTACAGAGGCTGAAAAGGCAGAGCAGGATACTCTGCGCAGGGAGTATATCCAGAGCGTGCGGCAGAACCTGAGGTCGCAGCTTAACAATGTGATGATTCAGGAGGAGGACGGATCTGTTACGGATCTTGGAAAGAAATTCGGCGGCATAAAAGATGAGCAGTCATAAAGCAGAGGAAAAGCAGGCGCTGCGCCGGCAGATCAGACAGATCCGGCGCAGCCTGGATATGGGGGAAAGGGCGGTCATGGATCAGGCGGTGAGAAGGCATCTTTTGTCGCTGCCTGATTTTTTAGAAGGCGCAGCCAAATGCCGGACTGTGTACTGCTACGTTTCCCATGGCAATGAAACAGACACCCAGGGTATTCTGGCGGCGCTCCTGGCAGACGGGATGGCTGTCGCCGTGCCGAGGGTGGAGAAAGATCATATGGCCTTTTACCTGATTACCGGGCCGGATGATCTGACCGGGGGCTACAAGGGTATTCTGGAGCCGAAGCAGGGCTGTCCGGCGGCGGACTGCAAAGCTGCGCCGGTGCTGGTTCCGGGCTCGGCATTTTCTGGCCGGTGCGGCCGCCTGGGGCTGGGCGGCGGCTTTTACGACCGCTTTATGGCGGAGGAGCCGGATCATCTGTGGATCGGTCTGGCCTATGAATTTCAGATATGCAGCCGGCTGCCGATGGAGGAGCATGACAGGCCGGTGGATTTTGTGATAACGGAAAAGCAGGTATACAGGAAGGATATCTGATCAGCAGGGAGGATAGTTCATGAATTTGACAGAGCTGGGGCGGCAGGCGAGGGAAGCTGCCCGGTATGTGGAGAGTCTTGGAATAACGGAGAAAAACCGCTGCCTTGAGCAGACAGCGCAGGCTTTGCTGGAGGGAGAGGCGCAGATTCTTGCGGCAAATAAAGAGGACATGGAGAGGGCGCAGAAAAAGGGCATGAGCCAGGGCCTTCTTGACCGTCTTGCGCTGACTCCTGCCAGGATCAGGGATATGGCAGACGGGATTCTGGAGGTGGCGGCCCTTCCGGATCCGGTGGGAGAGGTGATTTCCATGAAGCCGCGGCCCAATGGGCTTTTAATCGGCCAGAAGCGGGTTCCGCTGGGCGTGGTGGGCATCATCTGCGAAGCCAGGCCGAATGTGACGGCCGATGCCTTCGGGCTTTGCTTCAAGGCTGGAAATGCAGTGATTTTAAAGGGCGGCAGCGACGCGCTTTCCTCAAACATGGCCATTGTGGAGTGTCTGCAGAGAGGACTTGAGGCAGCCGGCGCCGTGAAAATGGCCGTGCAGCTGATTACCGATACAAGCCGTGAGACGGCCAGGGAATTTATGCGGCTGAACGGATATGTGGATGTGCTGATACCGCGGGGCGGAGCCGGCCTGATCCGAACAGTGGTGGAAAACAGCACGGTCCCTGTCATTGAGACAGGTACAGGAAACTGTCATATCTATGTGGATGAGACGGCGGATTTTAAAATGGCTCTGGACATTATCGAGAACGCAAAGACGCAGCGTATCGGAGTCTGCAACGCCTGCGAATCTCTGGTCGTGCACAGATCCATCGCACAGGCCTTTCTTCCTGCGCTGAAGCTGCGCCTTCAGGATCAGCAGGAGGAAGGAAAAAGGGTGGAAATACGGGCGGATCAGGAGGCCTGCGCCATTGTGCCGGAATTCGTTCCGGCCACAGAGGAGGACTGGGGATGTGAGTATCTGGACTATAAGCTGTCCTTAAAGCTGGCTGACAGCCTGGACGAGGCCATCCGCCATATTAACAGGTACAATACGGGACATTCAGAGTCCATTATCACCCAGGACTACGCCCATGCACAGGAATTTCTGAACAGAACAGACGCGGCGGCGGTTTACGTCAATGCTTCCACCAGATTTACAGACGGGGGCCAGTTCGGCTTTGGCGCAGAGATCGGCATCAGCACTCAGAAGCTTCACGCCAGAGGTCCCATGGGGCTGCAGGCTCTGACTACCACAAAATACATCATTTACGGAAACGGGCAGATCAGAAGCTGATCAGAGCCCGTCCTTAGAGCAGGGAGATAACAATGAAGCTTTACATTATCCGTCACGGGGAAACAGACTGGAATGTCATCGGACGGCTTCAGGGCCAGACGGATATTCCCCTCAATGAAAACGGGATCCGTCTCGCGGGGATCACCGGCCAGGCGCTTTCACAGATCCCCTTTGATTTTGCCATTTCGAGTCCTTTAAAGCGGGCGCTTCAGACGGCGCAGCTGGTGCTGGAGGGGCGGAACGTGCCCATTTTCCTGGACGACCGGATCCGGGAGATCAGCTTTGGCTCCTGGGAGGGGCTTGGCTGCCGAAGTCATAACTTTGAGATTCCGTCCGATCACTTTGATGATTTTTTCAGTGATCCCTTTCATTTTCAGCCGGCTGCAGACGGGGAAACCATAAACGATCTCTGTGCGCGCACCAGGGACTTCTGGCAGGATTTAATCAGCCGGAGAGACTGGTCTGACAAGACGATCCTTATTGCCAGCCATGGCTGCGCCTGCCGGGCAATCCTGAACAATGTGTATGAGAACAAACAGGATTTCTGGCACGGGCATGTGCCGCCTAACTGCGCGGTGAATATCGTTTCCGTGCAGGATGGGAAAGCCAGACTGGAGGCGGAGGATCAGGTGTTTTATGATCAGTCTGAAGGTGTGGATTTCCGGACGGGAGAACACAAGGCAAAGCAGTGAAGATATTGGTGAATTGAAAAAGTAACGTCCACCTTGAGAGGGTAAATTCCACTTTGCGA
>JAUNGW010000065.1 GCA_030524245.1 Eubacteriales bacterium
GGCGGATGAGAATCTGCAGTCCGGGGATATTGTGACGTTTGGTTCGGATGACGGCGCTGCGGAGCCGGAGCAGCCGGCATCCTGGGAGGAGCAGCTGTTCGATATTTTTGATGAGACAGGCAGCCGTGATCCGGAGGGTGATTTGAGCTTTCTGACAGACCTTTGCAGGACGCTGAAATTGTCCAATATGTCTCTGGTTCACAATGTTTTGGAATTCCATTTCGGACAGGAGACGGGCAATGCCATTTACCGCTTTATCAAGGACAATCCCGGCTGCCGCGGCCAGCTGTCCGCCGGCTACAGCAACAGCAAGAAGGAGCGGGAGCGTCAGTATCTGGATCTGGTGCTGGAGCGCAGCGGCGTTCCCATGGAGGAGGGCGATGCGGAGCTGATCTTAAAGATCATAAACGCCATTCCCCGCAAGAATTTAAACGGGATTCACACCTCCCTGGTGCGCCGGTTCGGCCAGGAGGACGGAAGCGGCTTTTATGCTGTTTTGCGGAATCATGTAAAGATC
The DNA here is from genome assembly GCA_030524245.1 of Eubacteriales bacterium. Classification (GTDB taxonomy): domain Bacteria; phylum Bacillota; class Clostridia; order Lachnospirales; family Lachnospiraceae; genus Brotaphodocola. The sequence goes on from JAUNGW010000065.1 coordinate 518, forward strand.
ATTCGCGGCCTGTAAGCGGTAAGGCCGGCGAAAAAGAAAACGGCAGACTCACGAAAGAGAGCGGCGCTATGCGTCTTTTTCGCGAGTCTGCCGTTTGGCATCACAGATTATCTTTTTTTCACAGATTATCGGTTTTTCTCATAGATGATCAGCAGTCCCTTAAGCAGCAGGGCCTCGTCGTACTGAATTTTGTGGCGGCACAGAGGCACGATGAAGCGGGACAGGCCGCCGGTTGCCACGATGGAGGGCGTTTCCCCGAGCTCTGCCTCCATCCGGTCCAGGATTCCATCGATCATGCCGGCGCTTCCGTACATGATTCCACTGCGCATGCAGTCGATGGTATTCTTGCCGATGACCTTTTTCGGAATATCCAGACTGATGGACGGAAGCTGCGCCGCCTTGCTGCTTAAGGAATCAAGAGATACCTTGAGGCCGGGCAGGATGACGCCGCCGATGTAATTGCCCGACCGGTCCACCACGGACATGGTTGTGGCGGTTCCCATATCGATGATGATAACGGGACTCGGATAATCCCGGATTGCTGCCACCGCGTCCACAATCATGTCACTGCCTACGGTTTTCGGATTGTCCATAAGAATATTCATGCCGGTTTTGATACCGGAGCCTACCAGCATGGGATGATAGCCGAGAATCTTCTTTACGGCGGAGGAGATGGCCGCGTTTAAGGGCGGCACCACAGAGGAGAGGATGGCTCCCTCGATTCCGGCGGTGTCAATGTGGTGAATCTCCAGAATATTTTTTAAGTTAATGGCATATTCCGTGCTTGTTTTGTTGTGGTTGGTGGTAAGACGCTCCACAAAATACGTCTGCTGCTCATCGATGCAGCCAACCACAATATTGGTATTGCCCATATCTATGGCTAAAATCATCAGAATCGCTCCCTTCTGAAACGGATTTGCTCCGCGCAACTGTAGCAATCCTATCATATTTTGTGTGGAAACACAATCAGAATCCCTTTTAAACCGGGACAAATTATGGTATTATGGTGGATGAATTGTGAGAAACAGTCCGAGACAGAAGAAATAAAATGACAGGAGGCTGCCATGTTAAAAGGAAAAACAGTGGTGCTGGGGGTGACCGGCGGGATTGCCGCCTACAAAACTGCATCCCTGGCCAGTATGCTGGTGAAGCAGCATGCGGACGTGCAGGTGATCATGACGGAGCACGCCACGAATTTTATAACTCCGGTGACCTTTGAAACCCTGACAGGCAATAAATGCATGGTGGATACCTTTGACAGGAATTTTCAGTTTCAGGTGGAGCATGTGGCTCTGGCCAGGCGGGCGGATATTTTTATGATCGCGCCGGCCACAGCCAACGTAATCGCCAAAGTGGCCCACGGCCTGGCGGATGATATGCTGACCACCACATTCCTTGCCTGCAAAAAGCCAAAGTATCTGGCGCCGGCCATGAACACCCAGATGTACGAAAATCCCATCACCCAGGACAACCTGGAGACCTGCCGGCGCTATGGGATGCATGTGATTGCTCCGGACAGCGGTTATCTGGCCTGCGGCGATACCGGCGCAGGGAAGATGCCGGAGCCGGAGGAGCTGTTCGAGTACATCATGCTGGAGCTGGCCTGTGAAAAGGATATGGCCGGGAAGCGGGTTCTGGTGACTGCGGGGCCGACCAGGGAGGCCATTGATCCGGTCCGCTATATTACGAACCATTCTACAGGAAAGATGGGGTATGCCATTGCCAGAGCGGCAGCCAGGAGAGGAGCCAGGGTTACGCTGGTCAGCGGGCCGGTGGAGCTTAAGGCGCCTCTGGGGGTGGAGCTGGTTCCTGTAACAAGCGCCGCCGGCATGTTCCAGGCGGTGACTGCGGCTGCGGCTGACCAGGATATGATCATTAAGGCTGCCGCGGTGGCAGATTACAGGCCGTCTCATGTGGGGACGGAAAAGACGAAGAAAACAGACGGAGCCATGTCCATTGAGCTGGAGCGGACGGATGATATTCTGGCCTGGCTGGGAGCGCACCGGACACCGGGGCAGCTGCTCTGCGGATTTTCCATGGAGACGCAGAACCTGCTGGAGAACTCCAGGGCGAAGCTGGAGAAAAAGCATGTGGACATGATTGTGGCCAACAACTTAAAGACAGCCGGCGCCGGCTTCGGCACGGACACCAACGTGGTGACTCTGATTACGGGGGATGGGACTGAAAAGCTGGCCCTTATGACGAAGGATGAGACGGCTCACGAGATACTGACAAGGCTGATGGCCATGGGTGCAGACGCCGGTTGGACCGGAGGAGGGGAGAAGCTATCATGATTCAGCCATCCATATCCATTACGGTGCCGGGCCAGCAAACAGGGCCGGCAAAGCTGCGGCTGTATCTGCTGGATCAGCTCAGCTTTGCTCCGGACAGAAGGCGTCCGGTGATTCTGATTCTTCCGGGCGGCGGCTATGAGCGCCGCTCTGACCGGGAAAGCGAGCCCATTGCCATGAAATTCCTTGCCATGGGCTGCCATGCGGCTGTATTGGAGTACAGCGTGGCGCCGAACTGTTTTCCTGTGGCGCTGCGGGAACTGGCAGGAGCGATATCAGAGCTCAGAAGCAGGGCGGAGGAGTATCATATCAACCCCAGGGCCATTATTCCCTGCGGCTTTTCTGCGGGAGGCCATCTGGCCGCCTCTCTGGGAGCTTTCTGGAACAGGCCGGAGATTTACGGAGGCGGGGCGGGGCTGTTGTCTCCTGACCAGGCCCGTCCTGACGGCCTGATTTTAAGCTATCCGGTCATCACCTCCGGTCCGTTTTGTCATAAGGGGTCGTTTGAGAGGCTCCTGGGCGGCCAGGCGGATGACGGAACAAAGCGGGAGCTGGTATCTCTGGAGCGCCAGATCAGCCCTGATTTTCCGCCTGTATTTTTCTGGCATACAGTGACGGACAGTTCTGTTCCGGTGGAAAACAGCCTGCTTCTGGCATCGGCATTAAAACAGAACGGCGTCAATTTTGAGATGCACATTTACCCTTCCGGCATTCACGGAGTCGCCCTTGGAACAGAGGAAACCGCCGGTATTGACCACAGGGCGCTGGAACCATGTTGCCAGAGCTGGATTTCTCTGGTACAATCATGGCTTGAGGACCGGTGGCCGGCGGCTTAAGCGGAACCGGCCGCAGGCAATATTCAGAAGAATTTGGAGGACAGATCCTTGTCAAACATAACAGAAGAAATAAAGAAACGAAGAACCTTTGCAATCATTTCCCATCCGGACGCCGGCAAGACGACCCTGACGGAGAAATTCCTGCTCTACGGCGGAGCCATTAACCTGGCCGGAACGGTAAAGGGCCGGAAGGCTGCCAGACATGCGGTTTCCGACTGGATGGAGATCGAGAAGGAGAGAGGAATTTCGGTTACCTCCTCCGTAATGCAGTTTGAATATGACGGCAACTGCATCAATATCCTGGATACGCCCGGACATCAGGACTTCTCCGAGGATACCTACCGGACCCTGATGGCGGCGGACAGCGCCGTCATGGTTATCGACGGCTCCAAGGGCGTGGAGGCGCAGACCATAAAGCTGTTTAAGGTCTGCGTGATGCGCGGCATTCCGATTTTTACCTTTATCAACAAGCTGGACCGTGAGGCGCGTGATCCCTTTGAGCTGATGGACGAGATTGAAAATGTTCTGGGCATCCGCACCTGCCCCATCAACTGGCCCATCGGCTGCGGAAAGAATTTTAAGGGCGTTTACGACCGGCACGACAAACAGATTACCACCTTCACTGCCGCCATGGGAGGGGCCAAAGAGGTGGCTTCCCAGACCTACGGGCTGGATGATCCGAATCTGGATGATGTGCTCGGCTTTGACTACCACGGGCAGCTTCTGGATGAGATTGAGCTTTTGGACGGCGCAGCCGATGAATTTGACATGGGCCGGGTAAGCCGCGGCAATTTATCTCCGGTATTTTTCGGCTCGGCTCTGACGAATTTCGGCGTGGAGACCTTCCTTCAGCATTTCCTGAAGATGACCAGCGCTCCGCTGCCAAGAAAGACGCTGACCGGCGTGGTAGATCCCTTCAGGGAGGATTTTTCCGCGTTTGTGTTCAAGATTCAGGCGAATATGAATAAGGCGCACAGAGACAGAATCGCCTTCATGCGGATCGTGTCCGGCAAATTTGAGGCAGGCATGGAGGTGAATCATGTGCAGGGCGGCAAAAAGCTGCGTCTTTCCCAGCCTCAGCAGATGATGGCCCAGGACAGAAAGATCGTGGAGGAAGCTTATGCGGGGGATATTATCGGCGTGTTTGATCCGGGTATCTTCTCAATCGGAGACACCCTCTGCCTGTCCAATGAAAAGTTTGAATTTGAAGGCATCCCGACCTTTGCGCCGGAGCATTTTGCCCGTGTCCGCCAGGTAGATACCATGAAGCGGAAACAGTTTTTAAAGGGCGTCAGCCAGATTGCCCAGGAGGGCGCTATTCAGATTTTTCAGGAATTCAATACCGGCATGGAGGAGATTATCGTCGGCGTTGTAGGCGAGCTGCAGTTTGAGGTGCTGACTTACCGTCTGGAGAATGAATACAATGTGGAGGTGAAGCTGGAAAAGCTTCCCTACGAGTATATCCGCTGGATTGAGAATAAGGAGGCTGTGGATGTGGCAAGAATCCAGGGAACCTCCGATATGAAGCGGATCAAGGATCTGAAGGACAATCCGCTGCTGCTGTTTGTGAACAGCTGGAGCATCGGCATGGTGGAGGAACGGAATCCAGGACTGAAGCTTAGTGAATTTGGCCGCAATTAAGGATGCGGCGGCAAATATCAGGGAAAGGAGAAGCAGCTGTCCGGAACAGCTGCAAAAAAGATTATGAGCAAGATCGATGTGGTAAGAGCTGCTATGGTGGAGGCTATGAAGGCAAAGGACAAGGCAAGAAAGGACTCCCTTTCCATGCTGCTGTCCGCCCTGAAGAACGCGGAGATTGACAAGCGCGCGCCTCTGACAGAGGAAGAGGAAAACGCTGTGGTGAAAAAGGAGATCAAGCAGACCCAGGAAACATACGACCTGGCTCCGGCAGACCGTACGGATATCAAGGAGGAGACGGCGGCGCGAATGGCCGTATATAAGGAATTCGCACCGGAGGATCTGAGCGTGGAGCAGATCACGGAGGTGATCCGGGAGGTTTTGGCCGGGCTTGGCATTGAGAAGCCGGGTCCCGCCGACAAGGGCAGAATCATGAAGGTTCTGATGCCGAAGGTGAAGGGAAAGGCAGACGGTAAGCTTGTCAATGAGACGCTGGCCGCCATGATGAAGTAGTACCGCCAAATGACGGAAAGAAGGAGGATTTGGATATGTACAGAGAGAAAATCGATGCGTTTATCGATGCCCGCCGCCAGGAGCTGATCGACGATGTATGCGAGCTCTGCCGCATCAACAGCGAAAAGATGCCGGCGGAGGAGGATATGCCCTACGGCCCCGGCGCAGCCGAGTGTCTGGACGCCGCTCTTGACATGGCGGAGGGATATGGGTTTGAGACCCTGGATTATGACGGCTATGTGGGATGTATTGATATCGGGGAGAATCTGCCCCGCCATCTGGATATCCTGGCCCATCTGGATGTGGTTCCGGCCGGCGAGGGCTGGACGGTGACAGAACCCTTTGAGCCGGTGGAGAAGGACGGCAGGATCTACGGACGCGGCACTGCGGACGATAAGGGGCCGGCTGTTGCGGCGCTTTATGCCATGCGGGCTGTGAAGGAGCTGGGAATTCCCTTAAAGAAAAACGTGCGGCTGATTCTGGGTACTGACGAGGAGTGCGGAAGCTCAGATATCAGGTATTATTATGAGAAAGAGGAGGAGGCGCCCATGACCTTCTCGCCGGATATAGAGTATCCGGTGGTCAATGTGGAAAAGGGCCGTCTGCCGGGACATTTTCAGGCGGAATTTGCCGCGTCCGCGTCCCTGCCCAGACTGGTGAGCCTGCAGGCAGGAACAAAGATCAACGTGGTTCCCGGAAAGGCGAAGGCCGTTTTTGAGGGCCTTGAGAAGGCGTGTGTGGAAGAAGCCGCCGCAAAGGTTACAAAATCCACCGGGGTGCGCTTTGAGCTGGAGCAGAGCGGAGATCAGACCGCGGTTACCGCAGTGGGAAGAGGCGCCCACGCATCCACGCCCCAGGAGGGAATCAATGCGCTCACCGGACTTCTGACGCTGGTGAACAGCCTGCCCCTTGCCGCCTGTTCTCAGACGGAGCTTTTAAAGAAGCTGTCTGCCCTGATGCCTTACGGCGACAACAACGGAACCGCTATGGGCATCGATATGGAGGACGAGCTGTCCGGCCGTCTGACCCTGGCGCTTTCCATGCTTAAGGTGGATGAGAAATCCCTGGACGGTGAATTTGACGGCCGTATACCGGTCTGCGGCAATGAGGAAAATGTGTTAAAGCCGGCGAAGGCACGTATGGCTGAGGCGGGTCTTACGCTGCTCAACGAGACGATGACGCCGCCGCATCATGTGGACGGCAATTCCGATTTTGTGAGAACGCTTTTAAAGGCATACGAGGACTACACGGGCTTAAAGGGCGAGTGCCAGTCCACCGGCGGCGGCACCTATGTGCATCATTTAAAGAACGGCGTTGCCTTCGGCGCGGCGATGCCCGGCAGGGACAACAATATGCACGGAGCCGATGAATTTGCGGTGGTGGATGATCTGATTATCAGCGCCAAGATTTTTGCCCAGGTGATTGTGGATCTGTGCGGCTAAGGCGGAAAAAGAATTGGAAATTTCCTATTGACAAATCCGCAGCGGTGACGTAAAATACGGCACATAGAGAAATACAGATGACATCAGAAGCTTTGACAGACAGGAAACGAGGAACCCACTATGACTCAGAGAAAATCCATGCAGATGAATATGGCAATGATGAGCGGCATGACGATGTGCATGTGCCGCATGTTTGCGTGCCAGAAAAATCTGAGATAGTTTGCGTGGATGCTGAGAGAAGATGATAAAGTGCCGGGAAAGCCGGATATATCGCCGCAGGTCTATGCAGACCTGCGGCTTCTTTTAGTTCATAGAAAATTCGTCCTGTGATACGAAAATGCGCTGCGGTGACCGCACTGCGGCGTGGTATATCCAGGAAAAAACCGATTGGGGAAGGAGAATGAAAATGGCATTGGAAGACACGATCATTCAGCTGAAGGGAATGGGAAAGAAATTCAAAACCGCAAATGGCCCTGTGGTTGCTCTGGATGACATTAATCTGGATATCCGGAGGGGAGAGATTTTCGGCATTATCGGATTGTCAGGAGCAGGAAAGAGCACCCTGGTGCGGTGCATCAATATGCTGGAGGTGCCAACCTCCGGGGAGGTGCTGTTTGAGGGACAGGATCTGACATCCATGAGCGAGGCGGGACGCAGGAAGGCGAGACAGTCTATGGGGATGATTTTCCAGCAGTTCAATCTTCTGGCCCAGAGAAACATTTTGAAAAACATCTGCTTTCCCATGGAGATCTCAGGCGAGAGAAGGTATTCCAGGACGGAGGCGAGGGATCGGGCCATGGAGCTGTTAAAGCTGGTAGGCCTGGAGGACCGGGCAGGCGCTTATCCGGCACAGCTTTCCGGAGGACAGAAGCAGCGGGTTGCCATTGCAAGGGCCATTGCCACAAATCCAAAGGTGCTGCTCTGCGATGAAGCTACAAGCGCTCTGGATCCCAACACCACCAAGTCGATTCTGCAGCTGTTAAAGCAGATCAACAGAGATTTTGGCATTACGGTGATTGTGATTACCCACGAGATGTCGGTGATCGAATCCATCTGTGACAGGGTGGCTATTATTGATAAAAGCCATATTGCCGAGGTGGGGCGGGTGTCAGATATATTTTCGGAGCCTAAGTCCAAAATCGGCCGCCAGCTGATTCTGGGGGACGCGGTGACGAATGTAGCCTTCGACAATTCCAGAAAGATCCGGATTATCTTCGATGGCCGCGAGTCCATGGAGCCGGTGATCGCCAATATGATTCTGGCAAGCAAGGTTCCGGTGAATATTCTTTACGCATCCACCAGGGATGTGGGCGGAAAGGCCATGGGACAGATGATTATCCAGCTTCCGGAGGACGCCGACAGTGCAGGACGGGCCCTTCATTACCTGGATACGGTAAAGATTCCTTATGAGGAGGTGACAGGCGATGACATTTAGTCCGCAGATTATAGAGCTGATTCAGAGCGGTATTGGAGAAACCCTCTGCATGGTATTTATCTCCACAGCGGTTTCCTATCTGATCGGAATCCCCCTGGGAATTATCCTGGTGGTGGGGGACAAGGATGGGATTTATCCCATGCCGGTGCTTCAGAAGGTGCTGGGAGTGGCGATCAATTTACTGCGCTCCGTGCCGTTTCTGATCCTTTTGATTATGATGATTCCGGTAACCAGAAGGATCGTGGGAACCAGTCTTGGATGGAAGGCGGTTGTGCCGCCTCTGGTTGCGGCGGCAGCTCCCTATATTGCCCGCATGGTGGAGTCCTCCTTCAAGGAGATTGACGCCGGCGTGATTGAGGCGGCGAAGTCCATGGGGGCATCCACATTTCAGATTATCTGGAAGGTGCTGCTGCCGGAGTCAAAGCCTTCTCTGCTGGTGGGGGCGGCCATTTCCACCACAACGATTTTAGGGTATTCCGCCATGGCGGGAGCTGTCGGCGGCGGCGGCCTGGGAGGCATTGCCATCAACTACGGCTATTACCGCTATGAGGTGGATATGATGTTTTTGACGGTGGCCATTCTGGTGATTATCGTTCAGATTATTCAGGAGGCCGGCATGAAGCTGGCGCGGGTCAGCGATAAGCGGATCCGCTGATCAGTAAGGATTTACCAGCTCTGGATGCGGCAATTCGGAGCTGTGGGCCAAAAGGCCGTATAAATCAAATTTTTTAAAATGAGGAGGAAATCATTATGAGAAAGAACATCGGTGTAATTGCAGCAGCATTGCTGGCAGCAGCAGCCTTAAGCGCATGCGGCAGCTCCACGGAGGAAACAACCGCGGCAGCGACGGAGTCTGCGGCAGAGAGCACAGAGGCAGCAGAGAGCGCAGAGGCAGCAGAGAGCGAGGCGGCAGAAGCGACAGAGGCGGCTCCCGCTGAGCTTGAGGAGCTGGTCGTAGGAGCAAGCCCGGCGCCCCATGCAGAGATTCTGGAGGCAGCGCGCGCTGTCCTGGAGGAGAAGGGCTACAGCTTAAAGATTGTAGAGTATACCGACTATGTACAGCCGAACCTGGCGCTGGATTCCGGCGATCTGGACGCAAACTATTTCCAGCATCTCCCCTATCTTGAGCAGTTCAACGCGGAGCGCGGAACAAAGCTGGTGAGCGCAGGCGCCATCCATTATGAGCCTTTCGGCATTTATGCCGGAAAGACCGCATCTCTGGATGAGCTGGCTGACGGAGCAAAGGTTGCTGTTCCCAATGACGCAACAAACGAGGCGCGTGCCCTGCTTCTTCTGGAGGCTCAGGGGCTGATCCAGCTGAAAGAGGGCGCCGGCTTAAAGGCGACAAAGACAGATATTGTTGAGAATCCGAAGAATCTGGATATCCTGGAGGTAGAGGCCGCTCAGGTTCCCCGTTCCCTGCAGGATGTGGACATCGCCGTTATCAACGGAAACTACGCGATTGAGGCGGGCCTGAAGGTGTCTGACGCACTGGCAGCCGAGGCTCCCGATTCCGAGGCGGCAACCACCTACGGCAATGTGGTTGCGGTTCAGGAGGGCAAGGAAAATGATCCCAAGACGGCCGCTCTGATCGAAGCGCTGACCAGCGATACGGTGAAGGAATTCATTGAGTCCACCTACGATGGGGCTGTTGTTCCGTTATTTTAAGGACATCAGAAAAATGGCCGCAGGAAGTCTGCGGACGAAGCAGAAAATACAGCGGTAACAGGTAAAGAAGCATGCGCATAGAATACACCAGACAGAGATGAGGTGGGTTCTATGCGCATTTTTGATTTAAAAAAAAAGAAGTGATCAATATCTGCGACTGCAGGCGTCTGGGGTATGTGGGAGATGTGGATTTTGACCCGAAAACAGGCTGCGTTATCCACCTGATTGTTCCGGGGCCAGGCTGTCTGTGCGGCATTTTTGGAAGAGAAAAGGAATACGTGATTCCCTTCTGCGCGGTCAGACAGATCGGGGACGATATTATTCTGGTAGAGATAGCGAAGCTTAAGGATATGGAAAAGTCCTGTCCCTGCGGCTGAAAAACTGCTTGCCTGTATGGCCTTTATGATGGTAATATGATACCAGTGTCATACTATGATTATAAATATGAGACAGGAGGAAAGCATACGTGAAGTGCCCATACTGCAATGCACAGGATACAAAGGTAATCGATTCCAGGCCGGCTGATGACAACAGCTCCATCCGCCGCCGCCGTCAGTGCGAAACCTGCGGCAAACGGTTCACCACCTATGAGAAGCTGGAGACGATGCCGCTTATGGTGATCAAAAAGGACCGTTCCAGAGAGACCTATGACCGTTCCAAGATCGAGGCGGGGATCATTCATTCCTGTCACAAGCGCCCGGTATCTACCCAGCAGATCAATGCCCTGATCGACGAGATCGAGAACAGTATTTTTAATATGGAGGAAAAAGAGGTGGAGACCTCTGCCATCGGCGAGCTGGTGATGCGGAAGTTAAAGCAGCTGGACGAGGTGGCCTATGTGCGGTTTGCCTCTGTTTACAGGGAATTTAAGGATGTCAATACCTTTATGGAGGAGCTGGGCAAGCTCCTGAAGAACAAATGATGCTGGAGCGTTTTTATCCAAGGGAGTGGAAGGACAGCGCTTATGATATCTGCTGGGAGGAGTGGTATCAGAAGGGGATGCGCGGTGTGATTTTTGACATTGACAATACCCTTGTGATGCACGGCGCGCCGGCCAGCGAGAGGGCTGTGGCGCTTTTTTCCAGACTTCATGCCATGGGGATGAAGACCTTTCTGCTGTCCAACAACAGGGAGGCGCGGGTGGCGTCCTTTGCGGAGCAGGTGGATTCTCCGTATATTTATAAGGCGGGAAAGCCGAGGAAAAGGAACTACCTGAAGGCAGTCAGGCTGATGGGCTGCAGGCCGGACGAGGTTCTTTTTGTAGGAGACCAGCTGTTTACCGACGTGTATGGAGCCAATCTCTGCGGCATTTATGGGATTCTGGTAAAGCCCATCGACCCGCGGGAGGAGCTTCAGATTGTGCTGAAGCGGTATCTGGAAGCAGCAGTGCTGTATTTTTATAAAAGGAAAGAAAAGAGAAACAGACGATGACGGTAAATGGAACAACGATGGTGTGCGGAGTTATGGGCTGCCCGGTGGGGCATTCCATGTCGCCGCTGATGCATAATTTTTTTGCGGAGCAGACAGGGCTGGATCTTGTTTACGTACCGTTTCCGGTGGAGCCGGGGCAGGTGAAGGCGGCGGTGGCCGGTGCTCATGCCCTGAACATCCGGGGGATCAACGTAACGGTTCCCCACAAGCAGGCGGTGATGGAGGCCGTATGCAGTCTGGACGAGAGCGCGAAGGCAGTGGGCGCGGTGAATACTCTGGTCTGGACGGAGCAGGGATACCGTGGATACAATACAGACGCGGAGGGCATGTTCCGGGCGATGAAGGATGCGGGCATGGATATTGCAGGACGGGTCTGCGTTCTGCTGGGAGCAGGCGGCGCGGCCAGGGCGGCGGCCTGGGTTCTGGTTCGTGAGCAGGCGGCAAAGGTGTATATTCTGAACCGCAGCATGGAAAGGGCGCGGCAGCTGGCAGAAGAGATGCGCGGTATGGGAGCAGGCAGGACGGTCTGCGTTCCCCTGGCGCTTGAAGACTGGCGGCAGATTCAGGAGAAGGGCTGTCTGGCAGTGCAGACAACCAGTGTGGGGATGCACCCTCATGAGGACGGAGTTCCCATTGCGGAGCCTGATTTTTATGAGAAGCTGGATATGGCCTTTGATGCCATTTATACGCCGGCAAGAACACGGTTTCTGGCTCTTGCGGAGGCGGCGGGAGCCAGGACGGCCAATGGACTTGGGATGCTGATCCACCAGGGCGCCGCGGCATATGAGCTGTGGAATCCGGATATCAGGATCCCGGAAACGGCTCTGTCAGAGGCGGCAAAGCTGATCCGGCGGAGACTGAAGGGAGAGGGGACATGAGGGACTGCATCATTCTGATTGGATTTATGGGAGCCGGAAAGACAAGTGTGGGACAGGCTCTCGCGTCTCTGAAACAGCTTCCGCTGCTGGACACGGATCAGATGATCGAGCAGGAGGCCGGCATGACGATTTCAAAAATTTTTGCCGGGCAGGGCGAGGCGGCTTTCCGGGCGGCCGAGGCTGCGGTGCTGAGACGGCTTTTGGACGAAGAGGGAAGCGCGGTAATCTCCACAGGAGGCGGACTTCCCCTGGATGAGGGGAATCAGGCTACATTGCGGCAGCTGGGAGACGTGGTATTCCTGCGGGTGAAGCCGGAGACTGTTCTGATGCGGCTGGAGGGAGATACCACCAGGCCGCTTCTGCAGGGGGATGACGCGGAAAAGAAGGTTCACAGCCTGCTGGCGTTCCGCAATCCCATTTACCAGTCGGCGGCTGATGTGGCGGTGGACGTGGACGGCAGGACAGTCGGCGGACTGGCGGAGGAGATTACAAGGCGAATTGCGGAGGTACAGAGATGAAATTACTTGTATTAAACGGACCGAATATTAATTTCCTGGGCATACGGGAAAAGGGTATTTACGGGACGCAGGATTATACTTATCTTGAGAAGCTTCTGAAGGACAAGGCGGCCGCGGAGGGACATGCTCTGGAGATATTTCAGAGCAACTGCGAGGGCGCTCTGATCGATAAAATCCAGGAGGCCTATCACAGCGGAGTGGAGGGGATTATCATCAATCCAGGGGCCTTCACCCATTACAGCTATGCGGTCCGGGACGCCCTGGCTTCTGTGCAGATCCCGGTGATTGAGGTGCATATTTCAAATGTGCACAAGCGGGAGGAATTCCGCCACGTCTCCGTGACGGCTCCGGTCTGTGTCGGTCAGGTCGTGGGACTTGGACTTCCCGGATATGCGCTGGCGATGGATTATCTGACAGGGCATTGGAACAGCCGGGAGTAAAAACAGCCGGGCATAAAGGCGGGCTTCTGTAAAAAACAGTTGAAAAAGAGGCTGTTTTGTTATAGAATATAATAGATTAAAAGCGTGTAAAACGAGTACACTAATTCAAGGAGGAATATCACATGGTTTCAGCAGGTGATTTTAGAAACGGCATTACCCTGGAAATCGATGGCGCAGTATATCAGATCGTAGAGTTCCAGCATGTAAAGCCGGGTAAGGGCGCTGCGTTCGTAAGAACGAAGATTAAGAATGTTATGACAGGGTCTGTGGTTGAGAGAACCTTCCGCCCCACAGAGAAGTTCCCGTCCGCAAGAATCGACAGAGTGGATATGCAGTATCTGTACGCTGACGGCGAGCTGTTCAACTTCATGAACATGGATAACTACGAGCAGATTGCCCTGACTCAGGATGTGATCGGCGATGCGCTGAAGTTCGTCAAGGAGAACGAGCAGGTTAAGGTATGCTCCTACAACGGCAAGGTGTTCTCCGTTGAGGCGCCGCTGTTTGTAGAGCTGGAGATCACCAGTACGGAGCCGGGCTTCAAGGGCGATACCGCTCAGGGCGCAACAAAGCCGGCAGTTGTTGAGACCGGAGCTACCGTGTATGTTCCGCTGTTTGTTGACAATGGCGATAAGATCAAGATCGATACAAGAACTGGAGAATATCTGTCCAGAGCGTAATCTGCAGAGGAATTTATGAGGACCCGGGAGGCATATGGCTTCCCGGGTTTTTCCGCTGTTTGATCCGCCGGAGCAGAACGCGAAAACAGTGTCAAGCATTTTTGAAAATGTCCCAAAAAATCTTTAACATTAGCCCCGATTA
>JAUNGW010000229.1 GCA_030524245.1 Eubacteriales bacterium
AGCTCGATGGCGCGCTGAGCCGCTCCAAGAAGCTCGTTGGGATATATCTGAACCTCATACTTGTCGCCCAGATTTTCCTCAATGTACCGCTTAAACTCCAAAAGCCCGATATGCTCCGGATGCTCCTCTGACTGAGCATGGGCAATTCGGATAATCCTCTTGCCAGAGGTTACCTGGGCGCAGCCTGACATGCTTCCCATTGCCAGCAGCAGAGACATGCCCAGAGCAAGAATTCTTCCTCCTCGTTTCATGCAATCCATTCCTCCTGTTTTCTACTCCACAGCCTGAATCTGTACGATCCACTCCTTCGCCTGGTCATAATACCTGGAAAAGGCGGCGTCCGTGTGCGCCTTAAAGTCCGCCCGCTCCTCCGGCGTCAGCCAGATCAGCTCGCAGCCTTCCTGCTCCGCCTGCTTTCTGGCGTACTCCTCGTATTCTGCCCACCGTTCCCGCTCATATACAGCCGATTCTTCCGCGCACTCTGCAATCAGCGCCTGATCGCTGTCATCCAGAAGCTCCCATGTGGCCTCCGATATCAGCTGCAGCTCCGGCACCCGGCTATGCTCGTCCACGGTGTAATACCTCGCCTCCAGGTAATGTCCCTCCGACATATAGGACGGAAGATTGTTCTCCGCCCCATCCGCCTCGTGAAGCTGCAGCATCTCCTGAACCTCCGAATACACTGCCTCCACCGGCTCCGCGCCCAGAGCTCTTACAAGGTCTTCCATGATCTCCGAGTTCTGAACCCGGATTCTCATCCCCTTCATATCCTCCGGCCGCCGCACAGGCCTCACAGAATTGTAAAAATTTCTGGCGCCTGCGTCGTACCAGGACAGCGGAAAAAGACCTGTTCCGGAAAGTGTTTCCATGAAGCTGTCTCCGATCTCTCCGTCCAGCACCCTCCACATGTGGTCTGCATCCCTGTAAAGAAACGGAAGCATCAGCGTCTCCAGCTCCGGAATCTGCCGTGACAGCGTGGCAATGGACAGCCGGGCAAAATCAATGCCGCCGTAGGACAGCTGCCTTACCACGGACTCCTCGTCTCCCAGCCTCGCATTGCCTTCCACATTGATCAGGATGCGGCCGTCAGACCGTTTCTTCACCAGCTCAGCAAAATACCTGGCCCCCTCCGTTGTGGGATATCCCTCGTTCTGATTCTCCGCATAGGTGAACACATACTGCGCGTGTGAAAGCTCATCCTCCGCCTCTGCGCCGCTCTGCGGGCTGCAGGCCCACAAAGAAAGGCAGGAAAAGAAAATTGTCAGATAAGCTGTTGTTTGTATTTTTTTTAACACAAGTGACATTATATGCCTTCCCCCGGAAAATGTACATCGTAAAATCTTGCCATCAACCGTAAAAATCTGCCTTTTCGTTCCTGTACTCACTTGGAATCACTCCCATCTGCCGTTTAAACACCTTTGCGAAATAATTGGCGTCCTGATACCCGGTACGCTCCGCCACTTCCTTTACCGAAAGCTCCGTAGTCCGCAGAAGCCGCCCCGCCTCCTGCATTCTGTATTTTGTCAGATACGCCGTAAAGTTGCTGCCGAAGCCCTGCTTGAACAGCCTGCAGAAATACGTATCCGCATACCCCAGAAAACGCGCCGCATCCTGCATGGAAATATCATGCATATAATTCTGGCTGATAAATTCCCGGATCTGGGCGGCAATGGTATTGGAAAAGGATACCTCCGGCTCATTTGTCAGCTCCTGCGGTTCCGG
>JAUNGW010000066.1 GCA_030524245.1 Eubacteriales bacterium
AGAATGAGGGAGACAGGACAGGGTTATGAATATCAAACGTGCAAAACAGGAAATAAAAGACACCATAGCGGCGTATTTAAAGAAGGATGAATTTGGCGCATATGTGATTCCGTCTATCCGGCAGAGGCCGCTGCTTCTGATCGGGCCGCCGGGAGTGGGAAAAACACAGATTATGGAGCAGATTTCTCAGGAATGCAGGATCGGGCTGGTGGCCTATACCATTACCCATCACACCCGGCAGAGCGCCATCGGACTGCCTTTTATTGAGAAAAAACAGTACGGGCAGAGCATGTACCAGGTCACGGAATACACCATGAGCGAAATTGTGGCGTCCGTGTATGATAAGATTGAGCAGACTGGCATAAAGGAGGGGATCTTGTTTATCGACGAAATCAACTGCGTGTCGGAGACACTGGCCCCGGCCATGCTGCAGCTGCTGCAGGGAAAGTCCTTCGGAAATCACAGGCTGCCGGAGGGCTGGATCATTGCTGCCGCGGGGAATCCGCCGGAGTACAATAAGTCCGTAAGAGATTTTGATATTGTGACGCTGGACAGAATCCGCCGGCTGGATGTAGAGCCGGACTATGAGGCCTGGAAGGAATATGCCGCCGCGTCGGAGATCCACCCGGCGGTGCAGGAGTATCTGAGTGTCCGCAGCCAGAATTTCTGCAGGATTGAGACAACGGTGGACGGACGGCTGTTTGCCACGCCCCGGGGCTGGGAGGATCTGTCCCAGCTGATACAGGTTTATGAAACCATGCGGATGCCGGTGGACCGGGAGCTGATTCAGGAATATATCCAGTTTCCGAAGATTGCGAAGGATTTCGCAAATTATCTGGAGCTGCATTATAAGTATAAGGAGGATTACCAGGTTGACCGGATCCTTGCAGGAGAGATATCGGAGGCGGCGGTGGATAAGCTGCAGCGGGCGTCCTTTGATGAGCGGATCAGCGTTGTGGGCCTGCTGCTGTCCGGCTTAAACAGAGAGTTTGCCAGGGTGAGCCGCATGGGGCGGATGATGGAGCGCCGGATGAGACTTTTCAGGGACCTGAAGGAAAAAGGACTTTCCGTAAAGGCTTTTTCGGAGATGGCGGACGGATTCCAGGAGCAGCTGGAGCGGGAGAAGGAGCAGGGGCTTGTTTCCAGGATGGATTACCGGACCGGCAGGGAGGTCTGCGCCTGTCTGGAGGAGGATTTAAGAGCGCTGCAAAATGACGGCTGTACGGATGAGCCGCAGATTTGGGACTTGCTGCGTCAGCGGTTCGGCAGGGACAGCGACAGCTATGAAGCGCTGGTGCAGGAAACCGGGCAGAAGCTGGAGCATGGATTTGACTTTATGGAGGCGGCTTTTGGCGGGAGCCAGGAGATGGTGCTGTTTGTGACGGAGCTGAACACCGGGTTTTACAGCGTGGAGTTTTTGAAGGAATACAGCTGCGGGCGGTATTATCAGTACAACAAAAATCTTCTGTTCTCCGAGGGAGAGCAGGAAATCGGAGAGATGATCAGCCGGATGGAGAAGCAGGGCGAGCTGTGACGGCAGGGGAGGCGGAAGCAGCGCCGGAACAGGCAGAAAGAACGGAAGGGGAAGGCAGATGATGACGGATATGGCGGAAAGCAGCATGCAGACGGCGGAGGAGCTTTTAAACATCGAGTCGTCCGCGTGGATGGAGCTGGCAAAGGACTGGGGGCCGGGAGCGGCCCATCTGGGGCTGCGGATCCTGGCAGCACTTCTGATTGTATTGATCGGCAGCCGTATTGTGCGGATGGTGCGCCGGATTTTGGGAAAAACCCTGGAGAAGACCTCCATGGACTTAAATGTCCGCAGGTTCCTTGTGACTGCGGCGGAGGTGGGGATCTATCTGGTTGTGGTCTTTATGGCGGCGGACAGCATCGGAATTCCCTCGGCGTCCATCATTGCGGTTCTGGGCTCCGCGGGACTGGCTGTGGGCCTGTCTCTGCAGGAGAGCCTTTCCAATGTGGCGGGCGGCATTGTGATTATGGCCATGCGTCCCTTTATTATCGGGGATTACATCCGGTTTGACGATATGGAGGGAACGGTGAGCAGCATCGGCCTTGTCTACACGACCCTGGTGACCAGCGACAGCCAGAAGATCACCGTGCCGAACGGAGCCGTTGCAAATAAGGTAGTGACCAATACCACTGCCCAGAAAAAGCGCCGGGTGGATCTGGAGATCCGGGTGGTCTATACGGCGGACACTGCTCTTGCCATGGAGATTCTGACCCGTTTGTTCCGGGCAGATTCCAGGGTGCTGAAGGAGGAGCCGCTGATGGTGTTTGTGGCTGATCTGGAGGAGAACGCCGTCCGGATCAATGCACGCGGCTGGGTGCTGACGGATGATTACTGGGATGTAAAATGGGCTCTGACCGGGCAGATCAAAACAGAGTTTGACCAGGCTGGGATCGGCTTTGCCTACAACCGCCTTTACGGAGGGGACGAACCGGCAAAGCTGCATAAACTATAATTAAGGAGGGTCTTTAAATGAAAAAACACATTGTCTGCTTTGGGGATTCCAACACCCACGGATACCGGGCGGAGGACAACAGGCGCTACGAGGAGGATAAGCGGTGGACAAGGCTTCTGGAGACATATCTGGGAGAGGACTGCCTGGTTTTGGAGGAGGGCCTGTCCGGCAGGACAACCTGCTTTTCTGATCCGATTCATGAGGGACTCAGCGGGCTGGACTATATCTACCCGTGCCTGATGAGCCACGAGCCGGTGGATCTGCTGGTTATTATGCTGGGGACCAATGATACGAAGGAGCGCTTTGGAGCGTCAGCGGCCTGTATCGCCCTGGGAATGAAGCGTCTGGCGGAAAAGGCGATGGCCACGGACTGCTGGAGGCACAGGAAGCCGAATATTCTGATTGTAACTCCGAAAAACATTGAAGAGGAGTACGAGACCTCCCCGGTGGGCGCGACCATGGGACGCGGCTGCGCAGAAAAATCCAGAGGCCTGGGAGAGGAATATCAAAAAATTGCAGAGCTGCTGGGCTGTCATTATTTTGACGCCAACACGGTGGTGAAGGAGAACAATAAGATTGATTATATGCATCTGACTGAGGAAGGGCACCGGGCGCTGGCAGAGGCCCTGGCGGAGAAGATACGCGGACTGCAGGACACAGAAAATTCACAAAAAAACAGGTGCTAGGTACTTGACATATATGAGCATAGTGTTATAATACTGATAGAACAAAGGAAAGGGAAACAGTTCAGAAATGAACAACGTATTCTCCAAACCTCCTGGTTCCTGACAACTATGACGTACACCATAAAAAGGAGAGATGACTTATGTTAATGCCCAGCATTTTTGGAGAGAATTTATTTGATGACTTTATGAGCGATTTTCCGTTTTTCGATGACAGATTTGAGAACAGGCTGGAGAAGAAGCTTTACGGCCGCCATGGCAAGAATCTGATGAAAACCGATGTGAAGGAGACAGAGACCGGCTACGAGCTGGAGATGGATCTGCCGGGATTTACGAAGGATGAGATCCAGGCATCCGTTCAGGACGGATATCTGACGATTACCGCTTCCAAGGGCGTGGATAAGGACGAGAAGGAGAAGGGCTCCGACAAGTATATCCGCCGGGAGCGTTATGCAGGCGCCTGCCAGCGCAGCTTCTACGTAGGCGAGGGCGTAAGAGATGAGGATGTGAAGGGCGAGTTTAAGCACGGCATCCTGAAGCTGACCATTCCGAAGAAGGAGAACAAGCCAGCTGTTGAGGAAAAGAAATACATTGCCATTGAAGGCTGATGCTTCGCCGGAGATGAGGCATATCCGTTGAGGAAGGCCGGGAGAACGAGGAGGTTCTCCCGGCCTTCCTTTTTGCATTGACGGTCCCTGATGGATGTATTAAAATAGTAACTGTTCCGAACAGTTACTGAAACGATAAGGAGGATGTGCGTATGGACAGGAAACAGTTAGCCATTGAGAAGCATAAAGAGTGGAAGGGGAAGATTGAGGTGATTTCCCGTGCGCCGATTACGAACAGAGAGGAATTATCCATCGCCTACACCCCCGGTGTGGCGGAGCCCTGCCTTTTGATTGCAGAGGACGAGGAGAAGGCCTACGATTTCACCCGCAAGGGAAATCTGGTGGCGGTGATCACAGACGGCACGGCGGTGCTGGGGCTGGGAGATATCGGTCCCTCTGCAGGTATGCCGGTGATGGAGGGCAAGTGCGCTCTGTTCAAGGCATTTGCAGACGTGGACGCATTTCCTCTGTGCGTGAATTCCAAAGACGTGGATACCATTGTCAACACCATCGCCTTAATTTCCAAGAGCTTTGGCGGCATCAACCTGGAGGATATTGCGGCGCCCCGGTGCTTTGAGATTGAGCGGCGGTTAAAGGAGGTCTGCGACATCCCGGTTTTCCATGACGACCAGCACGGAACGGCCATTGTGGTGGGCGCGGCGCTCTTAAACGCGGTGAAGGTTACGGGGAAGACCATGGGCAGCCTGCGGGTGGTGATCAACGGGGCCGGAGCCGCGGGTGTTTCCATCGGAAAGCTGCTGATTGCCATGGGCTTTGGAAATATTATTATGTGTGATATTAACGGAATTATCTGCGAGGGAGATGCGGGCCTGAATTCCGGCCAGGAGGAGATTTCTCATATCAGCAATCTGCATAAGGAGCACGGTACCCTGGCGGACGCTTTAAAGGGCGCTGATATATTTGTGGGAGTGTCCCGGCCGAATCTGGTGACCAGGGAGATGGTGGCCTCCATGAACCGTGGAATCGTGTTTGCCATGGCGAATCCTGTTCCGGAGATTATGCCGGATGAGGCGAAGGCCGGTGGCGCCGTGGTGGTGGGCACCGGACGTTCTGACTATCCGAACCAGATCAACAATGTGCTGGTATTCCCGGGACTGTTTAAGGGCGTGCTGGCTGTACGGGCGAAGGACATCACGGAACCCATGAAGGTGGCGGCGGCCCGCGCCATTGCGGCTGTGATTCCGGAGGAAGAGCTGACGGAGGAGTACGTGATTCCGTCCTCCTTTGATGAGCGGGTGGTTCTGGCGGTGGCCAACGCGGTCGCCAGAGAAGCTGTGAAGGAGGGAATTAACCGGATCCCCTATGAAGAGATCCGGTGAGGATTCCTTTGCAGCGTCTACCGCTTCACCTCAAACTTGTAGCCGATGCCCCAGACCGTGGTCAGAGCCCAGCCTGCGTGATCCTTGATCTTTTCCCGCAGCCGTTTGATGTGCACGTCCACGGTCCGGGTATCGCCGATGTACTCATAGCCCCAGATATGGTCGAGAAGCTGTTCTCTGGTGAAGACCTGGTTGGGCGAGGAGGCCAGAAAATATAAAAGCTCCAGTTCCTTTGGCGGCATCTCCACGGAGCGGCCGCAGTAGGTGACAGAGTAGTTGGTCAGGTTGACAACCAGATCCGGATATTCCACATAATCACCCTGCTGGGCAGAGGCGGCGGCTGCCGGTGCGGGAGCCGCCTGATAGCGGCGCAGCACGGCCTTCACCCGGGCCACAAGCTCCTTGGAATCGAAGGGCTTGATCATATAATCATCGGCGCCAAGCTCCAGGCCGAGAACCTTGTCAAAGATCTCCCCCTTGGCGGACAGCATGATGATGGGAACCTGGGAGGAGGTCCGCAGCTCCCGGCAGACCTGGTAGCCGTCAATACCCGGCAGCATCAGATCCAGAAGCACCAGGTTCGGCCGGAAGGCCGGAAACACCTTTAAGGCCTCCTCGCCGTCATTGACAATCTTCGTTTCGTAGCATTCCTTCATCAGATAGAGAGAAATCAGCTCTGCAATATTCTCGTCATCATCTACAATTAAAATCCGCTGCTTTTCAGCCATGTGCGATCTCCTCCCTATTTAAATACCACGATGGTAACGCCGGCATCACCTTCGCCGAACTCGCCAAGATGGAATTCCTTTACGATTTTTACACGCTTTAAATGCTTGTGGATGCCGGCCCGCAGCGCACCGGTGCCCTTGCCGTGAACCACCCGCACCTGAGGCAGATGAGCGATGTAGGCGTCGTCCAGATATTTGTCAAGCTGCGGAATGGCCTCGTCCACGGTCAGGCCGAGCAGATTGATCTCCGGTGAGACGGAGGCGGATTTGGACATCTTGATGCCGCTGCTTCCGCTGCCCTTTCTGCTGCTGTCCAGGCCGGGGCCGCTGATGGAATTCTCCTGTAAAAGCTCCAGATCGCTTATATTGACTCTGGAACGGAGAATGCCCATCTGCACGAACAGGTTGCCCTGCTTATCCGGCAGGCTGCTGACCGTGCCCTTCAGGTTCAGCGAAAGCACCTTCACGCCGTCGCCCAGCTTCAGAGTCCTGGGATTGACGGCTTTTTTGGGCTTCGTATCCTGCTTCAAGGCAAGGCCCTGATCCACTTTGTTCAGGTTGTCACGCAGGCGGGTTCTCTGCGCTTCCAGGGCCTTTGTGTCCACGCCGGAGGAGGCGGCCAGACGGTTGATGTTTTTAATGGTCTGATCCGCCGTCTCCTTGGCCTGGCGCAGGATCCGCTGCGCCTCCTCGTTGGCGGAGCGGATGATCTTGTCCCGGCGTTCGTCAAAGCGCTCCTCCTTCTTCTCCAGACTTGCCTTTAAGCGGGAAATCTCTGTTTTGTAAGACTGGATCTCTTCCCGCTCCTTCTCGATGGTGACCCGGCTTTCCTCCAGTCTGCTGATCACGTCCTCGAAGCTTTCATCGTCCGCCTCCAGACGGCTTCTGGCATCGCCTATGATATAGTCCGGCAGGCCCAGCTTTCTGGAAATGGCAAAAGCATTGCTCTTGCCAGGAATACCAATCAGAAGCCGGTATGTGGGAGATAAGGTCTGCACATCGAATTCACAGCTGGCGTTCTCCACACCGGAGGCGCCCAGGGCGTAAAACTTCAGCTCGCTGTAATGGGTGGTGGCCATAGTCCTGCACTTCATGTTGTGCAGGAAGTTGAGGATGGAAATGGCCAGCGCGGCGCCCTCTGCAGGATCCGTCCCGGCGCAGAGCTCGTCAAACAGACACAGGGAACGGCTGTCCGCCTTTCCCAGAATGTCTACAATGTTCGTCATATGGGCAGAGAAGGTGCTCAGGCTCTGCTCGATACTCTGTTCATCACCGATGTCGGCGAATACCTCGTCAAACACGGCAAGCTCCGATCCGTCGAAGGCGGGGATATGAAGTCCCGCCTGGCCCATCAGAGTGAAAAGTCCCACAGTTTTTAAGGAAACTGTCTTACCGCCGGTGTTGGGGCCGGTGACAATCAGAAGATCGAACTCCCTGCCCAGCCAGACAGTGATGGGAACCACCTTCTGCGGATCCAGAAGAGGATGCCGACCGTCCTTAATATGGATCTGCCCCTTTGTGTTGAATTTCGGCTCGCTGCCCCGGTAATGGCGGGACAGCGCTGCCTTGGCGAATATAAAATCCAGCCGGGATAAGAGCTCCAGATCCATAGCCAGGCTGTCTGCGTAAGGCACGAGAGCGCTGCTCAGCGCGGCCAGCACGGCCTCGATCTCCTTCTGCTCCTGAATCTCCAGAGTGCGCAGCTCATTGTTCAGCTGAATCACGGCCATGGGCTCAATAAACAGAGTGGAGCCGGTGGCGGACTGGTCGTGGATCATGCCGTTTACCTGGCCTTTGTATTCGGCCTTAACCGGCAGACAGTAGCGTCCGTCTCTCATAGTGATCACAGCGTCCTGCAGGTAGCTGCGGCTGGAATTTAAAATGCTGCTCAGCTGGGCATGGATCCGGTCGTTGATCCCCTTCATGGAGCGGCGGACCCGGTGAAGTCCCGGGCTGGCGTCATCGCTGATCTCATCCTCGGAAAGGATGCAGCGCTTGATTTCGTTGTTGACCGGGGTCAGAGGCTCCAGGGAGCGGAACATGCCGTCCAGGGAGTCGTCGGGAAATGCCTCCGTCTGGTCATGGCAGCCGTAGGCCCTGGCCCTTGCGGCCACGGTCAGCAGGGAGCTGACGGATAACAGCTCCGGAATACCGAGGGAGCTGCCGATCTCCAGCCGCTTTAAGGAGTCCCGGATATCCCGGATCCCGCTGAAGGAAATGCTGCCCTTAAGCCGTACTCTGGCTGCCGCGTCTGTGGTCTGCGCCTGAGCGGCGGTGATCTCCGAAATGGAGGATGAGGGCTGCAGATTCCTGCAGAGCAGCCTGCCCGGCGCCGATGCGGCATACTCGGTCAGCTGCGCGATGATTTTGTCATATTCCAGAGTTTTTAACGCTTTTTGATTCATAGGTGTCCATTCCTCGATTTCAGATAGTAATATCATATATGGCAGCTGCCCTGAACAGCTGCTGGATATGTTTGTCAGGTGTGACCATTATAACACGATTTTGAGACTGTGGGGAGGGGCATGGAAGTTTTTTCTTGCACATTTTGAGGAAGAACCTTATAATGGTACTAAGTGTGCCGGAAGCGGAGAGGGAGCCGGCGCGAAGGGAGGACGTGAAGTAAGGAGGGTTTGACATGCCTGAAGTACGAGGTCCGGAAAAAGAACAGGAGAAGAAGGAACAAAGGCGTTTTATCAATGAAAAGGTAGTCAGGCAGCCATTGACAGGAAGGCAGCTGGCCCGGCGGGGCCTGCTGCTGATCTGTGCGGCTGTTCTATTCGGAGCGGCGGCGGCGGTGGGCTTTGCGGCGGCGTTTCCTGCAGCAGAACGATATTTTGGGGACAGGTCAGAGGCGGAGTCTCAGATTTCCATTCCCAAGGATGAGCCGGCGGAGTCGTCATCGGCGCCGGCGGAGGAGCAGACCCAGGCGTCTGAGACGGAGAGCGAGCCGATCCGTGAGCAGGTTCAGTCGGTGATCGAGAATTACCGCTATACGCTGGAGGATTTCACTTCCATGATCAGCAGCCTTCGGGCGCAGGCGGTGGCCTCTGACAAGGGTATCGTCACGGTTCATTCCGTACAGCAGGAGGTGGACTGGTTTGATAATCCGGTGGAAACCACAGGACTGTATTCCGGCGCAGTCATTGCCAATACGGGAAGGGAGATTCTGATTCTGACCCCGGAGGCGGCGGTGGAGAATGCCGATTCCATCAAGGTGGCATTTTCCGGCGGAAAGGACGTGGGCGGAAGGATCAAGCAGAAGGACCGGGTATCCGGCATGGCTATTGTCAGCGTGGATACGGCTGACGTGGAAGAGACGATTCTGAAAGCGGTGGCTGTCGTACCGCTGGGCAATTCCTACACCCTGCGGGAGGGGGATATTCTGATCGCCCTGGGAAGCCCGGCCGGGATTGTCCATTCCATGGATTATGGCGTGGTATCCTACGTTCTGAAGGGCGCCCTGCGCCCGGATCAGAACTGCCGGGTGATTTACTCGGATGTGATGGCAGACGCCGGCATGGGAACCTTTCTTCTGAACACATCCGGAGAGCTGGTGGGATGGGCTACAGAGACGGCCGGCGGCCAGGAGAAGAAGACACCCGCGGTGACGGAGATCATGGGAATCTCTGATTACAAGAGTATTCTGGAGCGGATGAGCAATGGGCTTGGGGTGCCGTATGTGGGCATCGCGGGGCAGACCGTCACGGAGGCCATGGCCGGCCGCGGACTGCCGGGAGGCGTTTACGTGGTAAGCGCGGTGGCCGACAGTCCGGCCTACAGCGCCGGTATCCAGAACGGCGATATTATCACTGCCATAGACGGCCAGGAAGTGCTGTCCATGAAGGATTATCAGAGTATCACAGAGAAGCTGGCGTGCGGACAGACCATTTCCGTGGCCGTTTCCCGGAACGGACGGGAAAGCTATGCCAGCCTGGAATTTCAGATTACGGTAGGGGAGCGGTAAAGCGGCGAACCGCCGGCAAAAAAGGAAAGAGGAGCATTATGAAATATATTGACAGCCTGCGCGAGGGGATGCGGATTTCAGAGGTATACTTGTGCAAAAGCAGGCAGATCGCGCTGACAAAAGCAGGAAAAGAGTACGGCAGCTTGGTGCTGCAGGATAAGACGGGAACAGTGGACGCCAAGATCTGGGATCTGGGATCTCCGGGCATCGGCTCCTTTGAGGCTCTGGACTATGTGTGCGTGGATGCGGATGTGACCATGTTTATGGGCTCCAACCAGCTGAATATCCGGCGGATCCGCAGGGCGGACGAGGGCGAATACGTGCCGGCGGACTATCTGCCGGTGTCCTCCAAGGATATCGGGGCCATGTATCAGGAGCTGCTTGCTCTGATAGCCACAGTGAAAAATCCATATTTGAAGAAGCTGCTGGACAGCTTTTTTACCGAGGATCAGGAGTTTGCCAAATCCTTCCGCTTCCACAGCGCCGCAAAGACGGTTCATCACGGCTTTGTGGGCGGACTGCTGGAGCACACGCTGAGCGTGACGAAGCTGTGCAATTATTTTGCGACATCCTATCCGATGCTGAACCGGGATCTGCTGCTGACAGCGGCCATGTTCCACGACATCGGAAAAACAAAGGAGCTGTCTACATTTCCGGAAAATGATTACACCGACGACGGGCAGCTGCTGGGCCATATTATCATCGGTACGGAGATGGTCAGCGACCGGATCCGCACCATTCCCGGCTTCCCGCCCCGTCTGGCGTCAGAGCTGAAGCACTGCATCCTGGCCCACCACGGCGAGCTGGAGTACGGATCTCCGAAGAAGCCGGCGATACTGGAGGCGCTTGCTCTGAACTTCGCGGATAACGCGGACGCAAAAATGGAAACCATGATCGAGGTGCTTGCCGGCGCCGGCGACAATACCGGATGGCTGGGCTACAACCGGCTTCTGGAAACAAATATCAGAAAAACCACAGAAAACTGATGCTGTATGCGGCACACAGGAAGGGCCTGCAAAATCCCGCTGATGATTTTGCAGGCCCTTCCTGACGTACAGAGAGCGATTTGATTTTACACGAACAATGCTGTCTGTATCTGCAGGCAGCATTGCTCAGGAGGTATACGTTGTATGGTTATTTATGTGAACACTTCTGCCCTGAGGGGGGAAGCGTTGTTGTTTGACGACCCGGCAACGGTTGCGCGCTGTTTGCCGCCAGGCCTTTTATGTAAGTGAATTTCAGTGAATAACGAAGCTTGGTTTATACGCTATCACCGCTGATGCATGTCCTTCGATGTCTCTCTGATCTGTCCTGCATCATGATATTATCATACCGAAGAATTGTGTCTAAAGTTTGAGGAGATTCTAAAGTATTTGCAAAAATCAGGAAGAAAAAATAACAAAATAAGGAAAAACTGTTTAACAGACGTTTAAGAAACAGGTTTAAGAAGCGGGCAGAAACAATCGATTGACTGGACCTGTCCGCCTGGGTTAAAATATGACTATTACGAGGAAATGGAAAGAGTCAGATATGGAGAACTGGAAAAAGAACGATATATTCACAGCAAAAATTGAGGATATGAGCGACACCGGGGAGGGAATCGGAAAGACAGACGGCTTCACCTGGTTTATCAAGGATGCGGTGATCGGTGATCTGGTGGAGGCCGGCGCCATGAAGGTGAAAAAGACCTACGGCTATGCCCGTCTTATAAAGGTGCTGGAGCCCTCGCCCTATCGGGTAACCCCGCCCTGCCCTGTGGCGCGTCAGTGCGGCGGATGCCAGATCCAGGCGCTGGAATATGGGGAGCAGCTTGCATTTAAGGAGCGGAAAATCTGCAGTAATCTGCGGCGGATCGGCGGACTGGAGACCCTGGTTCTGGTGGACGAGGACGGGAAGGAGCGGCAACAGGAAGCGGGAAACGCAGGCGGCAGTATCGGGGCGCGTGCAGAGGCTTCCTGCGCGGCGGGGCAGACCGGGGACGGGCGTATTGCAAAGCGGACGGCCGGGATTCCGGTATATCCGATTATGGGAATGGAGTATCCGTGGCGGTACAGGAACAAGGCCCAGTTCCCGTTTGGCAGAGATAAGAATGGCCGGATTATTTCCGGCTTTTATGCGGGACGGACCCATTCCATCATTCAGTCGGAGGACTGCCTTTTGGGCGTGGAAGAGAACCGGACAATTCTTCAGTGCATCCGGGAGCACATGGAGACATTTCAGATTTCTCCCTATGATGAGAGCAGCCACAGCGGTCTGATCCGCCATGTGCTGATCCGGAAGGGATTTCGTACCGGAGAGCTGATGGTATGTCTGGTGATCAACGGGGACGCAAAGGAGCTTAAGGCGGCGGATGTGCTGGTGAAGCGGCTCTGTGAGCGGTTCCCCGGCGACGGTGCGGGAGCTGGCAATGGTGCGGGAATCGGCAACGGTGCGGGAGCTGGCGCGGTCATTCCGGAGCCGGCCGCGGACCAGGATGAGCGTCGCAGGAAGGAAGCCGGCAGACAGGCAGGGCCGGCGCCGCGGATGGCGAGTATTTCCTGCAGCGTGAACCGGGAGCGGACCAATGTGATTATGGGACGCGATATTGTGAATCTTTACGGACCAGGCTGGATTACGGATTATATTGGAACTGTGCAGTACAGGATTTCTCCGCTTTCCTTTTATCAGGTGAATCCGGTGCAGACGGAGAAGCTTTACAGTACTGCGCTGGAATACGCAGGCCTGACGGGAGACGAGGTGGTCTGGGATCTGTACTGCGGGATCGGAACCATTTCCCTGTTCCTGGCGCAAAAGGCAAAGAAGGTGTACGGCGTAGAGATCGTTCCCCAGGCAATCGATGACGCCCGCGCCAACGCGCGGCTGAACGGCATCACCAATGCGGAATTTTTCGTGGGCAAGGCAGAGGAGGTTCTTCCGGAGCAGTACGAGAAAAACCGCATTTACGCTGATGTGATCGTAGTGGATCCGCCCCGGAAGGGCTGCGATACCGTGTGCCTGGACACGATTGTGAAAATGCAGCCGAAGCGGGTGGTCTATGTCAGCTGCGATTCCGCAACCCTGGCCCGTGATGTGAAGTATCTGGGGGAGAGAGGGTATGCGGTGAGGAAGGTGAGAGGGTGCGACATGTTTTCGCAGGGAGGACATGTGGAGACGGTTTGCCTCTTGAGCAACCGAAAACCAGATGGAGAGGTATTATTTTTGTGTAAATGCAGATGAGGATGAGAATGAATTTGAGACCGGTGCAATGACAAACGAAAATCTCCTCAATGCAAGAAATGCTTACCGGGTAAAAAAGGGGCTTCTTACTTCTGATGAAATTGTTGCTATCAGAGAAAACTATGGATTATCCCAGGTTGATCTTGCAAAATTACTTGGATGGGGAGAAGCGACAATATCACGATATGAAAGCAAAGCGATTCAAGATGAAGCATATGATACTATGCTTCGTTTGATTAAGGATAACCCATTACAAGCATTGGAATTTTTAAAGAAGAATGCCGACAAATTTTCGATGACGAAACAATCAGAAATTAAAGCAAAGATTGTGGAGAAATTAGATTCTTATGGGAAAGAGTTTCTTACAAGGCAAACATTTGAAGGAGAGTATGCAGCCTATGAAGAACCGTCTGATTCAAATGGATTTGCAATGCTTAATATTGATAAAATTGAAGCAATGATTTCTTATATGGCGGAGAAAGTACGTAATCTATTTAAGGTAAAACTAATGAAAATGCTTTGGTATTCTGATGTTTTATCATTTATTGCGGCTGGCTGCTCAATGTCTGGTATGGTATATAGACATGAACTAATGGGTGCTCTTCCAGTTGGACATTATAGCTTGGTGAATTTAGAAAACTTAAATGTTCAAGAGGAGATGGGTTACAATTACGATTCTATGCTTCACGTATATCCAACTGCAAATATGGACTATTCGGTATTATCTGATAAAGAAAAAGCCATACTGGATAAAGTGATTGCAAAGTTTAAGGACTATAAGGCAAAAGAAATAAGAACATTTTAATATAGTGATTAATTATTGGCCTTGCGTCTGTAATATATTACAGACGCAAGTGCCAATATGAGATCTTTCAATTATAGCAAACATCAGAAACCACATATTCGGAGGTAATTTACAGAAATGGAATATTTTGAACCAATTAATGAAACATCTTATTTATCCGTTCCCAATGCACCGGTATACCGTAAAATTATGAGATGTTTTTACCGCGAATATGAGAAGATGCATTTCCAGATATACAAAGAGGATATTTTTCAGCTGCTTAAGCAGGATGAGCTGTTTGCGGGGTATACCATGGAGCAGCTGATGTCAGATCTGGAGGCCCTGGTCAGGTGGAAAAATCTTACTCCGATCCAGGATCCTGGAAGGGTTTATACCATAGCGGATTACAAGAATAAGCAGTATCGCT
>JAUNGW010000067.1:0-12994 GCA_030524245.1 Eubacteriales bacterium
AACACCCTCAGACGCAGAGAAGAACAAATGATTTTTCTGGCTCAGAAAAAGGGCCTGAGCCGGGAATAAACAGAATGATACAGAACGATACAGAACACAGGAGAACAGAAATTATGAGCAAAGAGAAAAAGACCAGGATCCCTGCGGGAAAGCTTATGATCCTGCTGATTATCGGCTACGTGATCGCAGGCATGTTTCATCCCGAAATCCTGTTTTTCCTGAATCCGGCGCAGCAGCAGGCGGTGTCCGCTTTTCAGGAGGCATATTTTACCCAGTATAATCCGATTCAGACCGGAGAGGGCAGCTTTGATCCTCTGCGGCTGGTTTCCATCACTGTGCTGGCGGCGGAGTGCTGGGCTATCGATGTGATTGTGAATCTGATCAACCGGAACTGGAAGATGAAGAGCCGCCATGCAGAGACGATCAAGGGTCTGGTATGCAACTGCATCAAGTACTTTATCGTGATTTACGCGATTATTTTTGGCCTGTCCATTCTGGGAGTCAACATGGTGGCGGTTATTACCTCGCTGGGCGTGCTGGGACTGATCGTAGGCTTCGGCGCCCAGACGCTGATTGAGGATGTGATCACCGGACTGTTTGTGATCTTTGAGGGGCAGTTCCATGTGGGAGATATTGTGTATATCGATGATTTCCGCGGGACTGTGACCAGTATCGGCATCCGTACCACCCAGATCACCGATATGGGCGGCAATATCAAGATCATCAATAACTCGGATATCCGCACGATCATGAATCTGTCGGAGGTGAATTCCACGGCAATCAGCACCATCTCGATCTCTTACAGCGCGTCGCTGGAGCAGGCGGAGGCGGTGATCCAGGAGGTGGCTGAGCGGCTTCACAAGGAAGATCCGGAGCTGTTTCTTCAGCCGCCCAGCTACATCGGCGTGGATGAGCTGGGACCGTCCTCGGTGGATTTAAAGGTGGTTGCTCTGGTGGAGGAGAAGCGGGTGCACAAGGCCCGCAGAATCATGAACCGGGAACTGAAGCTGGCCATGGACCGGGCGGGCATCGAGATTCCCTTCCCGCAGGTGGTGGTGCACCAGGGAAAGGACCAGTAATTGTCTGATTTTTGCATTTAAAATATATTATTTAAAAAATTTAAAATTACTGTTGACAAAACCTGCCATGACCGCTATAATATGACTTACTGGATCGGTAAGCGTTATGCGGGCCGGGACAGCAGGTTCGCAGAAGTGGCGGAATTGGCAGACGCGCACGGTTCAGGTCCGTGTGGTAGCAATACCTTGTGGGTTCGACTCCCATCTTCTGCATCAGAGAGCAGGAACGATGAGTTCCTGCTTTTTGCATATATAAACCTGGCCCATGAAAAAAGTACTGTTAAATTATTGAAAAATAGTATATAATAACTCATGCGGCCCGCGGGCCGTCAGGAAGATAAAACGGCAGAAAACATAATGGAGGACGTTATGCTGACTTTAGAGAGCGTTTCTTTTGAGGTACAGGCGGAAAAGGGCCAGAAGGAAATTATCCGGGACATGAACCTGACGATAGACGACCACAAGTTTGTAGTGATTACCGGACCGAACGGAGGCGGAAAATCCACGCTGGCAAAGCTGATCGCAGGGATTGAGCGTCCCACATCCGGAAGGATTTATTTCAACGGAGAGGATATTACGGACAAGAGCATTACGGAGCGGGCCAATATGGGCATCAGCTTTGCGTTTCAGCAGCCGGTGCGGTTTAAGGGCATCCAGGTGCTGGATCTGATCCGCCTGGCGGCGAAGAAGCAGCTGGCTCCGGCGGATGCCTGCCAGTATCTGTCTGAGGTGGGCCTTTGCGCCAGAGATTATATTAACCGGGAGGTGAACGCGAGCCTTTCCGGAGGTGAGTTAAAGCGGATTGAGATTGCCACGGTTCTTGCGCGGGGGACGAAGATGTCCGTGTTTGACGAGCCGGAGGCAGGCATCGATTTGTGGAGCTTTCAGAACCTGATTCAGGTGTTTGAGCGGATGCGTGAGAGAACAGACGGTTCCATCCTGATCATTTCCCACCAGGAGCGTATTTTGAATATTGCGGATGAGATCGTGGTGATCGCCGATGGACAGATCACAGGACAGGGGCCGAAGGATCAGGTGCTGCCCCGGCTTCTTGGTACGGCTTCGGCTGTGGACGCCTGCGAGAAATTTTATCAGGGAGGGAAGCAGTGATGATGGACGAGATTCAGAAGCGGATATTAGAGGAGGTCGCCGATCTCCATACCGTGCCGGAGGGCGCGTACAATATCAGGGCAAACGGCGTGTCCGCCGCCCGCAGCACCACGGCGAATATAGACATCACATCAAAGACCGGCGTCAGCGGTATCGATATCCGTATTAAGCCGGGCACAAAGCACGAGAGCGTGCACATTCCGGTGGTGCTCAGCCAGAGCGGCATGAAGGAGATGGTTTACAACGATTTCTATATCGGTGAGGACAGCGATGTGGTGATCGTGGCAGGCTGCGGCATCCACAACTGCGGCAGCCAGGATTCAGAGCATGACGGCATTCACCGGTTCTATGTAGGAAAGAATGCGAAGGTGAAGTATGTGGAGAAGCACTACGGCGAGGGCGATGGGAGCGGAAAGCGGATCCTGAACCCGGGCACCGAGGTGTATATGGAAGAGGGCAGCTCCATGGAGATGGAGATGGTTCAGATCAAGGGCGTGGATTCCACGTACAGAACCACCACCGCCGAGCTTGCGGCAGGCGCAAGGCTTGTGGTGCGTGAGCGGCTTCTGACCCACGGGAATCAGACTGCGGTCAGCGACTATGTGGTGAAGCTGAACGGCGAGGACGCCAGCGCGGACGTGGTTTCCCGTTCTGTGGCAAAGGATCATTCCTACCAGAAGTTTGACTCCCAGATCGTGGGCAACG
Source organism: Eubacteriales bacterium (assembly GCA_030524245.1). Lineage (GTDB taxonomy): Bacteria > Bacillota > Clostridia > Lachnospirales > Lachnospiraceae > Brotaphodocola. Next base: position 2,895 of record JAUNGW010000067.1, read on the forward strand.
CGAAGTGCAGCGGCCATACGGAGTGCGATGCCATTATCATGGGCAATGCGCGGATTCTGGCGGTTCCGCAGCTGGAGGCCAACGACATCGACGCAGCCCTGATTCATGAAGCGGCCATTGGAAAGATCGCCGGAGAGCAGATTATCAAGCTGATGACGCTGGGACTTACGGAGGAAGAGGCGGAAGCCCAGATTGTAAACGGCTTTTTGAAATAAACGCCATGATTCGCCGCGGGCGGATTATGACTATAAAAGAAAGCGTCAGGCAGGTTTCGGATGGAGCATCCGGCAGCATACCAGGCGCTTTTTTCTTTTCGGGACAGGAAAGTGCAGCCATAACACCAAAAATGGTGTGAAAAGTTCATAGAAAACATGCTATAATGAATGTTATCTATGAACTTTTAAGAAGAATAGCTTCCATTATTTCTGAAAGGAGGTCTTTTCATGAATATCCGGGAGAAAAGGGAGGCGTGGGAGGCTCAGTATTTAAGCCCCTATGCGGCATTAAGCAGCAAGAGCCTGGGCAGAGACAGAGAGGAAGTTCCCTGTGACATCCGCACGGAATATCAGCGGGACAGGGACCGGATCCTGCACTGTAAGGCCTTTCGGAGATTAAAGCATAAAACACAGGTATTTCTGGCGCCGGAGGGGGATCACTACAGGACAAGGCTGACTCATACGCTGGAGGTATCCCAGATTGCCAGAACCATTGCCCGTTCCCTGAACCTGAACGAGGATCTGACGGAGGCCGTTGCCCTGGGCCATGATTTGGGACACACGCCCTTCGGGCATTCCGGCGAACGGATTTTGGACGAGCTGTGTCCCTATGGTTTTGCCCATTACCAGCAGAGCGTGCGGGTGGTGGAGGTTCTGGAGAAGGACGGCAGGGGACTGAACCTGACAAAGGAAGTGCGGGACGGGATTTTGAATCACAGAACCAGCGGCCATCCTTCCACGCTGGAGGGATGCGTGGTCCGCTTATCCGATAAGATTGCATACATAAATCATGATATTGACGATGCGATCCGGGCACGGATTTTCACGGAGGAGGAGATACCGGAGGAGTACACAGCTGTGCTGGGACACAGCGTCAGGGAGCGGCTGAACACTATGATTCACGACATTATTTATCAGAGCATGGACCAGCCGGTCATCCGGATGTCCCCGGGGATGGAGGAGACCATGCAGGGTCTCCGCGCCTGGCTGTTCAAGCACGTGTACCTCAACGACATTCCCAAGGCGGAGGAGGGACGCGCCCAGCAGCTGATTGTGTCCCTTTACAAATATTATATGGATCATGTTATTGAGCTCCCGGAGGAGTATCTGCTGATGATGGTGCACCGGGGAGAGCCGAAGGAGCGGGTGGTCTGCGATTATATTGCCGGCATGAGCGACAGCTACGCCATTGACCGGTTTGAGCAGCTGTTTGTGCCGAAGGCGTGGAAGGTGTAGGAGAAAGGAGGAGGCATGTATTTCCCGGAAGAAATCATAGAAGAAGTGCGGACAAGGAATGACATCGTGGATGTGATTTCCGGATATGTGAAGCTTCAGAAAAAAGGCAGCAATTATTTCGGCCTGTGTCCGTTTCACAATGAAAAATCCCCGTCGTTTTCCGTGTCGCCCCAGAAGCAGATGTATTACTGCTTCGGCTGCGGAGCGGGGGGCAATGTGCTGACCTTTGTGATGGAATATGAAAACTATACGTTTCCGGAGGCCATGAAGGTGCTGGCGGAGCGGGCGGGAGTCAAGCTTCCTGAGATCGAGTACTCAAAGGAGGAGCGGGCGAGGGCGGATAAGCGTTCCACCCTGCTTGAGATCAACAAGCTGGCGGCCAGCTATTTTTATTATCAGCTGCACCAGCCTCAGGGAAAAATTGGATATGACTATTTCAGGAACAGGGCGCTGTCTGACGAGACGATCCGCAGATTCGGCCTTGGATTTGCCAACAAGACCAGCGATGATCTGTACCGGTATCTGAAGGCGAAGGGCTACGGGGATGAGCTTTTGAAGGATTCCGGCCTGGTGACCATGGAGGAGCGCGGAACGCATGATAAGTTCTGGAACCGGGTGATGTTTCCGATCATGGATGTGAACAACCGGGTGATCGGCTTCGGCGGACGCGTTATGGGGGATGGGACGCCGAAGTATTTAAATTCGCCGGAGACGATGGTGTTTGACAAGAGCCGGAACCTGTACGGCCTGAATTATGCAAGAACAAGCCGGGAAAAGTACATGCTGGCCTGCGAGGGCTATATGGATGTGATCGCCATGCATCAGGCCGGCTTCACCAACGCGGTTGCTTCGCTGGGCACGGCCTTTACCACCCAGCACGCGGCCCTTTTAAAGCGGTATACGGATATGGTGATTTTAACCTATGACAGCGACGGAGCCGGCGTGAAGGCAGCCCTGCGGGCTATTCCCATTTTAAAGACGGCGGGAATATCCACCAGGGTGCTGAATCTGAAACCGTACAAGGATCCGGATGAGTTCATCAAAAACCTGGGGGCGGACGCCTTCAGAGAACGGATTGAACAGGCGCAGAACAGCTTTCTGTTTGAGATTGACGTGCTGAAGCGGGAGTATGATCTGGGAGATCCGGAGCAGAAGACGCGCTTTCAGAATGCAGTGGCCAGAAAGCTTTTGGAGTTTCCGGAGGCGCTGGAGCGGGACAACTATATCAGGGCGGTATCAGAGGCGCAGTTTCTGCCTTATGAGGATTTAAAGCGGCTGGTCAACAGGCTGGGACTGCAGCTGGGAGACCAGCCGGTGAAAAGCCCGGCGCCGGAGACGGACGGGCAGCAAAAGGAGGTACGAAGGAAAAAGGATAAGGACGATGGAATCCGGCGGTCCCAGAGACTGCTTCTTACATGGCTGATCGAACGGCCGGAGCTGTTTGACAAGATCAAAGGCATCGTAGGAGCAGAGGATTTCAGGGAACCGCTGTACCACCAGGTAGCGCAGATGGTATTTGAGGGACTGGAGCAAGGAGATTTAAGCCCCGCAGGGATCCTGAATCATTTTATCAATGATGAAGAACAATACAGAGAGGTGGCAGGCCTGTTTAACGCAAGTCTTAAGGAGTCCCTGAACAATGAGGAACAGAAGAAGGCGTTTTCGGAGACCGTGCTGAGGGTGCGAAGGCACAGCCTGGACGAGGCCAGCCGCAGCGCGGCGGATATCGGGCAGCTTCAGCAGATCATAAAGGAGCAGGCGGCGCTTAAGACCATCCGAATAACCATTGACTGACGCACCGGGAAAGGGCAGGTGGATAATATGGAACAACAGGCACAGAAGACGGAAATCACCTTTGAGGAGAAGCTTGCACAGCTCCTGGAGCTGGCCAGAAAGCGGAAGAATGTTCTGGAAAACCGGGAGGTGCTGAATTTTTTCCGCGGGGAGCTTCTGGATCCGGAAAAGCTGGACAGAATTTATGATTTCCTCGACAACAACAATGTGGACGTGCTGCGGCCGGAGGAAGAGGAGCTGGAGCCGGAGCTGTTTGCGGAAGAAGACCTGAATGTGGATGATGATATCGATGTGGAGTCCATCGACCTTTCGGTGCCGGACGGGGTATCCGTGGAGGATCCGGTCCGGATGTATTTAAAAGAGATTGGAAAGATTCCTCTGCTGACCACGGAGGAGGAGATTGATCTGGCCAAACGGATGGAAAACGGCGACCAGGAGGCGAAAAAGCGCCTTGCGGAGGCCAATCTCCGTCTGGTGGTAAGCATAGCCAAGCGGTATGTGGGCCGCGGCATGCAGCTTCTGGATCTGATCCAGGAGGGCAATCTTGGTCTGATTAAGGCGGTGGAGAAGTTTGACTACCGCAAGGGCTACAAGTTCAGCACCTACGCCACCTGGTGGATCCGCCAGGCCATCACCAGATCGATTGCGGATCAGGCAAGGACGATCCGGATTCCGGTTCATATGGTGGAGACTATCAACCGGCTGATCCGTACCTCCAGGCAGCTGGTTCAGGAGCTGGGGAGAGAGCCTACCACAGAGGAAATCGCGGCCAGGATGGATCTTCCTGTGGAGCGGGTGCGGGAGATCCGGAAGATTTCCCAGGATCCGGTGTCCCTGGAAACGCCGATTGGCGAGGAGGAGGACAGCCATCTGGGAGATTTTATCCAGGATGACAATGTGATGGTGCCTGCGGATCAGGCCACCTTCAACCTGCTTCACGATCAGCTGATGGAGATTCTGGAGACGCTGACGGACAGGGAGCAGCAGGTGCTTCGGCTGCGGTTCGGCCTGGACGACGGACGGCCCAGAACGCTGGAGGAGGTAGGCAAGGTTTTTCATGTGACCAGAGAGCGGATCCGTCAGATCGAGGCGAAGGCCCTTCGGAAGCTGCGCCATCCGAGTCGGAGCAGAAAATTAAAGGATTACCTTGATTAAGGAGTGTACAGTTGCCAATGAAGTTATCAAAACGGCTGGAAACCATTGCGTCCAGGGCGGAGGACTGCGGCGGCGCAGGCGGCGCTGCGGCTGATATCGGCACGGATCATGGATTTGTGCCGATCCGGCTGGTGGAGTCGGGGGCATTTTCCAGGGCGATTGCCATGGATGTGAGAAAAGGACCTCTGGCCAGGGCACAGGAGCATATTGCGCGCCGCGGTCTTTCGGACCGGGTGGAAACACGGCTTTCAGACGGTCTGGAGGGCCTGGCGGCCGGAGAAGCGGATACGGTGGTGATTGCCGGCATGGGCGGGGAGCTGATGCTCCGGATCTTGCGGGACGGAGCTCATGTAAGAGAGACGGTGAGCCACTGGATTTTATCGCCCCAGTCGGAGCTTTCCCTGTTCCGCCACGGTCTGGAGGAGCTTGGACTGGCCATTGCCGGGGAGGTGATGGTGGAGGAGGACGGAAAGTTCTATACGGTCATGACCGTAAGGCCCGGCGCCATGCATTATGAAAAGGAGTACGATTACCGGTACGGGAGATGCCTGATCCGGGCGGGGTCTCCGGAGCTTGAGCGGCTTTTGAAAAGGGAGCTCGCCCAGTATCAGGAGATTGCGGAAGGGCTTTCCTGTCAGACGGGAGAGAAGGCGCAGGAACGGTTGCGCCGGCTGAAAGAGGAGATCATACAGACGGAGGAGGCTTTACATGAACTGCAGACAGTGGATCCGGCAGTTTGATATGCTGGCGCCCAAGGAGTATGCCTGCGGGTGGGATAACCCGGGCTTTCAGGCGGGACGGGCGGATAAGGAAATTAAACGGATTCTTGTGGCGCTGGACGCCACGGACGAGGTGGTGGAGCAGGCGGTATCCTGGCAGGCGGATCTGCTTGTAACCCATCACCCTCTGATTTTTAAGCCGTTAAAGCTGGTGAATGATGAGAATTTTATCAGCCGCCGGATCGTGTCTCTGATTCAGGCGGATATCTGTTATTTTGCCATGCACACCAATTTTGACGCGGCGCCGGGCTGTATGGCGGATCTTGCTGCCGGCCGGCTGGGGCTTCTGGACGGAGAGCCTCTTGAGGTGACGGGAGAGGCGGACGGACTGCCCATCGGAATCGGAAAGAAGGGACGCCTGCCGGCGCCGGTGTCCTTAAAGGAGCTTGCCCTGCAGGTGAAGCAGGCCTTTGGCCTGCCGTTCGTGACCGTGTACGGCAGTGAGCAGGTGCGGGAGCCCATAGAGCGGATCGCCGTTTCTCCGGGAGCAGGCGGCAGCATGATCGAGTATGCCGTTGAGGCAGGGGCTCAGGCGCTTGTGACGGGAGACATCGGCCATCACAGCGGCATCGATGCGGCGGCCCGCCATATGGCGGTGATTGACGCGGGCCATTATGGACTGGAGCATATTTTCATTCCGTTTATGGCAGAGTATATCCGCCGGCACTCAGGCGGGACGGCAGAGGTTATGGAAGCTGCGCCGGCATTTCCCGCTCAGGTTTTCTGAGGCATCAGAACAGGAGGAATTTATAATTTATGGTTCATGTGACGGTTGGGGGAAGACCGTATGAGTATGAGGATGGAACAACTTTAAAAAGGCTGGCGGCGGATTTTCAGGAGCAGTATGCAGACGACATCCTGCTGGCTGTGTCGGACGGAAAGCTGCAGGAGCTTTACAGGCAGGTCAGGGATGGCGCTACGGTGAGCTTTCTTACGGCAAGGGATAATCCGGGGATGCAGAGCTATCAGCGCAGCGCGTTATTGATGCTTTTGAAGGCCTGCTATCAGGTGATCGGAGCGGACCGGCTGAAAAAGGTGTCGGTGGAGTTTTCTGTGGGAAACGGACTCTACGCGGAGCCGGAGGGAGAGTTTGAGCTGACGGAGCAGCTGATTTTAAGGATCCGGGACAGGATGCGGGAGTATACGGAGGCCAGGATTCCCATAAAGAAGCGCAGCATGAACACGGATGAGGCGGTGGAGCTGTTTCACCGGCACGGGATGTACGATAAGGAGAGGCTGTTTCATTTCCGGAGAGTATCCCGGGTAAATGTCTACAGCCTGGACGGATTTGAGGATTACTATTACGGCTATATGGTGCCGGACACGGGTTATATCCGGTATTTTGACCTGAAGCTGTATCAGGGCGGCATTCTGCTGCTTCTTCCGGAGCAGTCGGCGCCGGATAAGGTGCGGCCCTTTGTGCCGCAGGATAAGCTGTTTCATGTGATGAAGGAGGCGGACGTCTGGGGACGGATGCTGGAGGTGTCCAATGTGGGCGCGCTCAACGACTGCATCAGCCGCGGGCAGATGAACGAGCTGATTCTGGTTCAGGAGGCTCTTATGGAGAAGCGTCTGGGCGATATTGCGGATCAGATTGCCTCAAAGCCGGACAAGCGGATCGTGCTGATTGCGGGACCGTCTTCCTCGGGAAAGACCACATTTTCCCACAGACTGTCCATTCAGCTGAGGGCCAAGGGGCTGAAGCCCCATCCCATTGCTGTGGACAATTATTTCGTAAACCGGGTGGACAGCCCGAGGGACGAGGACGGCAATTATAATTACGAGGCGCTGGAATGCCTGGATGTGAAGCTGTTTAATGAAAATATGACGGAGCTTCTGGCAGGAAGGACGGTGGAGCTTCCCTGCTATAATTTCCTGACCGGGGAGAGGGAGTACAGAGGAGATAAGCTGACTCTGGGGGCGGAGGATATTCTGGTTATTGAGGGCATTCACTGTCTGAATGAGCAGCTTTCTTTCAGCCTTCCCAGGGAGAGCAAGTTTAAAATCTATATCAGCGCACTGACACAGTTAAACATCGACGAGCACAACCGGATTCCGACCACGGACGGCAGGCTGCTTAGGCGGATTGTCCGGGATGCGAGGACAAGAGGCGCGTCGGCTCAGGCGACGATCCGGATGTGGCCGTCTGTCCGCAGGGGCGAGGAGGAGAATATTTTCCCATACCAGGAGGATACGGATGTGATGTTTAATTCAGCGCTTGTCTATGAGCTGGCGGTGCTGAAGCAGTATGCGGAGCCAGTGCTTTTCTCCGTGCCGCCGGACAGCGCGGAGTATGTGGAGGCAAAGCGGCTTTTAAAGTTTCTGGATTATTTCCTGGGGGTGAGCAGCGAGGATATTCCAAAGAATTCCATCCTGAGGGAGTTTATCGGCGGCAGCTGTTTTAAGGTGTAGGGCGTCCGGTTGACACATGGCTGCGGCCATGATATAGTATTACGTGAGTAAGACAGATGGTCGCTGCCGCAGAACCGAAAGGCTGCGGGAGAGGAAAGTCCGGGCTTCACAGGGCAGGGTGCCAGATAACGTCTGGCGGAGGCGACTCCAGGGACAGTGCAACAGAAATATACCGCCGGTCTCCGGCCGGTAAGGGTGGAAGGGCAGTGTAAGAGACTACCGCCCGCCTGGCAACAGGCGGGGCACATGTAAACCCCATCCGAAGCAAGACCGAACAGAAAGCATAAGGCGGCCCGTCTGCTTTCGGGTAGGTTGCTTGAGCCAGGTGGCGACATCTGGCCTAGATAGATGACCATCCAACGACATAACCCGGCTTATCGTCTTGCTCATGAAGAAAACCATATGGCCCTCCGCTCCGGCGGGGGGCTGATTTTCATTCATGGCGGCGCTTTGCTGTCAGGCATGGCGCCGCTGTTTTAAAAAGGAGAATACTCCGTGAGGAAAACCATAAAAAATTTATATGCAGCGGCGGCAGTGTGCCTGTGGCTGACAGCGGGAGCGGGAACAGCCTGTGCCATGGAGGCGCCGGGAGGCGCGTTGGCCGGCTGGTTTTACGATGATGTGGGCCACGGGTGGTATTATCAGCCGGAGGCCGGGCAGCGTCAGACAGGCTGGCTGTTTTATGGCGGGGAGTGGTACTGGTTCGATGAGACAGGACGGATGGCCGAGGGCGGTTTCCGTAATATTGACGGACTGCAGTATTTCTTTTATGCAAACGGACATATGGCCAGGAACCAGTATGTGGATCTGACTTATTACGGGGAGAACGGCCAGCCGGAGGAGAAGGGAAACATCCGGGTGATCGGGACGGTGAATCCTTCGGGAGAGGATAAGGATATCCTGACCGATGAGCTTTATCAGGTGCCGAGAGCCTGGCTTAAGAAATTTACCGAAGCCGGCTGGCAGTTTATGTTTTATACAAAGAAAAAGTATTTTGAGGCTCCGGGGACAGATCAGGGGATTTACTATGTGTATCACAGTGTGGATACCCGTTATAAGAAGGTAAAGTTTACCAGAGGGAGCGATATTCTCCCGGCCTTCGGAGAGTATGTGGGCTATGCCGCCGGCTGCTATGAGGAGGGAAGCTCCTGGATGGAGCGGCTGTGGAACGAATTCCGCAGGCTGCAGACGTACCTGGAGATACCGGATTACTATTCGGGGGATGCGGCCTTTTATTTCGGCCAGGCCTTCGCCGCCTATGTGGACGAGGGGAGGCGGGAGACCATGGAGCGGATCAGCCGGGAGGCCTGCCAGGTGATGGAGGAGATTCTTCTTTCGGCAGAGACGCCGGAGGAGAGAGAACGGATTTTAAAGGAGCGTGAGGCAAAGCGCAGCCAGGCAGGAGAGTCGGCTGAGGATGCCGCCCGGACAGAGGGCTATGGCCCCGGCTATCAGCCGGAGGCCAGCTCGTCCCATCTTTCGTAGAGTTCTTCCAGAGAAGTCTGGATGGACTCTTTTTCTTTGTTGAGCTCCATCAGCCTTGCTACGTCTGTATAGACATCCGCCTGTCCCAGCAGCTCATCGATCTGGCTGTTTCTTGTCTCCAGCTGCAGAATCTCTTCCTCCGTGCGCTTTAAGTCGTTCTGCCGCTTGCGGATTTTGGCCTGCTCCTCCTTCTGGGCCTTCCAGTCCAGTTTGTTTTCTGATACGGGCTCCGGAGCGGCCGCGGCGGGGGCGCTGCCGGAGGGGGCTGCGTGAAGCTGGTTCATCAGATCCTTCTTTTCCAGATAGTAGTCGTAGTTGCCGATATAGTTGAGGAAGGCTCCGCCGGACAGCTCCAGGATTCTGGTGGCCGTCTGATTGATAAAATACCGGTCGTGGGACACATAAAGAACCGTGCCGGTGTAATTTTTCAGGGCATCCTCCAGGATCTCCTTGGAGGTGATGTCCAGATGGTTGGTGGGCTCGTCCAGAATCAGGAAGTTGGCCTCGGAGAGCATCAGCTTTGCCAGAGAGACACGGCCCCGCTCGCCGCCGCTTAAGTCGCTGATCCGTTTAAATACATCGTCTCCTGTGAATAAAAAGGCGGCCAGAATATTGCGCACCTGAGTGTTTGTCAGGTTCGGGTAGGCGTCCTGGACTTCCTCAAATACGGTTTTCTCCATGTGAAGCACATGGTGCTCCTGATCGTAATAGCCGATATGCACATTGGAGCCCAGGGTAATGGTGCCGCAGTCGGCCGGAAGCATGGCGTTGATCAGCTTTAAGAGGGTGGTCTTGCCGGTGCCGTTGTTTCCGATGACGGCTACCCGCTCCCCCCGCTTTATATCGATGTCCACCTGGGAAAACAGCGTCTGGCTGCCGAAGGACTTGGCCAGTCCCCGGATGGTCAGCACATCGCTGCCGCTGACGATGTTGGGCTCCAGGGAAATGTGCATCTCATCCCGGACGGCGGCCGGTTTTTCCAGAACCTCGATTTTGGCGAGCATCTTTTCCCGGCTTTCCGCCC
>JAUNGW010000067.1:13004-14091 GCA_030524245.1 Eubacteriales bacterium
ATGGATTTTTCCCGGTTGAAGGATTTTAATTTGGCGATAACCTCCTCCTGATGGCGGATTTCCTGCTGCTGGTTTAAGTAGGCCTTCATCTGGGCTGCCCGCAGCATGGATTTTTTCTCGCTGTAGGCGGTGTAGTTGCCCAGGTAGACGGTGCTGCGGCCATTCTCCAGCTCAACGATCTTTGTAACGACCCGGTTCAGGAAATACCGGTCATGGGCGACGATCACCACGGCTCCGTTGTAACCGCGCAGATAATTCTCCAGCCAGGCGATGGATTCCATGTCCAGGTGGTTGGTAGGCTCGTCCAGCAGGATGATGTCCGGGCGGGAGAGAAGAAGCCGGCCTAAGGAGACCCGCGTCTTCTGACCGCCGGAAAGGGCGGACACAGGCTTTGCAAATTCGTCCTCGGAAAATCCGAGACCCTTTAACACGCCGGTCAGCTCGCTTTTCCAGGCATAGCCATTCTCCAGCTCAAAGGTATGGTTTAAGCGGCTGTAGGCGGAGAGCATCTGCTCCAGCTCCTGGCCGGAGGCGGACTGCATCTGAAGCTCCAGGCTGCGGATCTGCTGCTCCATCTCGATGATGGGAGCCTTGACCTCCTTAAGAGCTTCGTAAATGGTGGCGCCGCTGTCCAGGTCCTGGTGCTGGGCCAGGTATCCCAGGGTTTTTCCGCCGGATAAAACAGCGCTTCCCCCATCGGCCGCCAGCTCCCCTACAATAATTTTTAAAAGGGTGGACTTGCCGGCTCCGTTGATGCCTACAATGGCTGCCTTTTCCTGGTCTTCTATATGAAAGGACACATCGGACAGAATCTGGTCTGTGCCGAAGGCCTTGCTGATATGACTGCATGATAAAATCATAGTTCTGCTCCGTTTCTGTCAGCTGTCTGCTCTGTTCCGGCGGATATGGGACGGAATTCAGACAGTGTGGTATATTAGGTTTTGGGCGGCGTATCTTCCGTTCTGGCTCGCATTTTCCCGCCGTCCTGAACAGTTACAGTATAATATAGCCGACTTTTTTTTTCAACCATTCTATTGTCAAGCATTTTTGAAAATGTCCCAAAAAATCTTTAACATTAGCCCCGATT
>JAUNGW010000230.1 GCA_030524245.1 Eubacteriales bacterium
ATGCCCATCTTTACAATGCCTACGTGGTGGCGGCGATGCTGATCCTCTACGGCGTGTTATTTATCGTGGTGGAGAGCAACCGCAGATTCGCCAGCCCCAGCGTGCAGAAGGTGGGGCAGATTTCTTTGCAGACCGCTTTTTTTATCGGCATGTTCCAGGTGCTGAGCCTGGTGCCCGGCACGTCCCGGTCAGGAGCGACGATTTTGGGAGCCATGATTCTGGGCTGTTCCAGAGGCGCTGCGGCGGAGTTCTCCTTTTTCCTGGGCATCCCCGTGATGTTCGGGGCCAGCTTTTTAAAACTTGTAAAATATTTTCTGGACGGCAATTCCTTCTCAGGCCCCCAGATTTTTTACACTGTGTTCGGAATGTTCATCGCGTTCATTGTTTCCGTGTACTCCATCAAGTTCCTGATGAACTATGTGCGCAAGAACGACTTTAAATTCTTCGGATATTACCGGATTATCCTGGGCGTTATCGTGCTGGCGTATTTTGGGATTACGGCATTGGCCGCGTAAGCGGATCAATATATTTGAAAATGCGGCCCTATTTTCGCCGGGGCTTGAGTTTGCCCGTTCGCTGCGCTATAATCAAAGCAGAGAAACAGACGAATCCTTTGCTGTGCCGTCATCGGTCAGGAGTGAATGATGTCACAGAAAAAGTTTCAGGAACTCAATTTAAATGATGCGTTTTTGTTTGCTGCCGCACTGGAGGATTCCGAAACCTGCCGGCTGGTGCTGGAACTGCTGTTGGGTAAAGCGGTGGGCCCGGTAAAGGTGAGAGCCGAGCGGAGCCTCCTGTATTCTAAAGATTTTCGGTATGTACGGCTGGATGTATTTGCCAGCGACGAGGTGGACGTGGCGTATAATCTGGAAATGCAGAACGCCCATAGGGCTGAGCTGCCGAAACGCAGCAGGTTCCACCAGGCCGGGATGGATGTGGCCGCCCTGCGGCCGGGACAGGACTTCCGTGAACTGCCGCCAAGCTATGTGATCTTTATCTGCACCTATGATCCGTTTTCATCCGGTTTTTACCGCTACACGTTTGAAGAGCGCTGTCTGGAAAACGGGGAGGCGCTGGGGGACGGGACGCAGAAAATTTTTCTGAATACCCGCGGGATAAACGATCAGGATGTGCCGCCTGAGCTGATTCAGTTTTTGCGGTATGTGGAGCATTCCACGGAGGAGGTGGCGAAAAATTCGCCGGATGGGAGGCTCCGGAAGCTCCATGGGAAGATAGCAGCATTAAAGCGCAGCCGCGAATGGGAGGAAGCCTATATGACGATGGAAGAGCTGTTGAAAGAGCGGGAAGCCAAGGGAGAGGCAAAGGGCGAAGCCAAAGGCAGGAGCCTGATGCTGGAGCTGATCTCCCGAATGGCAGCCGACGGGCTGTTTGATGAACTGGGGCGCCTGAAGGAGGACGAAGGCCTGCGGATTGCCATGCTGGAGAAATATCATCTGATTTAATTGAATGTCTCATATTCTGATTCCTGCGGCAGCTGCCGCAGGGATATCTGCCGGACCCGTCAAGGGGCCGGTTCAATGGCGGTTCAGCCAATTATTTACAAAATACAACTAGATGGGGCCGGCAGAGGAATGGCTGTTTCTCAAATCCGATCACCGCGCGACAACGCAAAAGCCGCATAAAGATAGGGCTTATGCGGCTTTTGGTGCGGATA